>JANQAO010000001.1:0-310916 GCA_030386295.1 Candidatus Persebacteraceae bacterium Df01 | reverse complement strand
GCCGGTTTTTTAATTTCGCTTACGGCAATGCAGTGCAAGCCACGCAAAATATTTTCATTAGACTTTTCCGGTAGGGCGATGTGGTGATAATTTTCATTAAGTAGCGTGATGTAATAAAACACGTCCTCGCGCTCTTGTAGCATGCGCCGCATGCCGTCTTGCACAATCACCGCCAGCTCGCAGGCAAAGGCGGGGTCGTACGACATACAATTGGGAATTAACTGCGCTTGCACTTGGCTGTGCCCGTCTTCGTGCTGCAGCCCTTCACCATTGAGTGTGGTGCGCCCAGACGTAGCACCCAACAAAAAGCCCCGCGCCCGCATGTCGCCTGCTGCCCACGCCAAATCGCCAATTCGTTGAAAACCAAACATAGAATAAAAAATATAAAACGGTAGCATTGGCAATCCGTAACTACTGTATGAAGTCGCCGCCGCAATCCACGATGACATAGCGCCGGCTTCACAAATACCTTCTTGCAAAATCTGCCCTTTTTTGTCTTCACGGTAAAACATTAATTGGTCAGCATCTTCAGGACGATACAGCTGTCCGTGGCGAGAATAAATTCCCAACTGCCGAAACATGCCTTCCATACCAAATGTTCGCGATTCATCGGGGACGATAGGCACTACTTGCGCCCCCATATTTTTATCGCGCACCAACACCGACAAAATTCGTACAAAAGCCATCGTGGTAGAAATCTCACGCTCACCCGTATCGCTCAGTAAGGCGTTAAAAATCTCCAATGGCGGAACAACAAGCGCCGGAACTTGGCTTTTACGAGCCGGCACACCACCGCCCATAGCTTTTGTCCGCTCTTGCAAATATTGCATTTCTGGTGAACTTGCCGGTGGCTTATAAAACGGCACACTGTCAACATCTTCATCTTTAATCGGCAACCTGAAACGATCACGCGCCCGACGCAACGATTCATCGCTGATTTTCTTTTTTTGGTGGGCGGTGTTGCGCGCCTGACCAGAATCACCCATACCATATCCCTTAATGGTCTTGGCCAAAATAACGGTTGGTTGGCCGCGATGATTAAATGCCTCATGAAACGCTGCATAAACCTTGTGCGGATCGTGACCGCCCCGATTTAATCGCCAAATATCCTCATCGGTCATACTCGCCACCATGGCTTTGAGCTCCGGATATTTACCAAAAAAATGTTCGCGAATGTAGGCACCGCTGTTAGCACGATAGGTCTGATAATCGCCATCCAGTGCCTCTTCCATACGCCGCCGCAGCAACCCTTGATTGTCTTGATACAATAGCGTGTCCCAATACGAACCCCAAATGACTTTGATGACATTCCACCCTGCACCGCGAAAAACCGCTTCCAATTCTTGAATGATTTTGCCATTGCCGCGCACCGGACCATCTAACCGTTGCAGGTTGCAATTGACTACAAAAACCAAGTTGTCCAGCCCCTCACGCGCCGCCAACGAAATGGCACCCAGCGATTCTGGTTCGTCCATCTCGCCATCGCCCATAAATGCCCACACTTTTCGATCAGTTGTCGGAATAAGTTCGCGATTTTCCAAATACCGCATAAAGCGCGCTTGATAAATCGCCATAATCGGTCCCAGCCCCATAGAGACGGTCGGGAACTGCCAAAAATCAGGCATCAGCCACGGATGCGGGTAAGATGGCAAACCTTTGCCGCCAGTTTCGGCACGAAAGTTATCTAATTGTTCCTCACTGATGCGACCTTCCAAAAACGCTCGCGCATAAACTCCCGGCGCCGAATGTCCTTGAAAGTACACTAAATCGCCATATTCTTTAGCTTCATCGGGAGCGTCTGGCAGTGCCCCACGAAAGAAATGATTAAACCCCACATCATAAAATACAGCGGATGATGCAAAACTGGCAATGTGCCCGCCCAAATCGCCCGGTTTGCGATTAGCGCGTACCACCATAGCAAGCGCATTCCAGCGCACATAAGAACGAATGCGGGCTTCGTATTCGTGATTGCCCGGTGACGGCTGCTGACGCGAGGGCGGGATCGTATTAATATAGGCAGTATTCGCCGAATATGGTAAATAAGCACCGCCGCGGCGTGCTTGGTCAATCAATTTTTCCAACAAGAAATGCGCCCGTTCAGGACCGGCAGCAGAAATGACTGTTTCCAGCGCGTCCTGCCACTCTCGCGTTTCTTCGGGGTCAATGTCCGATGAGATGATGTTGTTATTCATAAATGTTTATCTCTTTTATATATTCTAACCCAGTCAGCATCAAGAGGCGGACGGCATCACTGCAAAATGAAATAGGGAACGGTCCAAAAGCGTAAAATACATTTGTAATAATATCCGAAAGGCGACACTAATGAGTACCGACAAACGAAAGCAACTACAAACAGCACTGGACAAAATTGAAAAAAATTATGGCCGCGGCTCCATCATGCGGCTAGGCGACGCCGAACACGCCATCAAAGACATTAAAGCAATTTCTACCGGTTCTTTGGGACTAGATATTGCACTCGGTATCGGAGGACTACCCAGCGGACGAGTGGTGGAAATTTACGGCCCCGAATCGTCAGGAAAAACTACCATCGCCCTACAAGTCATTGCCAGTGCTCAGCGCGCCGGCGGTTTAGCGGCATTCATAGACGCCGAACATGCCTTGGACACAGCCTATGCCAAAAAATTGGGCGTGAACACCGAAGAGTTGTTGCTGTCACAGCCTGACGACGGCGAACAGGCTCTAGAAATTACCGACACACTGGTACGCTCCGGTTCGCTGGATGTGCTGGTAATTGACTCGGTAGCAGCACTCACACCGCGCGCCGAGTTGGACGGCGAAATGGGTGCCTCACTACCCGGCTTGCAAGCACGGCTCATGAGCCAAGCACTGCGCAAATTGACTGGTAGCATCAGCACCGCGGGCACACTGGTTATTTTCATCAATCAATTGCGTATGAAAATCGGCGTAATGTTTGGCAATCCTGAAACCACGACCGGCGGCAATGCTTTAAAATTTTATTCTTCGGTACGACTAGACATCCGCCGCACCGCAGCAATTAAAAAAGGCGACGAAGTTATCGGCAACGATACCAAAGTTAAAGTGGTCAAAAATAAAGTAGCTCCGCCATTTAAGCTCGCATTGTTTGAGATTTTTTACGGCTACGGCGTGTCACAAGAAGGTGAGTTAGTAGACTTAGGAGTGGAGCGCGAGCTGGTGCAAAAATCAGGTGCGTGGTACTCTATGGGTGGCGTCCGCATCGGTCAAGGAAAAGAAAATGCTCGCCAATGGATGCTGGAGCATCCCGACGAAGCCGCTGAGTTACGCCGAAAAATCATGGAAGCTAGCGGCGTTTTTGCGGGAAGTAGTAAAATCACTGAACAGCCTACTAAAAATGATAAATAGTAACCCAACGCAAAAAGAAAAAATGTATTTGTACCCATAAAAACAGTTAAGTATCGGACAAATCACTTTGGGTTTCTCTATATTATATGAAAGCTACTAAGAAAGAAAACACATGGCTTATCTATACCTTTCCATCGCAATAATTGCCGAAGTCATTGGCACCAGCGCGCTCAAAGCGTCCGAAGAATTCACCAAACTGTGGCCAAGCCTACTTGTTATTATCAGCTATGGCGCGTCATTTTATTTTTTGGCTATCGTGCTCAGAACCATTCCCGTCGGCATTGCCTACGCCATCTGGGCAGGCCTGGGGGTCGTGCTTATTGCCATCGTAGGAATGATGGCCTTTAAACAAACACCTGATTTTCCCGCCATTATCGGCATGGCACTTATCGTCTTGGGCGTAGCAATAATCAATTTATTTTCTAAGTCCATTAGCCACTAAAAAAACTTGTCACGTGAGCGTAAAATTCTCACAAAACTATCATCCGAAAATTCCTATCTCCCATACAGCATTTTTTATTATCTGAAAGACGATAGCAACATTAAGTTTAAGCGCGTTGTCTTCAAAAACGCAGGTCTCAACAAGGAAAGTTTGATTCGCTGTGTCAATTGTTAATATAATTTGATAAGATATTGTCATACCCTAAAAATAGCCTATCAAAAAAAACACCATGCACCTAGCTACACTATTAAAAGTAAGCTGTGATTACAATTGCCACAATCAACGATGTCTCCATAAATACCCCAAAAGTATCTGGCGAATCGGCGATGTAAAAGACAATGTCAAATATGCTTTTTTTATGTGTCAAAGTGTTGTAAAAAAAATCCAAAAAATAATTACCGAGCACAAAGCAGGCACACTAAAACAAAAATATCACGACACTGGCAAGCGCGTTAGTTGGGGTGAACAAGCCCTCGTAAGATATAAGAATTTTGCCATTTGATAATATTCACTTTTGTTTATCCTCTCAATGCCAAACACTTCAACTCATGACATAAAAGCACTAGGCAGCCGCATTGAGCACCTTTGTGCTCGTTGTGATGCTCTAGCCCGTGAGGTGCGATTACTGCGTGATGAAAACCGAAAATTGCGCGATAACAATGCCCGAGCTCGTAAAAAAATAAACGACATTATGTTACGTCTACCAGAAAGCCTCTGATGAGCAAATTCACTATCCGTGTTCGCCGCCATGAATTTAACATTACCTGTGACAAGGAAGAAGAAGACATTATGCATGCTGCAGCACAACTGGTAGAAGACAAAATTGACAACATTCGTGCCAAATCACGAGTTTCTGACGGTGAACGCGCTGCTGTCATGGCGGCTCTGCTTATTGCTTTTGAGGCGCAAAAACCGTCAGCTAACAGTTATAATGATAGCAAGTTAATTGGTGAGATGACACAGCGCATAGAAGACGCGCTCAATCGCACCAACGGTCCCCTGCAGGGTCGCGCTATATAGTGGCATGAACCAATGATAAAAAACTGGGTTGCCATTCTCGTTGCGCTATTGAGCGCTTTCCAAGCTGAAAGTGCCTACGGTGTGCGGAGGCGACCATCGTTGAACCGAAGGTCAGCGACCACCGAGCCTTCTCTGCAGGACTTTTTTCCCGCCTGCTGCTCATGCACCGCTGGTTACTAAAGTCAGAACCGGGCGACTACGCCATTGATGACTTAGCGCGCGACAAACGCGATTGGTGGACTGGCATTCGCAATTATCAAGCACGCAATTTTATGATTCACGACATGCACGTGGGTGATGGCGCGTTGTTTTATCATTCCAATTGTGCCGCCCCCGGAGTATATGGTGTCGCCAAAGTCTGCGCTCAAGCAGCGACAGACGACACCCAATTTGCCCCCGACAGTAAATATTATGACTCCAAATCATCACCAGACAATCCGCGCTGGCGGTGTGTACAAATCGCTTTTGTGCGCAAACTCAAAAAACCATTTTTGCTCGCCGATATGCGCCACATTCCTGAACTTGAGAAAATGTTAATTTTGCGGCGTGGCAACCGCCTATCCATCACACCGGTAAGCGATGATGAGTGGCGCTTGATTACCGGCGACAAAAAATAAATCGTATTTAATGACCCTGCCGGATGTTGCTTTGTTTGCCGGCTTGGGGGCATTCGCAGGTTTTTTTGCCGGCTTGCTGGGCATCGGTGGCGGTGCCATTATCACACCACTACTAGTACTGACCTTTGCCAGTATCATGAATCCCGCCATCGCTACTCACGCCGCCATAGGCACCGCAATGGCAGTAATTGCACTAACCTCCATTCCTAGCCTGCTCACCCATGCCCGCCACGGGGCAGTAGAGTGGCGGCTAGGCGGAATGCTCGCTGGCGGGGCAGCAGTTGGTGCTTTTGTCGGCAGCAATTTGGCAAATTTATTTTCCGCAGCTTTGCTTAATTTATTGTTGTCTTTATTTTTATTTTACGTATCGTATGTTATGTTTTTTCCACATCGCCGTTCAAAACCCAAACCCGCTTTGCCACTGCTGGCGCTTACCGGCGTCGGCGGCGTCATTGGAGTACTATCATCATTGTTAGGTATTGGCGGTGGCGCTATGTCTACGCCGTTTTTGTCCAGACAAGGATTATCAATGCAAAAGTCCATCGGTACCTCATCATTTTTCAACAATCCAGTGTCTACCTTTGCCGCCGCCGGCTACATTATTAGCGGCTGGAACAATACCGCCATGCCCGATGGCTCAATCGGTTATGTATATTCTCCAGCACTTATCTACATCGCTATCTTCAGCATGATTTTTGCTATTATTGGCGCTAATCTCACAGCCAAATTACCAGAAAAATTATTACGTTATGTATTTGGCACATTAACCACCATATTAGCCGTGCGCCTGCTCACTTCTTCAGTATTAGCGCAATGGTAAACAAAAACGCACTAACCACCGCAACTGCGTTACTAGCGCGGCGCGAACACTCCCGTCGTGAACTCACACAAAAATTAATACGCCGTTTTACCACTGCCGACATTGAAACCGCCCTCAACCGACTACAAGAAAAAAACTTGTTAAATAATCAGCGTTTTGCTTGTGCTTATGTGCGAGAAGCAGGCAGAAAATTTGGCGACATCAAACTACGCCATTATTTGCGTGAACGTGGTGTGACTGACGACGATATTGACCACGCTCTAAAAACAGAAATCAGTATTGATGAATACGACCGTGCCGCCGGTGTTTTACAAAAAAAATATCGTGTCGCACTTTCAGATGCCAAAACACGCGCACAGGCTAGTCGCTTTTTATTATCTAGAGGTTTTTCTAGAGGAACCGTAACGGCGGTAATCTCCGATCACAAAAATGGCGAACCATTTAGCGATAAAGAATAACGCTAATCACTTACTTTGGAAAGTACTAACAGCGAATTAGTTTACCGCTTTCAACACTTCATCCGCTTGCACATCGGCGTGATACGACGAACGCACCAATGGCCCACAGGCAGCATGAGAAAAACCCAGCTTTTGTGCGTACTTTTGATAATGATCAAATGTAGCCGGCGTTACAAAACGGCTAACCGGTAAGTGCCCGCGTGTTGGCTGCAAATACTGCCCAATAGTTAGCATGTCAATATTGTGTTCCCGCATATCGCCCATGACGGTATAAATTTCGGAATCCTCCTCACCCAATCCTACCATTAACCCTGATTTGGTAGGCGTTTGCGGGTGACGACGCTTGAATTCCTGCAACAATTTGAGTGAATGGTCATAACTAGCACCGGGACGAGCGCTTTTATAAAGACGCGGCACGGTTTCCAGATTGTGATTAAACACATCCGGCGGCGCAACAGCCAAAGCATCCAATGCTTTTTCTCTGCGCCCGCGAAAGTCAGGAGTGAGAATTTCAATTTTTAACTCTGGCGCAGCCTTACGGGCGGCAGCGATACAGTGAGCAAAATGAGTGGCTCCTCCGTCTAGCAAATCATCGCGGTCAACACTAGTAATCACCACGTACGACAGACGCAGTTGAGCGATAACTCGCGCTAAGTTATTGGGTTCATTGTCATCGGGTGGTTGTGGAGAACCGTGACCAACATCACAAAACGGACAACGGCGGGTACACAAATCGCCCAAAATCATAAATGTCGCCGTTCCCTTGCCAAAACACTCACCAATGTTAGGGCACGATGCCTCTTCACACACAGAATGCAAACGATTTTGACGCAAAATTCTCTTAATTTCGGTAAATCGCGGGCTGTTCGGCGCTTTTACGCGAATCCAATCCGGTTTTTTTAACAATGTTTCTACGGGCACAATTTTGATAGGATTGCGTGCCGTTTTTGCTTCACCTCGCTGTTTAACGTGTTCCATGCGCGAATTTTATCATCACACTGAGGTGACATGTGGTCCATCCGCACCCAGCTGCCTACACAATTGCTGTACCAACTTCTCTCGCACTTGCGGCATCTTATCGGTAACATTCAAATCTATCAGCTGAGTGACCGGCAAATCAACAAAGCCGCAAGGATTAATATCGGCAAAAGGCGCCAAATCCATATTCACATTCAAACTCATACCATGATAGGTACAGCCATGTCGCAAGCGTAAGCCCAGCGCAGCAATTTTAGATCCACTCACATACACACCAGGAGCGGTAACATCACCACAGGCACTAATTCCATAATCACTTAACAAAACGATAACCGCTTTTTCTAAACGCCGCACCAACTCTCGCAAGCCCAACCGCCGCCGCCGTAAATTCAGTAATAGATAAACAACAATCTGTCCTGGTGCGTGATAGGTTACTTGCCCACCGCGATCGCACCGTACCAGTGGAATACCGTTATCACGCAACACGTGTTCAGCTCGCCCTGCTTGCCCAAGCGTGTAAGTAGGCGGATGCTCCAATAACCACAACTCGTCTTCCGTGTCATTGGTACGGACATCACAAAAATCTCGCATAGCGCACCAAGTGGCGCGGTATTCCACCAACCCCAGATTTTTAATGCGCACGATAACGCGCGCGCGCGCGCACCAAATCCGCCGGCGTATCTATACCAAAACTAGCAGAATCTCCATCTAACAACGCAATAGAAAAACCATGCCATAACACTCGCAATTGCTCAAGACACTCCGCCAATTCGGTGGGAGCAGGAGACAATGTCAACAATCGCCGCAAAAATGCCATCCGATAAGCGTACAGACCAACATGTGCTCGCGCCATTTTTGGAACTCCTCCCTCCCGTAAATGCGGGATGGGAGCACGACTGAAATAACGCGCCGTTCCATCGGCATCGCCAATAACTTTAACAACTGCAGGATCGTTAAATTCTTCTGTACCGCACAATGGGCGCGCAACGGTGGCACACACACAATCACTACGTCTCGCTAACAGCCCCGCCACATCGCGCACCAATGCCGGCTCCATAAACGGTTCATCACCCTGTAAATTAACAACAATATCGCTATCCAACAACCCACATTGATCTGCCGCTACTGCCACGCGAGCTGATCCCGAATCACACTCGCCAGTCAACACCGCTTCAAATCCCGCCCGACGCACTACATTTACCAGCACCTCATCATCTACCGCCGCCAACACGCGCAATGCGCCGGATGCAGCAGCACACTCCAACACACGCACCAACATAGGCTTGCCGCCGATATCTTCCAAAGGCTTGTCGGGTAAGCGTGTGGAACCGCGCCGCGCCGGCACAATAACTAAAAAAGACATTATTTCCGCGATGTATCTTTGTCCGGTGACACGGTCGCATCATCACTCAACGGCGCCGCCTCTTCTGCCAGCAGTACGGGAATACCATCTTCGGTTATGGGAAACACTAGCCGATCGGCATGGCAGATAAACCGCCTCTCTTCGGGACGGTAATCCAATTTGCCCTTGCACAGCGGGCACACGAGAATTTGTAAAAATTCAGAATCCATATATTTTATTAATTACCGAGTCTATCAACTCCGGCGGTAATACAGCACGAATACACAACACATATAGGCGCTTGTCCTCTTGCGGATATTTTATCGCATCTTTTTCAGTCATCACCACCGCGTCGGCGGCGAGCGTGAAAAAATCGACATCTGCTAAACGACCATGATCAGGCAGCGAACGTTCCAACTGAGTCTGTATCCCCATTTTTTGCAATTTATCAAAAAATCGCTGCGGTGACGCAATACCCGCGACAGCAACAACTCTTTGATCAGCAAAATCCGCAGCAGTTAATTTTTTATCCGGTAACGACGATGCGTAAATACCGTCAGTTTCAATAATTACTCGCGCCATTTTCGGATGATTGAAAGCGACTTCTTCTTCACCGCTAACTGCCACCCAATCGCAGCGGTGTAGCCGGCGGCAACTTTCACGTAAGGGGCCAGCCGGCAACAGCCAACCATTACCCAAGCCAAAAGCACCATTAACAGCACAAATTTCCATGTCACGCCGCAACGCATAATGCTGCAACCCATCATCGCAAAGAATAACATCGCATCCCGCCGCTGACAATTGCCGCACCGCATTAATACGCCGCCGCGCCACACAAACCATCGCTCCAGTACGGCGACGCACAAGTAACGGTTCGTCACCACAACGCCGCCAATCAGTGTCGTCTTCCACCATTAACACACCCTCATTGTTGCCGCCAACACCGCGCGCTGCCACCCCAGGAATCAGCCCCCGCGCTTGCAAAGCCTGCACCAAAGCGATAACAATAGGAGTTTTACCACCGCCACCGGCAACAATATTTCCCACCACAATAACCGGCACTCCTGCCCGTTCCGCCGAAAACACACCGCAACGATATAGTTCACGACGAACCAGTGACACCAATCCAAATATTTCCGCCAACGGCAGCAGAAGCCAATTTATCACCCCCCGACGACGCCAAAACTCTTGAGAAAATATCATCTAGAATAGTATAAAGCGACGGCAAGATTTTTTAAAAAACGCAACCGGTTTGTTTTTAACAGCGCGGGTAAATAATGATAATATTTTTCAATAATTAATCATCCGCTCCTAAATAACCATCGTCACCGACGCTACTCCACGTGCCGTACCAGAATATCGGTTTGAGTTTTGACATAAAAAGAGTTTTCACTTTTTCGCCAAACAAAAACGCGATATTCCTTTGCACATCCTCCCCCTCACCGTCATGGATTTATTGTGCTGCCTTACGAGCCGCTGCTAACCAAGCATCAAAGTCCGCGCGGTTATTTATAATCCACTCTTCTACATGACGGTCAATATCCGCGCTTGAATCTTCACCGTCACGAATTTTACTGTTTTGCAACGACACGTCATTGATATCAATAGTTGCTACTTCAAATAATTTTTCCACTGCAGGGTTGCTTTGCAAAAATGATTCGTTGGCAATCACGCGCAAACTATTAACTGCAAAGCCCAAATTTTTGTCTTGAAATACCGTATTATCTTTGCGATCGTCAGGCAATGAAGAATATGGAACTTCTAACCATTCCACATTGTCACCAGGAATCAATACCCCACTAACCCAATAAGGAGTCCAAGTATAGTAAACAATTGGTTCACCCTGATTGTGACGTGCAATAGTATCAGCAATAATCGCTGAATAAGCACCCTGATTGTGAACAACCGTGTCACGCAATCCGTATTCATCCAGATGATGCTCAATAACTCGCTCACAACCCCAACCCGGCACACAGCCAGTTAAATCGGCTTTGCCATCACCGTCGCCGTCAAACCGCTTGGCAATGCTAGGATTTTTTAAATCACCTAGATTAGTTATACCAGCCTCATAACTTTCCTTGTCCACCAGATAGCCCTGCAATGCACCCGCAACCAGCGAGCCAACACGCCGCAATGTTTTGCCGCCACCAGACTCATCATAAAATGCTTGATGCAAAGGATCCCAATGCACTGCACTAAAATCGTTATCACCAGCACCGATAACCAAATGCATGGTTTGATACTCTACTTCTTGCGGTTCAGCAATTTCGTATCCCAACGCTTCCAACGCACGATACAAAATCCGATGCTGGAATTTTTCTTCAATGTTGGTACCCTCCACCGGTCGTACGGTTATTCCGGAACCAGGCTCATCCGCCACCACCGCCGGTGAAAGCATGAGAGCCAGCGACGCTAATGCACCAACGGCCGTTTTATAAATCTTTGAGTCATTTTTTGTCATGTTTTTTTCCTGTTTAATTGTAAAAAAAGTAACATCGTGCGTACCAGTCCGACTGGACCTTGCTCATACCAATGACGGTTTCCGCGGGCACGTTTAGAAGATCCAAGCCCTTGTGTAATTCGATCTAACACAACTGCCAGTAACACAATGCCAACGCCGCCAACAATGGCCTTGCCCGCATCCAACCGCCCGATAGCACGCAATACTTCGTTACCGTACCCTTTGACCGCAATCATGGAGGCAATAACCACCATAGATAAAGAAAGCATGAGCGTTTGGTTAAGCCCCGCCATGATTGTCGGCGCTGCCATCGGTATTTCCACTTTAAAAAGCACCTGCCGCGGCGTAGAGCCAAATGCGTGCATAGCTTCAACAATATGTGGGTTAACCTGACGGATGCCTAACGATGTTAGTCGAACTAGTGGTGGCATAGCAAACACTACAGTAACAATAACTCCGGGCACATTGCCAATGCCAAGCAACAGCACCACCGGAATAAGATAAACAAAAGCCGGTATTGTTTGCATAGTATCCAGTATTGGTCGCAACACAACATTTACCCCATCGCTTTTACCTGCTAACACGCCGAGAGGAAATCCAACAAGCACGCACAAAATCACTGACGAAATAACAACCGCCAACGTTGTCATCGCCAATCCCCACGACTGAGCCCCAATAACGCCCATCATCGTCAGTGCAGCAACAACAAGCAGACCAACCCTCCAGTTCGCCGACTGCCATGCAACAGCGCCTATAACCAACATAATAACTAACTGGGGAGATGACTGCAATATTGCTTCAATATTGTTAATCATCCAATCCAGTGGTTCACGCAGTGGGCGGAAAAATGAACGATTAGCAAACGCCCATTCTTTGACTCCATCAGCCCAGTCTTCCAACGGAAAATGAATAAAATCAAATGGGTTCAAAAAATCAAATTTTGCGTTTTCAGCCGCCATTGTGCACGTCCTCATCCATCGCACTATCAAAACGCCCTTGAACGCCGCGCAATAGGTTTTTTTGAGTGACTACCCCCAGCGTTTGCTCGCCGGATTTGATGACGATAGGGAACGCCGTGTTAACGGAAATATCAACCAATTCATCCAAACAAGCATCTAGTGGAGCGACCGGCCAATCGCTATAATTCTCAGTAACAGAATCTATCGGGTCCATGATGCGTCCGGCAGTGATGAGATGAAGTTTGGACACATTAGCGACAAAATCGGAAACATAGTCATCGGCAGGTGCAGCAACAATTGCTTCCGGAGTACCTACTTGCACTAATGCACCATCTTTCATAATTGCGATACGATTGCCAATGCGAATAGCTTCATCCAAATCGTGGGTAATAAAAATAGTGGTTTTACGCATTTTTTTTGCCAATTCTAAAAATTGGTCTTGTAATTGCCGGCGAATCAGCGGATCCAAAGCCGAAAATGGCTCATCCATCAAAAGAATATTCGGGTCGGCAGCAAGTGCACGCGCCAACCCTACTCGTTGCTGCATTCCGCCAGACAATTCATCGGGATAGCGCTCCTCCCAGCCGGATAAATTTACCGTCTCCAATGCTCGGTCGGCAACTTCCCGACGCATATGCTTATCTACATTTCGAATTTCCAACGGCAATGCAACATTTTCACGCGCATTACGGTGCGGCAACAGCGCCATGTGTTGAAAAACCATCCCTATTTTTCGAGCACGCAATTCACGCAACGCTTCGGCGGATAATTTCCTGATGTTTTCGCCCTCAATAAAGACATCTCCGGCGGTGGGTTCAATCAGACGGTTAATATGGCGAATGAGAGTTGACTTACCCGAACCGGATAACCCCATGACACAGAAAATTTCTCCCTCATATACATCAAACGACACATCGGCAACACCGACAACACAACCAAAACGTTCAAATATTTCCTGTTTTTCCATGCCTTGCTCACGCACAGCAGATAAAGCGGCGGCCGCTTTATCACCGAAAATTTTCCACAACCGCTGGCAACTAACAACAGGCTCACTCATCTCTTTGTTCAATATACCACTTATAACGAAAAAACCGTTTAAAAATATGAAAATCAATCATTTTTATTTTGTGACGTGCCGCACTATTGCGCCACATAGCCGCCGTCTACCGACAGCAACGCGCCAGTAATATGCGGTTCGGATGCCAAAAATACAATTGCGCGTGCTACTTCATCAGCGGTAGCGACAACCCCTTTGGGGATGAGCGCCGCATTGCGGGCGCACACCGCATCGACGTCGGTACCTGTCGGATATTCAGAATATAACATTGGCGAATCAATCGCCCCTGGACACACCGCGTTAACGGTAATGTCGTCAATCGCGCATTCTAGCGCCATTGCGCGTGTAAGCTGAGCCACAGCACCTTTACTTGTGCAATACGCCGCCAACCCAGACGCCCCCACCAACGACAATGTGGAACCGACGTTAACAATAGCACCACCTTGCTGTTGCCGCATTATCCCTACGGCATTGCGACTGAGATAAAAAACGCCGTCCACATTAACGCGCATGACCCGCGCCCAATCTTCATCTGAAGTTTGCTCCGCCGGACCGCGATGCATGACGCCCGCATTATTGACCAGCACATCCAAGCGACCAAAACGGCTTTGCGTTTCTTCAATTACGCGGCGACAAAAATCAGAATCTCCAACGTCACCGCTTAGCACCATCACGTCAATTTCGGCACCCAGCGAGTCACTCACTCGACATATTTTTTTTTCATCGCGCCCAACTAGTAACAAGCTAGCTCCCGCCACCGCCAACTGTCGGCTAACCGCTTCACCCACACCGCCGCCGGCACCAGTAACAACAGCGACAGCACCGCCCCAGTCGCGCGCTAGCCCAGATAACATTTTCATAACGCCGGCAACGGCAGCCGCGCCGTTCGCCCACCATCGCAGACAACAACTTGCCCGCTAACAAAAGTTGAGGCATCGCTCGCCAACCACAACGCCATTTCGGCAATGTCATCAGGAGTTCCCAACCGTCCAACTGGATGCAACCCACTAATGGCAGCACGCGCCCGCTCTGGGTCTGGATATTGGGAGATTAAATTATCATTGAACGGCGTATCTATCCAGCCCGGCGCAATTGCATTACAGCGAATTCCGTCAGCACCGGCTTCCAACGCAATATTGCGGGTGAGTGCATGCACCGCTCCTTTGGATGCTGCGTAAGCAGCATGGGAAGCATTGGCACCTAACCCTTCAATGGAACCAATATTAACAATAGCGCCTCCGCCACACTTGCGCATAGCGGTAATGGCATGTTTGGCACAAAGAAACACGCCACGAACATTAACCGCCATTACCCTATCCCACTCATCAACGGTAGTGTCCGTTATGGTTTTCTCAACAGCAATACCCGCATTATTAATAAAAATGTCCAATCCACCGGCTTCAACCGCCGTAGCAACGAGTGCGCGAACGCTCTCTTCATCCGCCACATCAGTTTGCTTAAATAAAAAATCTTCCGTTACCGTCGGTGGCTTGATATCTCCGACAACAACACGAGCTCCTGCTCCAATCAAACGCCGCGCAATTGCCAACCCGATGCCTTGCGCCGCTCCAGTAACAACCGCAGTAGTTCCATTTGGCAATTTCATCATTGCGCTGCTCGCACCCGAGCACACTGCTCGCCAAAATTGTTAATCCGCAAGCAAAGCATATCGCCATCACGTAAAAATTGTGGCGGCGACATGCCCAGTCCGACACCCGGCGGCGTCCCAGTAATCATCACATCACCCGGTTGCCACGACATGTACTCAGACACGCGCGAAATTAATTCTGCCACAGTAAAAATCATATCAGCAGAATGGCCTCTTTGCTGCAGTTCACCATTGAGAAACAATTCTAAATGTAAATTTTGCGGATCAGGCACTTCATCACGAGTAACCAGTATAGGACCTAACGGCAAAAAAGTGTCGGCACTTTTACCTTTTGTCCACTGCGTACCGCGGTTCAGTTGATAGTCTCGCTCCGTCACATCATTGGCAACACAATAACCCGCCACATGTGACAGTGCGTCTTCCGGCGCAATATAAGCGCCTCCTTTGCCGATAATAACCGCCAACTCAACTTCCCAGTCAGTATTTACGCTCCCGCGTGGCAAAATAATATCATCGGTAGGACCGTTAATCGCCGTCGGTGCCATCAGGAAAATAATCGGATCAATCGGCACGTCCAGTCCGGCCTCGGCAGCGTGAGCGCGATAGTTGAGTCCAATACCCACTACTTTGCCGACATCACACACTGGTGCACCCAAGCGAGGAGAAGAGTCGACTATCGGTAATTCCTCCATAGCCGCTCGTACCCGAGCAAGCGAATCATCATCCAACGCATTTCCACTCCACTTATCAATAATGCTGGAAGCATCACGCAATACGCCAGTAGCATCTATAACACCGGGCTTTTCCCGCTGGATCTCCCCAAAACGAACAAGCTTCATAAAGTCCCTTTCACTGAAATACCGTATCAATTCTGTTTTCCCCTAACCGACGAGAAAACATCGCCAAAGTTTGTGTCATCCCATCCACAAAATCAATCCGTTCATAATCACCAATATAGGCACGTAGCGGTCTGTCACTCATATCTGCAGGAAACGGCAATGGCTCACCTTCACAACGAATATCCGCCTCCGGATAATGAGAAATAAGCATCTTAACCACGTCGGCAACGGTTTGGGGAGTACCGTTCAGATCAAATACTGCTGCACCACTTCGCTCTTTGGTCGCCGCTTGAATAAATGCTGATGCCGCTTCTGCCGCATAAACAAATCCCACCGTGCCAGTAAAAGGAATCACAAAAGGTTTGCCTGCCACTGCCGCCAACATCGCTTGTGTAGGCTTAGCGCTCATTCCTTGATCACGTGCTGGACCGTACACAACGCTGGGGCGAATGCCTACACTAGAGACACCATTTTCAGACCAGTATACCCTCGCTGTCTGTTCATTACACACCTTGTAAGCGCCATACAATGTTTCCAACCATGACGTTTGTGTTCCCATTGCCGTGGCAGCGACTGAGCTGGCATAAACAACGCGCTTAATGTTGTGTTGCTTTGCCGCTTCAAAAATGTTCACGGTTCCAACCACGTTTACTTGCGCGCCCAACACTGGGTCCGCTTTACAAAAGGGTACTTGCAGCGCCGCTAAATGAATAATCGCCTCTGGCTCAAAACGCGCCACCGCCCGTAGCACATCATCGGCATTAGCAATATTTCCAACTTCCCAAGCGACAGTGCGGGCTTCGGCAGCATCATCACACAGCAACTCCAGCCGCCGCCGATCAGAGGAAATGTCAAACGCCGCAACTTGCTCGCCAGCATCTAGCAACTGTTTGATAATCCAAGCACCAATACAACCGCCTGCTCCGGTTATCAAATACGATGACACCAAATATCCTACTAATGCGGCGATTCGGAACGCAGTTGTGCCGCATAGCAACTAATGTCGGCAATTGCCGCTTCTGTTTCTGCAGCAATGATTTTCGGCGATGCATCCAGCGGTAAAGAATCAATCAGGCGCTGTAACCTGCCACAGGTCTGCCAAGCTTCATGCCGAGCCAATTCGGCAAGCATTCCCGGATCCGCCCATTTACTCATTACCGCTACATTAGTGCCATCATCTTTATCGGCTTCCAAAACCACAAAAGAGGGCAACAGCGTTGTGCGCTCAGCATACGCCAGCAACCGACAAGCGCGATGAAATACCATATTGCCTTGTTGAATAAAGCCATATCCTGCTGCCGGAAAATTCATGCTGCTCACCCGTTCAACGGGCAACCCAGATTGTGTACCGGTTTCGCCACTAACTCCAAGTAATGCCTCTCCCTCCGCTTTAGTCCCATGAAAATATTGAAATTCCCCGCCCTCAAAGGTGGTCGGATCATTGAGCAAAATGACGGAATCAAAAGACACTGAATCCACATGCCATGTATCAATAGCGCGGGTAATATCTTCTGGCGCATAATTAATGCCGCATGCCACTGCCGGTACCGAATGACGCCCCAATCGCACACCAGCAAGTTCGGACAAAAAATCCAACCACTCTGGACAATCGCAAAAGTCACGCACAAATTGCGAACGATAGCCGGCACCGCGGATGTATGAGCCTAGACGGTTGGCACCGGTAGCCGCCGCCTGATTGCGATTGCTTTTCATGCGCATAGCAAGCTCCTGCATTACCGCCACTCCTTCATCGGAAAAAATGCGAAAAGCCGATGTCAATGCCAACGACGAGGGACAAGCGTGAACTTCCTCTTCTTTATATCCCAAATCGTCCAGTGAAAAAACGGATTCCGGCTTGGTTAACGCCAAATGCCGTGTTGCATCAAAGGCAGGCTCATCTTTCAAACAAATGTATTCATCCGGTTTTCCTTGAGGAAAATTCGGCGTGGTTCGCAAACTAGTACTCATGGTCTCTCTCCTAATAAATCAACCGGTATTTATTACTTATGCGAAATATACTCCATTTACATTACCCTCACAAAATTCTTATCGCACAATATAAAGCGCCTTTATTCACACAGTTAAACGGCAGCGACATAGATATTATTCTGACAACATCCGCTTAACTTTGAAACTATAAAAATTATTTAAATACTCTTTTCTCATGCTAAGCATACTCGTGAAATGGTAATTAATTTAATATTATTTAGCACCATATCACACACGCTTGAACGAACTAAAGTTTTAATTTCCACACTCATTGCGCTGATTGTCAAAGTTACAAAACTCCGTGCTTTGTTAAATTGGTGTTGACACTAAAAAGCTTAGCGTTAATTGTTTTCCAATGCCACCAAGTCACTTTTATATATCAGTAGGGTTGAGTCAACGCTCATCTCGCGGTAATAATTTTCCTAAAATATGATCCGCCGCTTTTTCTCCCACCATAATGGAAGGCGCATTGAGATTACCATAGGGAATACGCGGAAAAATTGACGAGTCTACAACTCGCAAATTATTCATCCCCAAAACACGGCATTCCGAATCTACTACCGCCTGCGGATCATCTGGCGCTCCCATTTTGCACGTGCCACAAGGATGATAAGCTGATTCTGCTGATTGGCGCACAAAATCATCCAGTTCCGCATCACTTTCACCGACGGGAGCTAAGCGTTCGCCACAAAACTCGGCCAGTGCTGGCTGGGCAAAAATATCACGCGCCAAGCGAATACAATGGCGAAAATGCCGCCAATCTTCATCGCAAGACATGTAGTTAAAACAAATGCGCGGCGGTGACTCGGGATCGGCATCACGTAATTTTACCCAGCCACGTGAGGCAGAGCGCATGTGACCAACATGTGCCTGAAAGCCATCCGCCGTTGCAGCAGCCTTGCCATCATAACGAATGGCAGCAGGCAAAAAATGAAATTGAATATCGGCGTATGCCGCATTTGGAGAACGCAAAAAAGCACCCGCCTCAAAATGATTCGTCGCGCCATCGCCGTCTTTACGCAACAGCCAGCGAGCACCTATCAATCCTTTAGACAGCAAATCTAATTTTCGATTGAGCGTAACTGGCTTCGTACACGCCTGTTGTACATAAGCTTCCAAATGGTCTTGCAAATT
The DNA here is from genome assembly GCA_030386295.1 of Candidatus Persebacteraceae bacterium Df01. Classification (NCBI taxonomy): domain Bacteria; kingdom Pseudomonadati; phylum Pseudomonadota; class Gammaproteobacteria; order Candidatus Tethybacterales; family Candidatus Persebacteraceae; genus Candidatus Doriopsillibacter; species Candidatus Doriopsillibacter californiensis. The sequence continues at coordinate 291,828 of JANQAO010000001.1, read as the reverse complement.
GTACCCGACTCCGGCACGGGCAACCACCACACCGATGCCCAATTTAGTTAATTTTTTAGGCTCGCCAATACCGGACAACATTAATAGTTTAGGTGAATTAATGGCAGACGACGCCAATATTACTTCACGCCGTGCGTGAATCACGTTAATGGCATTTCCTTGGCGAACTTCCACGCCAACGGCATGAGTTTTATTAACTATCACACGTCGCGCCAGTGCTCGTACCAACCGCACATTGGGCAGACGCAAAGCCGGCCGCAAATAAGCGCGCGCCGCCGACCAACGTTGTCCGCGCCAGATGGTTTGTTCAAACTGACAAATACCTTCCTGACATTCACCGTTGTAGTCAGCAGTAAAACCCAGCCCCAACTCTCGCCCTGCAGCAATAAAAGCTTCCGGTAGCGGGTTACGTTGTGCTGCACGAGTGACATGCAAAGGACCATCGGTACCGCGCCAATTCAGCTGTCCATCATGAGCATTCTCCATGCGCATAAAATAGGGCAACACATCGGCAAACGCCCAACCTGCAGCGCCCGCAGTAGCCCAGCCGTTAAAATCTTGAGCATGGCCGCGCACATAAACCATGCCGTTAATGGCAGATGAGCCACCCCAAACTTTCCCCCGCGGACAAGCCATGCTCCGATTATTCATGTGAGCCTCGGGTTCGGTAGCATATCCCCAGTCATAGCGCGGCATGTTCATCGGATAAGGCAATGCTGCCGGCATGTTAATTAATATTCCGCGATCCGGCGCGCCATGTTCTATCACCAACACATCACAACCTGCTTTACCAAGTCGCCACGCCAGCGCACACCCAGCCGAACCAGCACCAACGATAACATAATCCGCGCTGATTGATGAGGATGCCATCACCGTTTGATTATAAAGGATTACGTTAATTTATGGCTATTTGTTTTGTGTTCAACATAACAAAAATACCAAATAAACCTTAAATATTAACCACATATTTTATTGCTAATAAAATATGTCTCTATTGTTTTTATCAAGCACATCAACATCTAAAAAATAGCGTTTCGTAAGAATAAAAAATATTTTTATGATAATAAACTATTTAAAAGTAGCTCCTGTTTTTAAATATTAATCTGCTTAGCGTCTCACGACAACAACCGCCGCCTCGTGAGTACGGTAGCCACCCACAAACCCACAAGTGCATATGCCAATAATACAAAAATCGGCAACAAAAAAGATTCAGGGAATTCTCCAACCAGAAGAGGCCGTGCCAAGTCCACCATATATCGCAATGGCAACACAGCAGAAACCACCTGCAAAGGAGCAGGCATCGCTTCCACTGGAAAAAAAGCGCCGGATAAAATCATCATCGGCGCAATAAATAGCGAAAAGTAAAAAGAGAAAAATTCGTAGCCCGGTGCAATGGAGTTAAATGCCAACGCCATGCCCGAAAACGCTAAGCACGCCACGACCATACACGGAATCACAAGCAATGCTGTCGGATACACTGCCAATTGAAAAATTGAAATTACTAGCAACACAGCAGTACCGGCAAATAGTCCTTTAAGCGCAGCCCACAACCATTCACCAAAAATGACGTCATCCAGCGTCATCGGAGTATTGAGAATAGATTCCCACGTACGCTGAACGTGCATGCGGGTAAACGCCGAATACAACCCCTCAAAACTAGCGCTGTTGAGTACCGTATAGCCTGCCATGCCAGCGGCGATAAACTGCAAATACGATTCTCCGTTAACGTCGCCGATAAGAGAACCCACAAACCCACAAGTGCATATGCCAATAATACAAAAATCGGCAACAAAAAAGATTCAGGGAATTCTCCAACCAGAAGAGGCCGTGCCAAGTCCACCATATATCGCAATGGCAACACAGCAGAAACCACCTGCAAAGGAGCAGGCATCGCTTCCACTGGAAAAAAAGCGCCGGATAAAATCATCATCGGCGCAATAAATAGCGAAAAGTAAAAAGAGAAAAATTCGTAGCCCGGTGCAATGGAGTTAAATGCCAACGCCATGCCCGAAAACGCTAAGCACGCCACGACCATACACGGAATCACAAGCAATGCTGTCGGATACACTGCCAATTGAAAAATTGAAATTACTAGCAACACAGCAGTACCGGCAAATAGTCCTTTAAGCGCAGCCCACAACCATTCACCAAAAATGACGTCATCCAGCGTCATCGGAGTATTGAGAATAGATTCCCACGTACGCTGAACGTGCATGCGGGTAAACGCCGAATACAACCCCTCAAAACTAGCGCTGTTGAGTACCGTATAGCCTGCCATGCCAGCGGCGATAAACTGCAAATACGATTCTCCGTTAACGTCGCCGATAAGAGAACCCACGCCCAAACCAAAACCCAAAAAATAAATCACCGGATCAGCCAAATGAGTAGCAATGGAAGATCCCATCAACTTGCGCCATACTCGTGCGTTACGCGCCACCAATCGCCACATACGGCGGCTGGGCATCGGCGGCAACCAGCGATTCATTCGCGCAAGGCGCGCCCAGTCAAGCGCAAAAACACGTCTTCCATGTTGGCCTGGCGATGAGAAAAACGCAGAGAAACCGCTCGCAAAGAGTCAATTAACGGCGCCGCTTCGTCTACATAACAATACGACAAATAACCAAAATCTTCCCTACGTCCAGTGATGTCGGCGTGTTCATCCAGCCAGTCGTGAGCGGTATCACCATACACTTCAACCACTTCTGACTCTACATTCTCTCGTATTAAAGTGTCAGGCGTGCCGGCAGCAATAATTTTACCTTCGTCCATGACAATCAAACGGTCACACAAACGTTCGGCCTCCTCCATAAAGTGAGTGGTAAGCAACAACGTTTTACCTGCAGCTCGCAGTTGACGTAATCGCTCCCAAATCAAGTGCCGCGCCTGCGGATCCAAACCGGTAGTTGGCTCATCTAAAAAAATAACGTCAGGGTTATTCACCAAAGCTCGCGCCAAAGTCAGCCGCCGCTGCATACCACCCGACAACTGCGTAATAGGCGCCGTTTCGCGAGACGACAAGCCGGCAAAATTCATTAATTCGTCAATTACTCGATCATTGCGCGGCAAACCGAAATATGACATATATACCGCCAAATTTTCAGCGCAGCTAAAATCTGGATCTAACGTATCTTTTTGCGGCACCACACCAATTCGCCGCCGTGCTGCCAACGCTTGTACTGGAATGTCATAATCTAACAATTGTACGGTGCCAGCATCTTGCTCGCACACTCCCAAACAAATGCGCAACAACGTAGACTTACCGGCACCGTTGGGTCCTAAAATACCCAAGCACTCGCCGGCGGCAGCTGTAAAAGACACACCGTCCACTGCGATACGATTACCAAAATATTTACAAACCTGATCCACCCTCATCGCAGGCTTTGCAACCACCGAAGCGGTCATGCGATAGCAGCTTGCAAAGTGTTAGATACCAACATAGCTATAGTCATCGGTCCGACACCACCGGGAACAGGCGTAATAGCACCCGCCACCGTACGCACCGACTCAAAATCCACATCACCAACTAATCCGCCATCTTCACGGTTAATACCAACATCAATTACCGTCGCACCGGACTTAATCATCTCTGCCGTAATTAACCGCGGACGACCAACAGCAGCGATAACAATGTCTGCCTGCTGCACCGTCGCCGCCAATGATGGTGTTTTGGAATTACATACGGTGACAGTGGCGCCCGCATTAATAAGCATCAATGCCATTGGTTTGCCGACAATATTACTACGCCCTATCACCACCGCTCGACTACCTGACAGCGAAACACCAGCGCGCTCCAATAACACCATACATCCGGCGGGAGTACACGGACGTAATCCGGGTAATCCTGCTACCAGCCGCCCTATATTTTCAGGATGAAAACCGTCCACATCTTTGTGAGCGGCAATGGCGGTAAGTACCTTGTCTTCATTAATATGCGCGGGTAGGGGAAGTTGCACCAAAATACCGTGAATAGCGGGGTCAGCATTGAGTTGCGCAACTTTGCCCAATAATTCCACTTCGCTAACGTCGACAGACAAGGCGTATTTTTCTGAATGCAACCCAGCTTTTTCGCAAGCACGAACTTTGTTGCGAACATAAACTTGCGACGCCGGATTATCCCCAACAATGATAACGGCTAGTCCGGGGACAACGTCCCCCTGCGAAATTTTTGTGGCGCACGATGCCAACACTTCATCAGCAACAGCCCGTCCATTAATAATTGTAGACTCCATAATATTTTCTTTTCATTTGATACTTTTAACAATTATAGTATCGCTTCGTGGCAAACTGGGCAGGGCGTAATAATTTACTCGGGGTTCACCTCGCGTTAGGAAGCAACTAACCCTGCTATGATTAACATGGCACAGGATGCCTTGGATTTTCTGGAAACATTTTTTTCACCCATTTAACGTCAGCATTCTCGCCTCCAATATCTCTAACAACCCTTTCAAACTACTTTCAACGGATTATGGAATGCTCTTCTATCACATCAAAAGGGCTAAGTAAATTGTGGCCTACTTCTGTAACTTAATCTTATTTTCAATGCTAACTAACCTATTTTTAATTTCATTTAATAGAATAATTATTCCGTCCCATACGCTCGCAACTATCCGCCATAATCAAAACCCTACAGCCCCAAAAAACATTTAAATCACTGCCTTTGTAAAAAATTCGATTTTCATAACCGAAATCCCATAATAAAATCTCAATGCAAAGACTTAAGCCATCCGCTAAAAGTTTTTTTAGCACAACCACTCTTCCTTGTAAAATTTAAATCAAGCTCTGTAAACTACAGCATGAAGCTTATATTATCAGTCATAGTAAATTGATACATATGCTTATCACCTACAAATTTTTAAAATAATAACAATAGAACCAGATAAGGTTTACTGTTTAACTGGATTCGCGTCAACATTTTGACACTCGTATCTTCGCGCATAACCTGAGCCTCGTTATACTTTTTGAGCGAAAATTTATCAGTAAATTTTTACTCTTTTTATATTTTAACCGTTATTTTTCTACAATGCTATAAAAAAAGCCTCATCTTGTTGAAAAGATGAGGCTAGGGAGGAAAATAATGACTGGCAGCGTCCTACTCTTGCGCGGGCAACCCCGCACTACCATCGGCGATGAGACGTTTCACGTTCCTGTTCGGAATGGAAAGGTGTGGTTCCATCTCTCTATGACCGCCAGACAACTTGTCTGCTTACGCATAACCCGTAATTGATGAACAACAAATAAAATCAATCATATTCACATCATGCTCGCTACAATCGCAACGCGCATGACTATGAGATCAAGCCTCACGGACAATTAGTACTGGTTAGCTTAACACGTTACCGCGCTTCCACATCCAGCCTATCAACCTTGTCGTCTTCAAGGGTCCTTTAGGAGGGTCAAGCCCTCGGGAAGTCTAATCTTGAGGGGGGCTTCCCGCTTAGATGCTTTCAGCGGTTATCCTTTCCGAACGTAGCTACCCGGCAATGCCGCTGGCGCGACAACCGGAACACCAGAGGTTCGTCCACTCCGGTCCTCTCGTACTAGGAGCAGCTCCTCTCAAACTTCCAACGCCCACTGCAGATAGGGACCGAACTGTCTCACGACGTTCTAAACCCAGCTCACGTACCACTTTAAATGGCGAACAGCCATACCCTTGGGACCTGCTACAGCCCCAGGATGTGATGAGCCGACATCGAGGTGCCAAACACCGCCGTCGATATGGACTCTTGGGCGGTATTAGCCTGTTATCCCCGGAGTACCTTTTATCCGTTGAGCGATGGCCCTTCCATGAAGCGCCACCGGATCACTATGACCTGCTTTCGCATCTGCTTGAGCCGTCACTCTCGCAGTTAAGCACGCTTTTGCCATTGCACGTCCAGCGCGATTTCCGACCGCACTAAGCGTACCTTTGCGCTCCTCCGTTACTCTTTAGGAGGAGACCGCCCCAGTCAAACTGCCTGCCATACATTGTCCTCGCTCCGGATAACGGAGCTGAGTTAGAACTTCAAACAAGTCAGGGTGGTATTTCAAGGTTGACTCCACGAAGGCTAGCGCCCTCGCTTCAAAGTCTCCCACCTATCCTACACAAACCTGTTCAAAGCTCAATGTAAAGCTGCAGTAAAGGTTCACGGGGTCTTTCCGTCTAGCAGCGGGTAGGGTGCATCAGCACACTCATTTCAATTTCACTGAGTCTCGGGTGGAGACAGTGTGGCCATCGTTACGCCATTCGTGCAGGTCGGAACTTACCCGACAAGGAATTTCGCTACCTTAGGACCGTTATAGTTACGGCCGCCATTGACCGGGGCTTCGATCCGGAGCTTCGCTATCCGAAGACAGCTAACCCCATCAATTAACCTTCCGGCATTGGGCAGGCGTCACACCCTATACGTCCACTTGCGTGTTTGCAGAGTGCTATGTTTTTAATAAACAGTCGCAGCCACCGATTCTCTTCGACCCTTTACTGCTCCACCCGCGAGGGGTTTCACATTATCAGGGCATACCTTCTCCCGAAGTTACGGTATCATTTTGCCGAGTTCCTTCACCCGAGTTCTCTCAAGCCCCTTAGAATATTCTTCTTACCCACCAGTGTCGGTTTGCGGTACGGTTCTCGCACAACTGAAGCTTAGAGGTTTTTCTTGGGAGCTCGCATGACTGGCTTCTCCTCCCTAAAGAGGATCGTCGTCACTTCTCACCGTCCCTTTCCGGATTTACCTAGAAAGATCAAACGGCTACCAGCTTAAACCGGGATGTCCAACACCCGGACCAGCTAGCGCTCTCCGTCACCCCATCGCATTGTGCGAAAGTATCGGAATATTAACCGATTTCCCATCGACTACGCATTTCTGCCTCGCCTTAGGGACCGACTAACCCTGCGATGATTAACATTGCACAGGAAACCTTGGGTTTTCGGGGAACGGGTTTTTCACCCGTTTTAACGTTACTTATGTCAGCATTCTCACTTCCGATACCTCCAGCAGCCCTTTCAAACTGCCTTCAACGGCTTACGGAACGCTCTCCTACCGCGTCAAAAGATTGAATAAAATAAATTTATCTTTTGTCAAAAAAATGTAACCACAAAGATATTTTAAAAACATCTATATATGATCCGGACAAAATAGACAGAGCGCGGGTAAACGCTTGTCACTTCAATTTACTTTACTCAATCTTCTGACACTCGCGTCTTCGGCGTATAACTTGAGCCCCGTTACATCTTCCGCGCAGGGGGACTAGACCAGTGAGCTATTACGCTTTCTTTAAATGATGGCTGCTTCTAAGCCAACATCCTGGCTGTGTATGCCCCCCCACTTCGTTTCCCACTTAGTTATATCTTGGGGGCCTTAGACGGCGATCTGGGTTGTTTCCCTTTTGCCACCGGACGTTCGCACCCGGCGACTGACTCCCATGCTTGCACTTATTGGTATTCGGAGTTTGCCTTGGTTTGGTAAGTCGAGATGACCCCCTAGCCAAAACAGTGCTCTACCCCCAACAGTGATATACATGAGGCACTACCTAAATAGTTTTCGGAGAGAACCAGCTATCTCCAGGTTTGATTGGCCTTTCACCCCTATCCACAGCTCATCCCCTGATTTTGCAACATCAGTGGGTTCGGTCCTCCAGTTCGTATTACCGAACCTTCAACCTGGCCATGGATAGATCACCTGGTTTCGGGTCTGCGCCCGACGACTATGTCGCCCTATTAAGACTCGATTTCTCTGCGGCTCCCCTATTCGGTTAACCTTGCCGCCGAGCGCAACTCGCTGACCCATTATGCAAAAGGTACGCGGTCACACCACAAGGGTGCTCCCACTGTTTGTATGTACGCCGTTTCAGGTCTATTTCACTCCCCTCCCGGGGTGCTTTTCACCTTTCCCTCACGGTACTTGTTCACTATCGGTCGATTGTTAGTATTTAGTCTTGGAGGATGGGCCCCCCATGTTCAGACAGGATAACACGTGTCCCGCCCTACTCTTCGTCCACCCGTCGATTGTTTCTTCGCATACAGGGCTATCACCTTCTATGACCCGTTTTTCCAAACGGTTTTGCTAAAACTTTCGACTTGATGTGGACACGGACTGTTCCCATTTCGTTCGCCACTACTTTGGGAATCTCGGTTGATTTCTTTTCCTCCGGTTACTTAGATGTTTCAGTTCACCGGGTTCGCTTCATACACCTATGAATTCAATGTATGATGCCCGCACAAAGCGGGCGGGTTTCCCCATTCGGAAATCCTCGGATTAAAGCTTGTTGTCAGCTCCCCGAGGCTTATCGCAGACTACTACGTCCTTCATCGCCTTCAATCGCCAAGGCATCCACCGCGTACATTTGGTCACTTGATCCCATAGTCTTGCGCGCTTGGAAAGACCTGCCAAATTGGCATGAAATATAACGCGAAAACACAAGGATAAAAAATATGCTGACCTTACCCGTTGTTCATCTAAATTGTTAAGGAACACTAAGCCCTAGCGGGCAAAGAGATTCGGATTATAGCGGATTATTTGCAGTTAACACAGCTTATTTGATTTTTTTATAAAAAAACTTGGTCGTCTCCTATTTTTTATGAATATTAGAAGTCAACGACGTGCTTAAATAAATGTAAATCCCCCCCTCGCATAACATTTTCTGCAACGGCGGATACAAGTTAGCATATTCTCAGGCCTTTTCTATATAATTTTCCTAAATTTAACGGAGAATAAAATGGAATTTTATATTTTTTTAGGTATTGTAGCGGTAGTAGTTATCTATGCCATTGTCATCTACAATAATTTGGTTCAATACAAAAATCGCGGCGAAAACGCCTTTTCTCAAATTGATGTACAACTCAAACGCCGCTACGATTTAATACCCAACCTGGTGGAAACCGCCAAGGGATACTTGTCACACGAGCGCGAAACCTTAGAGGCAGTTATTGCCGCCCGCAACGATGCTGCCGGGACGTTAGGGAAACTAGCAGGTAACTTGACCGACACAAGTTCAATGCAGTCACTGGCTGCTGCTGAAACTGCCTTGGGTGGCGCATTGGGACGCATGCAAATTGCGGTAGAAGCTTATCCCGATTTAAAAGCATCGGCCAACATGACGCAACTGTCTGAAGAACTCACCTCCACCGAAAATAAAGTGGCCTTTTCACGCCAAGCCTATAACGACGCGGTGACGGCATACAACACCTACCGGCAAAGCTTTCCCCCGCTGATATTCGCCAGCATATTTGGTCACAAACAAGACCTCAATATGCTGGAATTTGCAGATAGAGAAAAGCTAGAAGAAGCGCCAAAGGTGGCGTTTTAACCCAAATCAGGCACTGGATTAGCGCATAAATAAACTTTTTCATAATATATTCTTTTAAATATTAAATGTAATAAGGCACTTTATGGAAACAGTCAGCAAAAATTTGTGTTTTGGTGGGGTACAGAGCATTTGCCAACATCAATCTGAAACCGTCGGCACCGCCATGCGCTTTTCTGTGTACTCACCCCCGCAGGCGAAAAAGTCCTCTGTGCCAGTGTTGTGGTGGCTATCCGGACTAACTTGTACCGAAGAAAATTTCACATTCAAAGCTGGTGCACAACGTTATGCCGCCGAGCATGGCTTGCTATTGGTAGCGCCAGACACTAGCCCACGCGGTGCTGATATCGATGGTGAAAATGACGCTTATGATTTTGGCACGGGAGCTGGTTTTTATGTAGACGCCACTGTTCCGCCTTGGGACAAAAATTACCGCATGTTTTCTTATGTAAGCAACGAATTGCCTCAAGTAGTCAGCAACCATTTTCCAGCAAACATTGAACAACAGGGAATTTCCGGTCATTCCATGGGCGGGCATGGCGCGCTCATTATTGCACTTAAAAATCCAGGACAGTACCGTTCTGTCTCCGCTTTTTCACCGATATGCAATCCCACAGAATGCGCTTGGGGGAAAAAAGCACTGAGCGGCTATCTGGGCAAAGACTCTGCCGCGTGGCGACAATGGGACGCCACAACGCTAATTGAAGACGGTTATCGCTGTCCAGCGCCACTGATTGATCAAGGCACAGCAGATGAGTTTTTACACAATGGTCAATTACGCCCCGATGCGTTGCAGTCAGCGTGCAACAAACACGGTCAGCCATTAGATTTGCGTACCCAGCCCGGATGCGATCACAGTTATTATTTTATTGCCAGTTTTATTGGCGAACACATTGCTCATCACGCCGCCGCTTTGCGCAGTTAAACATTGAAAATATACGGATTCTCCACACAACAAACAAACTACCCGATAGCGTTTTAAATATTTTGTTTGCTTATTAGGCCTCAACTTGGACATTAGACAACGGAATAACGCCATCAAACACGTGCGTAATAGGACCTTCCAACCACGCCGGCGACGATGCCCCCTCCCAGCCGCAACGCAATTCAACGCCGCGCATACACACCTGCACTGGAGTGTGCACAAAACCGGCCTGCATTGCCGCCACCGCAGCAGCAACGGCACCGCTACCGCAGGATGGTGTTTCGCCCACACCGCGCTCGTAAACGCGCAACGCCAATGTACACGCATCAATCACACGACAAAAACCAACATTCACACCGACCGGAAATAATTCATGAGCGCGATTAAAAGCAAATCCAATTTCCCTTACTGCGGCAGCAGTTTCATCAGAAACAAAAAACACCGCGTGCGGGTTGCCCAAAGACAGGGCTGCAAAACGACCAGCGTCAATAACGTTATCAGCAGTATAGGTATCATTCTGCTTATCACACAGTAGAGGAATATTCGCCGGCGCAAATTGTGGCACGGCAAGCTCGGCTCGCACTATGCCATCACCGACGCCCGTAGTAGTGATAACCGTGTGGCTAGTTTGCAGCCGCAAACATTTTTTGTCCGTTAACCCCTGTCGCTGCGCAAACACATGAGCACAACGAGCACCGTTACCGCATTGCCCAACTTCACCGCCGTCGGCGTTGATAATGCGATATTCAAAATCTGCCGCCGGCGTTTTTGGTGCTTGCAAAATCAAAATTTGATCGCATCCCACACCATCTCGACGAGCGGCAAGGTGACGAAAATCCAATGCCGGTAGCAATCGATGCACGGCATTAACAATGACAAAATCATTGCCACCGCCATGCATTTTAGAAAAGGGCAGCACAGCTTCAGTCATACCGGTGCCTCTCACCAACTGGATGGGTTTTAAATCGGCGATGTAGCCAATAATACTGTGCCGGCTGCGCGCGTACATGCCTTTCAATAAGTTGGTTAATGCGAGTAGCATTAGCAGTGGCATTTGCTATGAGAAAATCTTCCACCGGCTCCAAACGCACTTCGTAACCTTGCGGCGTCATTGTCGCCACACAAAGTGCCACGCGGGAGCCAGTAAGTGCTGCCAGCCGGCCAATGACGGTAGTCGTGGCCGTTTGCGCCACACCCAAAAAGGGCACAAATACTGTACTTTTCCGTGTCTTGGGGTCGGTATCGGGCAGATAAAAAAGACAACCTTCTTTCTGCAAATGGCGCGCACACAACCACATAGCGTTGGTCTGCGTTGCCGCCACCCCAGCCGCCTGCCAACGTCCGCGCAACCGTTGATAAAAAATGTCCCAAAACTGGCTATGCATAGGTCTGTGATGAAATAAATAGCGCGGTAGCGATGCCCCCTCCGGCACTGTCGCTGATATGCGGACACCACCCACACTCACGCCGACAAAATGCGGTGCCACCAATATCAACGATGACGACTGACTCAACTCACCTTCTTGCGCGATCGTGACAAACTGCCGCAACCGTTCTTTGGACATAGTCAACAACGCACATTCATCCAGCAACGTCGCCCCCAGCAACCGAAAATGCTGGCGCAAAATATCCCGCCGCGCCCGTGGCGTCAACTCTGGAAAAGCCAGCTCCAAATTGCGCTGCGCAATTCGCTGGCGACCGACAAAAATGCGCGCTAAATCGCCCAGTATTTTTCCCAACAAACGACGACAGCACAACGGTAGCCGTCCTAGCAAAGCTAGCGGCAGCAACGACATCGGAATGGTCATTAAAATAATTCCTGCTCTTCTTCTAGCGCTGCGGGCGGTGCACCAATAGCGGGCAAATATTCTTGATAAAAATATTCACGCCGCGCCTCAGTGGTTTCGTCCACCGATAATAATTGCCCGCTGTCAGGATTGATATCAGCAGTAACAATACCCGCCGGCGGTAAATATTCTACTTCTGGCGTGTTGGCAAGTGCTTCGACCATAAAAGATGTCCAAATGGGCAACGCTGCACGCGAACCTGTTTCTTTTGTGCCCAATGATCGCACTTGGTCATAGCCAATCCATGACACAGCGACAATATTGCCTCCAAAACCGGCAAACCAAGCATCAACGGTGTCATTGGTAGTGCCAGTTTTACCGCCAACATCGCGGCGGTTGACTGTACTCAATACCTGCCTACCGGTTCCTTCACGCACAACACTCTGTAATAGCGATGTCATGATAAAAGCATTACGCGGGTCAATAATGCGCTTCCGTGATTCAAAATCCAGTTCATTAACAATGAGATTACCGTCATAATCTTCCACGCGGGTAATGAGATAGCCGTTAACACGATAGCCGCCGTTAGTAAAAGATGCATAACCACACGCCATTTCTAACGGCGTGGAGGCACCGGCACCCAACCCCATGGTGAGATAAGCGGGATGGTCCTCTTTGCGAAAGCCAAAGCGCAACAGATAATCTTGCGCATATTCGGTGCCAATAAATTTGAGTAAATGCACAGTCGCAAGATTTTTGGATTTAGCCAGTGCTCGTCGCAATAAAATCGGTCCGCTAGCGACACCGTCATAATTTTTTGGTTCCCAAGAATTACCACTACCCGTTTCTTTAGCAGATAGATAAATTGGCGTATCCGGTAGTTCACTGGCAGGAGTAAAACCTTTTTCCAACGCTGCAGAATAGATAAATGGCTTAATTGCCGAACCCGGTTGCCGCCGTGCCTGAGTAACGTGATTGAATTGGCTGTGGTTAAAGTCAAACCCACCAGCCATAGCCAATATGGCACCGTCTTCGGGTGAAAGGGCAACTAGCGCCGCCTCGGCCCCCGGCAAAGACGCTACTTGCACTTCTTCACCGCCACCAACCAACCGCAACATCGCACCCGAAGCCAGCGTTGGTTTTTTGCTACCGCCGGGCAGATAACGTCGCGCTGCACCCAAATTTTTCCCATTCACCACATAGCGCTCACCGTCTTTTCCGAGTAACGTTAGCGATTTTTTATCGGCAGCCAGCACCACTGCTGGCTGTAACCCGCCGTACACGGCTTCATCGTTTAGCAGTGCGGCAATTTTATTTTGTGGCAATCCGCTAATGTCAAAAAACTTCTCCGGCCCCGCGTATCGGCGGCGCGCCTGATGCGTCAGCAAACCTTTACGCACAGCCTGAGCTGCGGCACTTTGAAGGCGTGACTGGATGGTCGTGTAAATATTAAGACCGCGCTCATAAGCTTCATCACCAAAATGTTCAAACATCAGCCGCCGCACCTCTTCCGCAGCGTACGCGTTATCTCCGGCAACCTGCCGCGCCGGGCTGCGCAAAGACGGTAGCCCGGCAAGAATCAATTCTTCATGCTCTTCGGCGCTGATAACGTCGCTCGCCAGCATACGCCCCAACACATGCGCCTGACGAGTTTGCGCACGAGTACGATGACGCCTCGGGTTATAGCGGCTAGGCGCTTTTGGCAAACCGGCAAGTAAGGCGATTTCACCAGTTGTTAATTCATCCAAATCTTTGTCAAAATAAATGCGCGCTGCAGAGCCAAAACCAAAACTACCTTGCCCTAGATAAATTTGATTCATATAACGCTCTAATATCTGCTGCTTAGTAAAGTGCCGCTCAATTTCCAGCGCTAACATTGCCTCAGTAATTTTGCGCACCAAAGTGCGGTCACGAGCAAGATAAAAATTGCGCGCTACTTGCATAGTAATGGTACTAGCACCTTCGCGCCGGCCTTCCAACCAGCCCAGAGCTGCCCGCCCGATACCGACAAAATCCAATCCCACATGCTCAAAAAAACGCACATCTTCGGTAGCCAACAAGGCACCCACCAGCTGCTGCGGAAAATCTTGATAAGTGCGATAGGCGCGTTTTTCCTCGCCAAATTCACCTATGATATCGCCTTCGGCACTGTAAATACGCATCGGTAAACGTGGGCGGTAATCAATTAACACATCCAGCGACGGTAATTTTTGATACAGCACCGACAGCCCCACAACCGAGAAAAAAATAATATTGATTACGCCAAACATTACGCTCCAAAATAAAAATTTTAATAATCCAATCATTTATTCATTTCTCCACAGCGCCAAGCAATACGACAGCATAGACCATACCGAAAGTGCCGCTGCAGCCCACAGCAACCATACGCCTACCGCCAGCGTATTGAGCGCCCACAAATCACCCGCATAAAATAAAAATGGCACTGCTGTCATTTGTAGCCCTGTCTTCCATTTACCAACAGCGATTACACGTACTGTTGAGCTTTTACCATTTTGCGCCACCCATTCACGCAATGCTGACATCAACAATTCGCGCCCGACAATAAATATACAAGCACCTACCGGTGCCCGTTCAGCATCCAAAAGCAATAACAGCGCAGTAACAATTAATAATTTATCTGCTAACAAATCTAATAACGCGCCCAGTGACGTGCTTTGATTTATACGACGGGCAATAAAACCATCCCAAAAATCGGTAGACGCGGCGAGTAAAAATAATGCCGTAGCGGCAATGTTGGCTATATTTTGATTTTCCGGCACCAAAAAAACGAGCGCCAACAACGGCGCTGTTGCCAGCCGAAATAATGACAGAAGATTAGGAATGGAAAAAGTCACTGGTTATTCATGAAAAAAATGATAGATGCGGCGGGCCATTTGTACGCCCACACCCTCAATTTTAATCAATTCTCCTTCACCCGCAGCTTTAAGTCCGCGTAATCCACCAAAATGCTGCAACAATCTGCGCCGCAACTGCGGCCCAACGCCCTCAATATCTTCCAAAGTAGAAACGCGTCGCTTTTTATCGCGCCGCTTCCGGTGGCCATCTACGGCAAAACGATGCGCCTCATCGCGTACCGCCTGCAATAAATGTAGTGCTGGATCATCAGGGGGCAATTGCATGACTTCACCGTCCGCCATAATTAATGTTTCTTCACCTGCCTTGCGTGCCGCTCCCTTGGCCACGCCCAGCAAAAAAATCGTCGTCGGCACCTCTTGTAGCGCCGCTTGTGCCGCCCGTACCTGTCCCACTCCGCCATCAATAATTAACAAATCAGGCAGTACTGCATTTTCACTTACAGCGCGACGGTAACAACGTCTTACCGCTTCGTGCATGGCAGCACAATCGTCACCGCCCGCGGCAGCAATTTTGTAACGGCGATATTCTGCCGTTTGTGCTGCACCATCTACAAACACCACGCGTGAAGCTACCGGTTCTTCTCCCATACTGTGACTAATATCAAAACATTCTATGCGCCGTGGCACCTTTGCCAATGTTAATCTGTCTGCCAGCGCCTGCATTTTGTCCGCCGCCGCCAACTGGTGCGAACGTTGTAGCGCCAACGCCAGTCGAGCGTTGGTGGCAGCTTGTTGCGCTCGCATTTTGGATTCGCCCCGCGGCGAGCGAATAACGGCACTCGCCAGCGGCAATGGTAAGGATGTCGGACGATGGCTAAGCACAATTTTTGGCGGCGACGTGCTACCGTAGTGTTGTGCAATAAAAGCTGCTAACACTTCGCTTTCCGTCGCGCCGGCAGCATGAACAGGAAAAAAACGCCGCTCGCCAACACGCCGCCCACCACGTACCATGACCACATTCACACAAGCACCGTGCTCGTCGCAACAAGCTCCCACATAATCGGCATTCGGCGTTTTACGATCATCCACAAAGTGCCGCTCACGCAGCACCGCCAATGCCCGCAAGCGATCACGCAACACAGCAGCACGCTCAAAGTCTTCTTCTTCAGCAGCTTTTTCCATTCGCGTGCGTAAATCACGCTCAACCGTACGACTGTCACCAGTCAAAAGCGCCCGCGCACTGGCGACATCCGATGCATAATGCGCCGGTGTAATGCGATTAACACACGGCGCACTGCAGCGACCAATGCCGTACAACAAACAGGGACGAGTGCGATTGGCAAAAACCGTATCGGCGCAAGTACGTAACCGAAACAGTCGCTGAATCATGTCAATAGTTTTGCGCACCGCATCAGAATCGGGAAAAGGACCAAAACAATCATCATCACCTGCCACACCACGATAGTGAAGCACCTGAGCGTATGGTTGCCGCGTTAATCGCAAAAACGGGTAGCTTTTATCGTCCCTAAACAAAATATTGTATTTAGGTTTTAGCGACTTAATAAGATTATTTTCTAATAACAATGCAGCGTTGTCGGAGGCGGTAACGGTAACCTCTACATTGTGCACAACAGTCAGCATCAGTCGGATACGCGGAGAAAGGCGCGTCTTTTGAAAATAAGAGGTAACACGTTTTTTGAGGTTTGCTGCCTTACCCACATACAATGGAGCGCCTCCGCTATCAACAAAACGGTACACTCCGGGTAGTGGAGGAATTTGTGTTATTACCGCTTTATGATTGAATGTTCCCATCGTTTTTCAATTGTACGCTCACTCGTGAAACACCGCCAGCTATTGCACGCATTTTGCGGCAGACAAAATCAATAATATTCAGAAAAATTTTACCTTTTTATAAAATCAGATCAGTGCTTTATCCGACTAATTTATCTACCTCAAAATAAAATGACGCTAGCGGCACAATTTTTTCAAAGCGACAGCGCAAGCAGCATCCAACGGAGGTAAAGAAATATTGTCAAATGTAGCAAACCGTTGCCGGAGTTGCCGATATTGTTCCCATTTTTTATCACGCGCTAACAACTGCAATAAATCTATTGCAGCCAGATTTCCGGGTGATGGATCAATGTCAACAGACTCTTCTAATTTTTGGTAAGCAGCCTGCCATTGACCAGCGCCGATATACAATATCGCTTCCATATGCGATAACTGTCCACGCCACGCAGGCAAAAAATCGTCCGAAATATTGCGCAGAACAGTCAAATATTCTCGTATTTCCACATGTTTTACAGGATTTGCCCATCCTAATGTTCGAGCCATCAGCTCGCCAAACAATCCTTCCGGCGTTTGCCTAACCACCTCACGCACTGCTTGAGCGGAAAGTGCCAATGTTTGTCGGTGAGCAGCAGTAGCCAGCATACGGGACACATCAAACAATGCCGTACGCATAAAAATTTTGTCCCACTGCCGAGTATCTTCATCAAAATCATTATAAATTGTCGGCAAGGTAGCATAAAAATCTATTAATGCAGGAGCAATATACGCTTCTACTTTGCCATCGGCTTGTGTTGGTAACAATTCTCCCATGATACCCCAATCGTGACGAGCGTAATTGTCAAAAGGTGCGGCAATATAAAATAGGCGCCGTTTTCCTGTTAGTGCCAATAAATTATTTTCGGAACGGACAAACTTAATATCAGGGCGCTCTCCCAATGCATAATGGCGGTAAATTAACGGAAAGCCAGAATCTCGACCGCAATATATTGCCGCATTTTGTGGCAGTGCTTTCATTATTGCTATTGAATAATTTTCTGCCAACGTATCACTGCTGCGATCATTAGTTGACCAATTAACAACTCCCACTACTGCCATCAACAAAAAAGCCACCACGCTTCCCAATGGCTTGGGCAAAACAGACAATCCGGCAGCGACAAAAATCATCAAAAATAACATTGCTGGTAGCGGATACGCGGCAAAAACGGTACGTGCAACACCACCTTCACTATCACCGCACAACACAACGCCAAGCAATGGAGCAGTAGCTACCAAACCCCAAAGCATGGCAACAGTCCACATTACGGGGCGGCGGCGACAAAATCGCCAAACCCCAAACACTGCCGCCAGTGCTCCTAACGAAGCATATTCCCATATCAATAACTGACCTCCCCACAGAGTGCTGTCAACACAATGCTCAATATTAGGCACTTCCTCTTTTTTATAAGCTGCACGAGCAACATAATCAACAATATGCGTCCAGTCTTCCAGACCTGTAAAAATAGACAACGGTGGCGGCTCTATATGCGGACGCACAATTAAATACAAGTAGGGTGCAAGCCCTAACACCAACGCGCCTGCCCCGGCTGTCCAGACAAACGGCTTATTCTTTAGTCCGCGCCAACCGCCAGCAAAAAACAGCAAAATAAAAGCCGGCGCATTAGCCACATATAGTGGCCAGTGATTAGCCAAACCCAACCCGCCAACAAAACACAGCCATAAAAAAATATGAATTCGCTGTGGCGCACGCAATAATCGCAGTAACAATAATAAAGTCAACGCTACCAACAAGACGTTGAGCGTATACACTTCGGGAATAATTGCTTGTGACCAAAATCGCGCGCCCAATCCCAACGTCAACGCCGACGCCGTTGCCAACAGACGGAAGGCAAACAAACGGCTTGCAATTTCATAAAACAGTGCCGCTGCGATAGCGGCAGTAGCCGCAGAAAACAGCGCGGTTGCCTGAGCCGGATTGATGGGCAGAATATCTGCCAACCTCGCTACCGGAATACACAGTAGCGTGTATAGCGGGTAGCCCGGTTGATGCTGAATACCGGCGTTGTAGCACACTGCAGAAATTATTCCAGTGTCTTCAAATGTCACACTCGGCGGCATGGAATGCCAATACACTGTCAGCAGCATAACAATAATGCAAGCGCCTACAGGCCACTCCTGTCGCCACGAAAAGTAATGCAATTTCCGTTTCATAAAACTAATTTTTCCGAGTGAAATGTCTATAATAATTTGTGTTACGAGGTTTGTTCTTTTAAATAATAAAAGGCGAGATTCATTTTCATAAAAACGGCATTTTTTGAAATGCGGCTACAATCAAAAATGAAAAAGACCAAACCCGCTATCGTTTATAAGTTGCATGTGTTATTGGTTGAGCAGTGCCGCTGCCTGCGGCGCAAAATAAGTCAAAATCCCGCACGCCCCAGCACGTTTGAAAGCTAATAATGACTCCACCATACATAAATCGGCATTTATCCAGCCGTTAGCTGCGGCAGCACACAACATTGCATATTCCCCTGACACCTGATAAACAAAAATTGGCGCATCAAAAACGTACGCTGCCTCCCGTACCACGTCTAAATATGGCATGCCGGGTTTGACCATCAACATGTCCGCCCCTTCCTCCAGATCCAGCCGCATTTCTGCCAACGCTTCACGACGGTTGGCGACACTCATTTGATAAGTTTGCTTATCTGCCTTGCCCAACGTTCCTGCCGAACCTACGGCATCCCGAAACGGTCCATAAAATGCCGAAGCATATTTGGCCGCATAGGATAATATTTTGACATTGGAAAAACCTTCCGCTTCCAAAGCGTCCCGCAATACACCAATGCGTCCGTCCATCATATCCGATGGCGCCACAATATCGGCGCCGGCGGCCGCTTGAGTGAGTGCTTGTCGTCGCAATAAGGAAACGGTTTCATCGTTAAGCACCATACCCGCGTCGTTGATAACGCCGTCTTGTCCATGCGAGGTGTACGGGTCTAATGCCACATCGACAATCACTCCTAACTCCGGGAAACGCGATTTTAATCCACTCACAACGCGTGGAATCAATCCTTTCTCATTCCACGCTTCGGCACCATCAGATGTTTTTTTCTCCTCCGAAATAACCGGAAACAGTGCTACCGCTGGAATGTTTAATGACAACGCCTGCTCGGCAGCACGCCACAAACCATCACTATCTAACCGCGCCACGCCGGGCATAGACGCTACTGCCTCTTCGCCACAGCCATCGTGAACAAACAATGGCCAGATGAGATCGCTTACCGACAAGGTGTTTTCTGCCGTCAAACGCCGCATCCAATCATCGCTACGCATACGGCGCATACGGGTACGCGGATAACTCATCGCATTTCCTCTATAGTCTGGCGCACCGGCGTTTCATCGTCAATTTCTATCGTCCGTGCCCGTCCCACTGCTTCCATGACCACAAAATGCAATTTGTTAGCAGCATGTTTTTTATCCGCCCGCATGGCACACAATAACGTGTCGGTGTCAATATTGGGAAATGCATACGGCAGTTGCAGACGCCGTAACAAAGCAATGATACGGGCAGTATCGGCAGCAACAAACCCACACATTTTTTCGGAAAGCCGCGCCGCCGCAACCATGCCAACCGCCACCGCCTCACCGTGCAGCCAAGCCCCATAACCAGCGACGTTTTCTATACCGTGAGCAAATGTGTGCCCCAAATTCAACAATACCCGCAAATCACCAATCTCATGCTCATCAGCGGCAACAATCACCGCCTTAGCACGCACCGATGTCTCCACCACGTGACGCACAGCAGTCGGCTCCTGAGCTAATAGTGCTACAACGTTATCTTCCAACCACACAAAAAAGGGCGCGTCACCAAGCAAAGCATATTTCACGATTTCAGCCAACCCCGCCACATATTCACGCGACGGCAACGTCGCCAGCGTACTAGTGTCACAAACCACCGCAACAGGCTGATAAAAAGCACCAACCATATTTTTACCGTGCGGACGGTTAACGCCAGTTTTGCCACCGATAGCTGCGTCAACTTGTGCCAGCAAGGTCGTCGGCATATGCAGTAGCCTTACACCGCGCATATAAGATGCCGCCGCAAAGCCAGCCGTATCGCCGATAACACCGCCACCCAAAGCGATAACCGTTCCATCGCGACGCATCTCCATAGCAGCCAATTCGTCCAGCGCAATTTCTAATGTTTTGAAATTTTTATGTTCCTCACCATCCGGCAAAATGACCGTCTTTGCCTTCACTTGTTGCGTCATCCCATCACCGTGTAGCGACAACACCCTGTTGTTACTTATCACTGCGACTTGACCAGTGCCAACAAAAGGCTTCCAGATATCTCCCCGCGCCAACAACCCACTGCCACAAAAAACCGGATACGCCCCTTTTGCTAGCGACACATCTATACGCGTATAAGTCATGTCGTTATTATAGATATGAGTGAAAGTAATATTCTGATTTAAGTATTTAAATGGCGTTTGATTTTAATAAAGTTCTGTCAATCATGCGTTACGTATCGCAAGCCAACATGTATCTTTTCGGCAATTTGCTGCGGCGTATCATCCGCCGCCTGTGCTACTGCCAGATGCGCCAGACGTTGATAAAAAATTTCCCGTCGCTGCAACATATTGGCCAATGTTGCCGACAAATCCTCACTGTCTAACAATGGTCGCTTTCCTTTATCAGCGGTAAGCCGTGCTTCCAGTAAAGGCAACGGAGTTTGCAGATATACCACCCAGCCTACTTTTCGCATCTGCGAGCCATTAGTATCAGACAACACCGTACCGCCACCGGTCGCAATCACCCGCCAGTCCTTTATTGTCAGCGTTTCCTTTAACGTCGCTGTTTCTATCGCACGAAAAGCGGTTTCTCCTTGTTGAGAAAAAATATCGGATATAGACAACTGTTCCCGCCGCTCAATATCCGCATCAATATCCATAAACTTCCTTTGCAAAAGCAGTGCAAGTGCTTTCCCTACCGTCGTTTTACCGCTGCCGGTCATGCCAATTAATATAATATGCCCATTCATGGTTGTAAAAACATACTTTGCCACGGCTGCGCCGATGACGCGCGCTCAAAAACCAACCGCTGATGCAGGCGACAGTGACCATCTTGCCAGAATTCCAATCGCAATGGCACAAGCATGAATCCAGTCCAGTGCGGCGGTAATGGCGGTTTTTTATTGGCGTATTTTTTCTCTTCTGCCGCCACTTGAGCGCGGAATACGGCATAAGACTCTACCGGTTGTGATTGACGACTGGCCCAAGCACCAATACGGCTTTGTCTTGGGCGAGTGTGATAATAAACAGCGGTTTCCTCACGTGGCAATTCGTGCACAACGCCTTCCACCAACACTTGACGCGACAACGGTGGCCAGTAAAACGTAAGAGCTGCCTTGGGACACGTCTGTAGCGCCTTACCCTTGCGTCCGTCACGATGGGTAAAAAACTTAAATACTTCATCACCGGCAGCAAATGTTTTAAGCAGCACAATACGTGCCTGTGGCATGCCGGTGCTGTCCACAGTCGCTAACGTCATAGCATTAGGATATTCCATACCAGTATGTTCGGCAGCGACTAACCAGTCAGCAAAAATCGCCATTGGCGAACGCCAACGCATAGCGTCAAAAACGGCATCATCGCTTTTAACTGTCGCCGCCCGAATGTAATTACCGTCGCTCATAATAGAAAGTAATTATAGCGACACAGTTGTTTAACAAATTAATTGCCGGAATGCCTTCACGCAGCGTGCTGCCCATTAAAATCTCATCCGCCAGCACCAGCGCACTACCGATATTAAATCCATTTTTTTCATCGACTGTTGCTGACGAGGCTATCACACAACACAAGATTGAACATATCAATAAAATTGTTCGAAAAATTACCTTTTTCATATTTTCATAATAACACGCACCATACCAGTGTTAAACTGTCTAACCTTTACAAAAAACAGGAACTGCTCAATGCACAAACCCGCACAAACTTCCGAACCCATTCATCCGTTACTAGCCAGCCGCTGGAGTCCACGCGCTTTTAGTTCGTCCCCAGTTGCCTCCGAGACGCTACAAGCACTTATGGAAGCAGCACGCTGGGCTCCTTCGTGTTTTGGCGCAGAACCGTGGCGCTTTGTATTGTGCGACAAAGAGCGTAACCCTGCTGCGTGGCAAAAAGCGCTGGATTGTCTGGTTCCTGACAATCAAACATGGGCACAACAAGCAGCAGCACTTATTTTGGTTTGCGCCGATACTGCTTTTGCGCACAATGGTAAGAGCAATACATTTCACGCCTACGATACTGGCGCGGCAGCAATGTGTCTGGTCCTAGAAGCTGAAAATCAAGGATTGCGCGCCCATCAAATGGGAGGTTTTGACGCCGAAGCGGCACGTGCTGCCTTTGCCGTGCCACAAAATTGTGCTTGTCTGTCATTCATTGCCGTTGGTAAACAGGCAGAAGCGGCAACACTAAAAGATGACGACATGCGGGCACGTGAAGAGACACCGCGCCAGCGTCAAGCACTGGTAGATAATTTTTTTGACGGCGCTTGGAGCGTCCCAGTTAAAGTAATGTGAGCCATTCAGATTATTTAAAAAAGTTCATCCGCGATGTGCCAGACTTTCCTCATCCTGGCATTTTGTTTCGGGATATCACGCCACTGTTGCGCGATGCAAGCGCCCGCCGCAAAGTGGTAGCAGCATTGGCAACTCTGGCGCCAGCGCACCTAGATGCGGTAGTGGCAGTGGAAGCACGTGGTTTTTTATTTGGCGCGCCGCTGGCCGACATGTTGAATGTGCCACTGGTATTAATTCGCAAACCGGGAAAATTGCCGGGCGAAACCCGAGCAGTGAATTACGCACTAGAATACGGCAATGGCACCCTGCAAATGCAAAAAGATGATTTGCCGACAGGAGCACAAATATTTTTGGTTGATGATTTATTAGCAACCGGTGGCACTCTGGCAGCAGCATGCGAATTACTAGAAGAAGCAAACGCAGAAATAGTACAGATTGCCTGCCTAATAGAATTATCTGAACTGGAGGGGCGCGCCAAATTAAAGGAGCGGACATTTGACGCCCTGTTAAGCTATTAACAATCTTTGTCAACTATCGCCTCAAATATTATCTTAAGAAGTAAAGGAGAGTGAGTATATATTTTATGAAAATATTAAAAAAGCCCTAGCTGTAGGCGCGCTTTTTCACTAGCCAACTGCGCAATTGCGCAACAAAATACTCCCCTGCGACAATGGATGAAAATAAACAACGTGGCGCTGCCCAACACAATTAACTATGATGATTTTGCTGCTGCGGTATCATTTGAAGAAATGCAAGTTCCTATGACAGAGGAGGCGAACGACCGCTATCTGCGCCACGCCGATTCGCTAAAAGCCTGCGGAAGCGACTGCACTCCTAATCACGGCTTGGGCGAATTACTAACGTCGTTGGTAGTACGAAAGCATAGCAACCATTGAAAGTCTGCTTACTCACTGTTGAGGGCGTGCTAACCGCATCTGGCAGGTTAGTCATTGTTTATTGCAGCAAGTAAAATAACATCAAACAATACGAATTTTACATATTGCTAATTTTTCTTGGTTTCTGTCTAAGCGCAAGTCCTCCAACCATATCGGACGCTACTATACAACGGACAGAAAAATGACCAACGGATTAATTCGCAACGGACACTGTGTGTGGGACTTCAGCTATCGTGATACGGCGCACCATCTAGCACCTTTAGGGTTTGGTAAAAAACTAGGCACGCAAAGAATGAATGATTATTTACTGGCGGTGGCGCGGCAGTTTAATCCCGATTTAATCCTGTTGGGTCATTGTGAATTACTAATGCCAACTACGCTAGCCGCGTTAAAAGACTGCCTGCCAACATGCAAAATTGCACAATGGTGGGTGGATCTGTTTCCCAAACATAAACTGCCACACTTACGCGCAAAGCAACCGTACTTAGACGCCTTTTTTGCCACTATGGCACCAGAATACTACAGTCCTCTGATTGCCGTCACACAATCGCCACCACTATATTATCTGCCAAACATTGTTGACTCAAGCATTGAAACTGGGCGCGCATTTGCCGCCAAACAACATAATTATGACGTGTTTTTTATTGGCTCTAATGCGCTCGAGCGAAAAAACATATTGCAATGTTGGAAAATATTTCTGATGTACGCTGTGGGTTTTTCGGTTTTGGCGACAATCCATTATTAAATAGCGCAGAATTAAGTACGTTCATTAGTAAAAGTAAAATGGGATTAAACCTCAGTCGTGCGACGGATATCCCACTGTATTCGTCCGACCGTTTAGCACAGTTAGCGGGAAACGGCTGCCTAGTATTGACACCTAATAATGAAAGTATGAAAGCATTGTTTGCCGAAGACGAAGTTTCGTACTTTAGTGACGAAAAAGAATTGATAGAAAAAATCAAACAATTTACAAAAGATGACGTAGCTTGGCGCACCACTGCCGAAGCCGGATGGCGGCGAGCGCATAGCGATTATAATGAACAGCGCGTAGCAAAATTTGTCGTAGAAGCCGCTTTTGGCAATGATTTTAGCAATAATTATAAATGGCTGTTTACATCTTTGCCTGCAGGAATCATTAAGAGCCAAGCAAGTTAAGCTAACAAGAATAATTTTTAGTAATCATTGTTTCAATAAAAAATTTAAAGCATGACTCACTTCACAATATTTATTTCGCCAAGTAATAACTTACCGCCCGCTGACACCTTAGATTTTTTATACAAGCGTGCTGGCTTTCATATCCTAGCATATGTTAATGATGTATCGGCAAAAGCTATTTCTTTTGGTATTACTAAAGGAGAAAAATTAACGGCGATTTTGGCTGTTGATATTATGCCTCTAGACACGGCTGGCGAAATTGAAAATCCAAGAATAATAAATATTCAAAGAGAATTAAGAAAAACACAAAATAGACAACAGTACATTGCTATTTCAAAGTGTCAACAATTCGCAAAAAAATTGGCAAAATTTTTACTGCCCGCCTCGGAGTACAAAAATATTTTTTCCACACTTGAACATCTGGAAGCAGAATATAAGACAAATGCCGCTGTCACCACCATCCTGACAAATGGCTCGTACAACAAAGCTGAAGTTATTTGTAAAAATAAAATATATAAAATAAAAAAAACCTTTCGCTGTTGGCAACCTTCCTGTTTGGAAAGAGAAATTAAAGCACGTGAAGCACTTTCTCATCTCCATGAAATTTCGCCAATAGAAGAAGTTACAAAAAATAGTATTACTCTGCCATTTTATAAATCAAGTTATACGTGGGAAAAAATAGCGTTACTCCATATCCCATACATCACGCAAAAAAAGTTTTTAAGGCGTTGCACAAAATATGGGAAAGTGGCTGGAGCATGATTGATAATCATCCGGGAAATTTTATTTTCACCGACAAGAACGAATTAAAAATTATAGATTTTGAATTTTCTCGAAGACACGACTCATCATCTTCATGCTTTGAGCAATCATGGGACATAGCTGGAGCCCCGGACTCGCTTTTATCAGAAATGGCCATGGCTCCTAATCATACTTATCGGAAATCTTGGCTGCCGGCTATTGGGTTAGGCTATCACTCTTTAATGAATGCCCCCGACAACACAAAAAAACAGGCATATCAATATCTTCACTTATTGTTATTTAGCTCTCCCCGAATACTTAGTAAAAAAATATGGGATAAAAAATTCTCTTCACGACAAAAAAAGATACGATCAGAAAACCAATGGATTTATCTTCCCTTGAATAAAAAATACCGTTGAAACAATTTGATTATTCATCAATAATAATATCTGGCGCAATTTCTTCAATATACTCAGCAGATTCGTACACGTTATCACATCCGTGTAGCCACGGTTTTTTACGTGTTTTATTTCTTTTATCCAAAACTTAGTATAAATGCACCAACATATTTTTCTTTTCACAATTGATTTGGGGAAAGAAATATGATTGCACCCATTCATTTCTAATTGATAATCTGGCTAATTTATCAATAGGTGGTCGCCAGTCATTATGGGAAAGAAATAACTCAAGAGACTCCATATCTAAAGATACATCTATTCCCAACTTAGTCGCCTGTTTTGAAATTTCGTTATAAAGTTTCCCTCTTTGATTTTGATTACCGTAAATAGATGGAAGGTTAGAATAAAATCCTTTTTGATATAAGGCGTGATAAATCAAAGACATAAACGCTTGCCATGGCGCCGGCACCTTACAGCCACACGTGCCATCCATTTTGCTTTGCAATATTTCTCTCGCTTTTTCTGGCTCATAATAAGTAACACTAGCAGATGAATGTTCTATTCCTGATACCGTGTACACATCTAACACCCGCCCGCCATTTTTTCCCGCGTCAATGTAATTAATAAAATAGTGATGATGTTCGTTACTTGTTAAGATATTAATGTCATCATTATATGGAAGATTCGGCAATCGTTCCCACCAACGCAATACCACGTAATTAATTTTTTCTTGGTCAAGTCTTGCAAATAAATCTGTAGCTTCCCATTTCTTAGGCAGATAAATTCTTACTGCTCCTTTTTTCTTTTTGTCGCAGCATGTCGAACTACAACGTGAAACCAAAGCTGATCATTCATTTTAAGGGCTACTGGCGCATACGCTATTAATCTTCGCCCTGAAATAAAATAACGCAAAAAACAGACAACTGCATAAGCTAGACAGATTGGGTGATGGCGGGAAAAAATCCTTTCATACTTCCTAAAAAAACAATACTGGCTAAGACACTTAATAGCATTACCTTCGGCAAAAAGAACGTCTCCGTCAATAGTTTTCATTTGCTCTAATCCGGCATACACACCAATTTTTCCATATTTTCTTACTTCTACCTTCCTTAAAATATCTTCATTTTCAAAATATATCTCATATTCTTCAATACCCATTAATTCCAACCATGCAGGGAATTTCGGGTTTTTTATTCCGACTCCAATAATGCGCTGTCCAAAGAGAAAATGTCGCATATGGTTTGTCTTTCTGTTCTCTATCATAAATATAAAAATTGCGCTTGAAATTATAATTTATTTTGTGTAACTTCATCCTAAACATCCGCTCAAGAAATCGTATAAGAGCTAGCAGAAAAACCAATCAACAGCATTTTTACGCCCTTTCAAATTATCAGGCACAGGCATCTATCAACATTTGGCACTAAACATAAGAAAATTTTTACTCCACGCAAACAGTTTGTTGCGAAAATCAGCGCTGGAAGAAATGCCATATCGCTCTTGGTTCCCTTGTTCAGTAGACTTTGATTTAACTTTGCGGCTAAAAAAACTCAATTAGCATGGATGCCTGCTTGTCTTTATGAGCATTATCTACACGATGAAGGACATTTATTTTTTCATGATTCAAAAATATATAACTATGGTGTGGTCGCAATTATCTCTGCAAACAATAGAGAATACAAAATAGACACAGGAGCGAATTTAGAAAATGTGCTTCTTGATGGTTTTTCTCGCCTGCCCGATGATATTTAGAAAAGACCTGCTTTGGAGATACCGCAAACCAGCTAAACTCATGTTATTGGCTAAAAGTTATGAAGAAATTGATAATATGCTGACACAATGCGTTAGTATGACGAACCCATGTGATAACCCAACGTTCAAAAAATTAATAAGACGAATTAATTGATGGGCGTTTGCCTACGCAAGATTTGGCTATTTCTTAAGCAAGCGAACATAAAACATCAACAACATCTAGCCTTTATTTGCATTCGGAATTAATTTACTACATTCCATCAAGTACGCAAATGATTTTAATATCATCTAGTTACCTATATAGAAAAATCATTTCACTGTTCGTTCAAAATAAAAATCTTTTCCTATATGAAAAATCATCTTAAAGCTTTTACCACAAATAATTAATTGATTTACAGTTTTCGGCAAACATCTCAATTTGCAAAAATATTGTTTTACGAAAATAATTTTTCCACTCCTATCAACGCATGCAACTCATGATCTTCAACGTCCATTTATCTCCAAGCACTGACTTTGATTAATGACAATTCTCTGTAGTAAAAATGTTAGTCAATGTAAATAACAACGCGGGTAAAATATCGTAACCGAAATGAAACACATCCTCATATTCATCGGCACTCGACCGGAAGCCATTAAGCTGGCACCGCTGGTTGCGGCGTTACGCGCTCGTCCAACGGATTTTAAAACGACTGTGTGCGCAAGTTCGCAGCATCAACAGATGCTGGAGCAAGCGCTGCGTTGGTTTGATTTACAGCCTAATGAAAATTTACAAGTCATGCACGAAGGACCGCAGTTGTCCAACTCGGTCGCCGCCGTGCTACGTGGTGCCGGAGAGGTTATTGAGCGATTGCGCCCTGATGTGACGGTGATTCAAGGCGACACTACCACAGCGTTAGCTGGTGCGCTTGCCGCTTTTTATGCCGGCACGACTATCGCTCACGTGGAAGCAGGCTTGCGCAGTGGTAACCGACACGCCCCGTGGCCAGAAGAGATTAATAGAGTTTTAATTAGCAAGCTGGCTAATTTGCATTTTGCTCCCACCGCTAAAAATGCCGCCATTTTGAAAAATGAGAACGCCTCCGGTGAGGTGCATGTAGTAGGCAATACAGTGCTGGACGCGCTACTGCTCATACGCCGGCGATTGCGAGAAGACGTTGCCATGCGCACTGTTGTGAAATCCGAATTGACTGCTGCCGGTTATACGCCCACCGATGAGCGACACTTTGTTTTGGTGACGGGACACCGCCGCGAGAGTTTTGGTGAAGGATTACAAAATATTTGTCGGGCACTGGTGCAGTTGGCAACGATGCACCCACACATTGACTTGGTATACGCGGTGCATTTGAACCCGCAGGTACATGAAACCGTACGCCAGATGTTAAATAACATTAGCAATATATTTTTACTCCCCCCGTTAGATTATGGTGCTTTTGTAATGTTGATGGACCGTTGCCACCTCATATTGACTGACAGCGGTGGAGTACAAGAAGAAGCACCATCGCTGGACAAACCAGTGCTGGTGATGCGCAATGCCACCGAGCGCCCAGAAGTGCTGGAATCTGGTGCTGCACAATTGGTAGGCACGACGATAGATGGTATTGTTAGTGCCGCTACGCAAGTGCTGGATAACGAAGCCGTTTATGCACACATGGCGGCGGCGTCTAACCCTTACGGCGACGGCTTGTCTGCCCCACGTATTGTAGATATTCTGGCGAAAAACGCATAATGCGCCGCAAGCCACGATTGTTCAAAAAAATAGCGATGCGCATTAATGCTTGGGCGCAAGAACGCACTATGCGCAAGAATGGCATTGCTTTTGAGCGTGAAGGAATTCCTTTTTCTGCAGATAGCAAAAACGGTATTACGGTTATTCTTAACGCCTATAAACGCCCCGGCTATTTGCAACAACAAGTCGCAGCGTTGCGGGCACAAAGTGTACCGCCGGCACAAATTTGGGTGTGGTGCAATGACAGTGAAAAGCCAACACCAGATTTTTCGTCTTTGGTTGACCGAGTGTTGGTATCCAATTTTAACTGGAAGTTTTTCGGTCGTTTTACCTTGGCATCGTTGGCACAAACTACTTATGTAGCATTTTTTGATGATGACATTTTGCCACAGCCACTGTGGTTTGAAAACTGTATTAACACAGTAACAACCGGCTATGATGGCATATTGGGCGGTAGTGGCGTACTCTTGCCGACAGAGGGATATTCAGCCAAACAAAAAATTGGTTGGAACGGCGCGCTGCTGTCACAGCCAACTACGGTAGATTTGGTTGGACACGCTTGGTTTGCACGCAAGGCTCACTTTTGCCATTTGTGGCGCGAAGAGCCCTATTCGTGGGACAACGGTGAAGACATCCATTTAAGTTATACAGCTCTCAAATACGGTGGCGTTAAAACGTATGTACCGCCACATCCGCCGGATGACATAAAGTTGTGGAGTTGTGACCCCGATTTCGGCAAAATTGCTGGCGGTGGTGCCGTGGCAACGTACAAACGCTCTGACCACTTGCCAATTCGCAACGCTGCTGTGGCTTATTACCGAAAAAGTGGCTGGCGGATATTGGCAGACAACGAATAAAAATTAAGTCGCTGTCCTCGACAGTTGTTTTGATGATACTGCTGGCTTTGAGATACTTTGCTAATCTTAATCCGAGCTTTTGGGAAATCGTATAACGGCAGTTATTTTTTTATGTGACGGCGGTAGTAATCGTTGGCATCGCCACCGCAGAATTGTGCCGCCAGTGACGCTGCTCGCCGCCGCGGTAATTCAGCAGCTAATGCCGTAAACAAAGCATCTCCCACCGCCGCCAACGGATTGCGTCCGGGTAACTCCACCAACAATGTAAACTCTCCGCGTGCCGGCACACTACCTTCCGCCAGTGCCTGCTCAAGATTTTCCAACGAAATATCCACCACCTGTTCATGCGTCTTGGTAAGCTCACGTCCCACTACAACGCGTGTATTGCTGTCCAATACTGCAAGCAACTGCGACACGGTGTCGGACATTCTCGTTGGTGCTTCAAACAGCACCGCAGAACCGGACAGCAATAGCAATTTTTCAAAAAAATCCCGCCGCCGCACCGCAGCTCGTGGCGGGAATCCAAAAAAATGCACCGCACTCTCGGGAACCCCAGCCACCGACAACAACGCCGTCAAAGCACTCGCTCCCGGCACTGGTGACACTCGTACTCCCGCCGCCCGAGCGGCTCGCACCAAGCGCGCACCCGGATCGCTGATACTGGGGGTGCCAGCGTCGGATAAATATGCAACGGTGCCCAGCTCAAAAGCGCCAGCCAGCAGTGCCTCAGCGGCATGATTTTCGTTGTGCGCACGCAAAGAAAGTAACCGTTTACCATAAATACCGTGAGCAGCCAGCAAGCGACGCGCCACACGAGTATCTTCCGCGCCCAAAAGCGACACCGACGACAAAATATCCAAAGCACGCTGTGAAATATCACGTAGATTTCCAATTGGCGAAGCAATCACATATAAAATCGGGGAATTATGCATAAACAAAAATGGTGGTGCGCGCTTCTGGCGCTGGCAACAATAACAACACAGGCGGAAAACAATCCGATTATAGATTTGCTTAATCACCGTGATTATGACCGCGATGCTATTTTACGGCAAGCTCCTTCGGACCGGTCACCGACGGACGTACAAGAAAAATCACAACCACCTATAGATACTGATAACTCTATTTTTTTACCTCTGCGTGCACCCAGTATTGGCAAGGATATTAAGCCCACAGCACTGGCTCTGGTACTACCTACAAAAGCGGGCAAATTAGCTGGTCGCGCCGCAAATAGCTTTCACCGCGGTTGCCTGCACGGCATACAAAAATCGCAACAGGCTGTAGAAATAGACTTGTACGCCACCGACGGCACAGCCGAGTCGGTGTACGCTAATTATGCGGCGGCGGTACGCAATGCAGCACAATTTGTCGTCGGTCCCATGCTCAAAAGCGGGGTAAAGGAATTGCTAAACCGACAGCCACAAGCGTTAGTGCCTACATTGTTGCTACAACCGTCCGCCGGTGAAGGATATTACGTGATGACACTGGACGCCGGTCAAGAGGCCACCGATTTAGCGCACTTGTTGCACGCACAAGGCATAACCAACGTGCGTGTCATAGAACAACCGGGGCAACGCGGCAGCCAACAACGAAAGGCTTTCGAGCAAGCGTGGATTGCTGCCAGCGGAAAAATTTCGGGGCGTTTTTTGGTTCGCGACCCAGCACGTGACTGGCAGCGATTGTTTGATGATCTCAAAGAATTACCAGACGAAAAGGGAGGCCTTGTACTTTTTGCCGCCGGCAACGGTGACTTTGCCCGCAAAGCACGCAAGTTTGTTCCGCAACAATATTCAGTATTTGCTGTCAGCATAAACAACAATCAAGCTTCCGGCTCTCTGCTTAGCGAAGGTCTGCGTTTTATGGAAATGCCTTGGTTTTTTACTCTGCCAAACGAACATACAATTTTTGACGCGCCGCAAACGCGAACGTTGCCAATCATCCGTCAGCGCTTTTTTGCCTTGGGCATAGACGCCTGCCTCGCGGTGCTGAACTCACCGTTATGGGATGAAAATTGGTTAATGAACGGCATAAGCGGCAACTGGCAACTCAAAAATGGCACTTTTTCCCGCGCTGGCAAGCTGGCATTCTATCGTGGCGGTCGGCTGCGGGAGTTGACACCATGAACACTGCCGGACAGCTCGCTGAACAAATGGCGGTAGCTCATCTGAAAAAACATGGATTGCAGGTAGCTACAACAAATTATCGTTGTCGGCGGGGAGAAATTGACATTATTGCCGAAGACGGCAGGACCTTAGTATTTGTGGAAGTGCGGCAGCGCAAAAATCTAGTCGCTGCCGCTGAAAGCATTGACTATCACAAACAGCGGCGGCTAACGGCGGCCGCAACACATTATTTAGCAGCCAACGGCGAACCTCCGTGTCGCTTTGACGCCGTACTGGTAGACGTTGACGGCAACGTACGCTGGCTGCGTAACGCTTTTGATGCGACAAATTAAGGTACAATCATTTTGATGAAGAAAAAATTTTCCTGCCTATTTTTTGCCTGTATTGCGCCCTTCTTATTGTCTGGTTGTCCAGCGGCAGTCGTCCTTAGCGGTGCCAGTGGTGCCGCAGTAATCAATGATGAACGTTCTACCGGATCTTTTGTTGAAGACTACGCGATTGAACTAAAAATGCGGGTGCAACTGTCGTCCGATATTGATAGTAACGTTAATATCAGCATTACTAGTTATAACCGGCGGCTATTGCTCACCGGTCAAGCACCTACCGAAGCGTTGCGCCAACAAGTAATTGACATCGCAGAAAATATTGAAAATGTCCGCGAAATTCTCAATCAAATTGAAATCGCCGGTGCCGCATCATTGAGTTCGCAAGCCTCGGACAGCGCACTCACCGCACGAGTCAAAGCAGCATTGTGCAGCATCCAAATAGAAGATTTTTCTTGTTTGGATGTCAAAGTCGTCAACGAAAAAGGCGTTGTTTATCTACTTGGGTTAGTGAACAAAAAACAAGCGGCCACTGCTATTAATACGACACGCAAAATACGTGGCGTCGTTAAAGTGGTTAAAGCATTTGAATTTCGCGAGTAGGGAAGGATGGCAGCTTAGAGCAGCCCCCCACTTTTACACTTCGGTCATTTCAAAATCTTCTTTGCGGGCTCCGCATTCAGGGCAAGTCCAGTTAGGAGGAACGTCTTTCCAGCGGGTGCCGGGAGGCAGTCCTTCTTCTTCGTTTCCTTCTTCTTCACTGTACGTCCAGCCACAAATCTGGCATATAAAGGTGCAGTATGGTTGTGTTTCGCTCATAAGGGTTAATTGTACATGAGCGCGCGCCCACTAGTAGCCGTGTTTGCTGGCGTTGACGGTACCGGCGGCGCCGGATTAATCGCCGATACGCGCGCGATTGCCTGTGGTGGCGGTCAAGCGCTAACAATAACAACAGCAGTAACCGCACAAAATTTAAACGGCGTAAAGGCTTGCTGGCCGTTACCGACAGCGCGAGTGCGGACGCAATTTTCCACTTTGTGCGCCACATCAGTGGACGCGATCAAAATCGGCGTTTGTGGCAATGCCGCCAGCGTTATTATTGAAAGTATCCGCCATTGGCGCGCGCCCACAGTGTGGGACCCGGTACTGTCGCCTACTGCTGGCACCGCTTTTATTTCTCCAACGCAACGGGTGCAGCTCGTACGACGGTTACTCCCACACACCTGTGTCATCACACCAAATCGCCAGGAATTGACGGAACTTAGCGAACGACGACAAGTGATTGACGGCGTCGCAGTGCTATTGGATGCTGGCGCACGGCACGTGTTAATAACCGACTGCAAAAAAGGAGCGACAGTGCACCATGCACTTTACGGCAACAATCGACAATTGCTATGGGAAACGGCAACAAAGCGCCGACCAGGGAATTATCACGGCAGCGGCTGTTTCTTTTCCTCTCTTCTAGCGACACGACTAGCTTTTGATGATACGCCGGCACAAGCCGCTGACACCGCTCATCAACGAACGTTGGAAGCAATTGACAACGCCTTCAGTGTGCCAACACTGGGAAAGCAAAAATTGCTGTCATTGGCACCGTAGCGGGTAGCACAACGGCGATGATAAAATTAATGTATGTCACGCCGAATTCTCATGACTGCCGCCTTGCCTTATGCTAACGGCGATATCCATTTAGGGCATTTAGTTGAATACATACAAGCGGATATTTGGTGTCGGTTTCAAAAATCACGTGGGCACGAATGTATTTATGTCTGCGCCGATGATGCACACGGAACGCCAGTTATGTTGCGCGCTGAATCCGAAGGCATCAGCGCTGAAGCGTTAATCAAAAAAACACGCGACAATCACGTACGCGATTTTGCCGCCTTTCATATTGCGTTTGATAATTATTACAGCACTCACTCACCAGAAAACAAAGCGCTTGCCAGCAGTATATTTTTGCAATTACGCGAAAGCGGTCATATTGCCGAACGCGAAATTGAGCAATTACAGGATGCTGAAAAAGGCATTTTTTTGCCCGACCGCTATGTACGTGGTGACTGTCCCAAGTGCGGCACAGCCGAACAATACGGCGACTCTTGTGAACACTGCGGCGCAGCGTATGCGCCAACTGAACTTAAAAACCCACGCTCCTCGTTGTCTAACACCCCGCCAGTGCTTAAGACATCAAAACACTATTTTTTGTGCTTGAGTGCCATGCGCGATGAACTGCGCGAATGGACGCAAGGCGACGAAATTAATCCTGCCGCCCCTGACACTCGCGTAACGCGCCTGCAAAAAGGGGCAGCCAACAAATTAATGGAATGGCTGGAACGCGACTTGCATGACTGGGACATTTCACGTGACGCGCCTTATTTTGGCTTTCGCATTCCTGAAGTGCCCGAAGAAAAATATTTTTATGTGTGGTTAGATGCACCTATTGGCTACATGGCGAGCTTTAAAAATTTGTGTGCCCGTACCGGTATGAATTTTGATGATTTCTGGCGTCCCGGCGGAAATACCGAGCTATATCACTTCATCGGTAAAGACATTTTGTATTTTCACGCGTTATTTTGGCCTGCAGTACTACACCACAGTGGTTACCGACGACCCACACGGATTTTTGCTCACGGCTTTTTGACAGTTAACGGCGAGAAAATGTCCAAATCACGCGGCACCTTTATCACCGCCGAACATTACCTAAATTGCGGGCTTAATCCCGAATG
Organism: Candidatus Persebacteraceae bacterium Df01; assembly: GCA_030386295.1. NCBI lineage: Bacteria > Pseudomonadati > Pseudomonadota > Gammaproteobacteria > Candidatus Tethybacterales > Candidatus Persebacteraceae > Candidatus Doriopsillibacter > Candidatus Doriopsillibacter californiensis. Next base: position 255,962 of record JANQAO010000001.1, on the reverse strand, counting down.
GCTACGCTACTATTACGCCTGTAAACTCAATGACCGAATGGAAGATTTAGACTTAAGTTTAAATGATTTTAATTTTCGGGTGAACAGCGACTTGGTCGGCAAGTTAGTTAATATCCCCAGTCGTGTAGCGCCGTTTTTGCACAAATTATTTGATGGCGGTTTAGATGAATGTGACAGGGGCGGCACTGATTTTGATATCATGGTGCGCCCACTTTTGGATGTAGAAGAACAAGTAGCAACGGCATACGAATCTCGCCGCTATCAGGAAGCAATGCGGCTACTCATGCGCGCCACAGATACCATTAATGCCCATGTGGACGCCGCCGCACCGTGGGCAATCGCCAAAGACACAGCTCGCCGTGAAGAATTACACGCAGTTTGTTCCGCCGCTACACGCGCCTTTCATTTGTTAATGTTAATGCTAACGCCAGTGTTGCCGCTGTTGGCAACGAAAGCCGGAGAGTTTTTAAATACCGATATGCATTGGGGCGAAAAATTGCATCCGCTGGCGGCGAAGCACGTGATTAATAAATATAAACACTTAATGCAGCGCATGGATAACAAACAATTAGAGCGATTGGCACAGTCAAAAAAAACGCCGGATAAATCTCCGCCGCCAACAAAAGACGAACCCGCTAACAAATCTCCCATCGCTATTGAAGACTTTGCCAAAATGGACTTACGATTGGCTACAATCACAGCGGCAGAAGATGTAACAGAAGCCCAAAAACTTCTTAAACTCACGCTAGACGTCGGTGATACACGGCTGCGACAGGTATTTGCCGGCATTAAGCAACATTATGCGGCGGAAACGCTCGTGGGGCGACAGGTGTTGTATCTAGCTAATCTCAAGCCAAGAAAAATGCGTTTTGGTGAATCAGAAGGTATGGTACTCGCAGCAACCGATGGCAAAGGCGATTTGCAATTACTCACCGCCGCTGACATGCCAGCGGGAGCAAAAGTAAGCTAATGCGCATTGTCATTTTTGGCGGCGGCGGCTTCATTGGCCGGCACCTGACAGCATCACTGGCTACTGCTGGGCACGAACTTGTATTGCCGGTGCGCGATCGTGAAAAAGTAAAAAATGACCTGATTTTGCTTCCCAATACAGACGTTATCGCTTGTAATCCAGCCAACATACAAAGCGTATTGCAGCCACTGGACGGAGCGGACGCAGTGGTCAATTTGGTAGGCATTTTGAATGAGCGGCAACGTGGTGATTTTGAGCGCACTCACTGCGAATTTGTTCGCATATTGATTAATGGCTGTATTGATCGCAGGATATACCGATTTGTACATCTGAGCGCCCTCAACGCGGCGGCAGCCGCACCCAGCGCCTACCTACGCAGCAAAGCCAAAGCGGAACAAATCATAAAAGAAGCGTCTTCCATTCGCCATGTTATCGTGCGTCCTTCTGTGGTGTTCGGCGAAGGCGACCAATTTATCAATCTTTTTGTGCGGTTAGCGCGGCTCACGCCAATAGTAGTATTGCCCTGTGCTACGGCAAATATGCAACCGTTGGCGGTAACGGACTTGGTACAAATTTTAGCGCGAGTGCTAAAAAGCGGCGAGGCCGATAACAAAACACTTTCCGTCGGCGGGCCAGAAATCTTGACACTCGCCGATATAGTGCGTCACACATTTGCCGCTGCCGACATCAAACGGTCGCTCATTGGACTTAACCCAGCTTCGTCTTACCTAGTCGCCGCCATTGCCGAATATATCCCAAAAGTAAATTTTCTCAGCCGCGACAATTGTCTGTCTGCCAAAATTCCCTCAGTCTGTGGAAGTGTGAATGATGCCCAAGAATTGTTAGGAACGCTCACTACGTTGGATGCCGGTCTCGCTGCTATGTTTGCGCCACACACCGATGCTGCCTATTCCGGACTCAGGGAACACTCTCGCCGTTAAATCCGTGCGCGCCTATCTTGTTGGCGGCGCGGTACGTGATACTTTGCTGGGCAGATCGGTCGGCGATCGCGATTTTGTCGTTATTGGAGAAACCCCAGAAAACATGTTAGCCGCTGGTTTTATGCCTGTGGGCGGAGAATTTCCGGTTTTTTTACATCCCAAAACCAAAGAAGAATATGCGTTAGCACGAACCGAAAAAAAACACGGGAAAGGCTATCATGGATTTGTTTTTTATGCCGCGCCCGATGTATCGCTGAAGGATGATTTACGCCGCCGCGACTTGACGGTTAACGCCATTGCGCAGGACGAAAACGGAAAATTAATTGATCCTTGGGGTGGCATAAATGACTTGACCGCCAAAGTGTTGCGCCATGTATCACCAGCATTTTCGGAAGACCCTGTGCGACTGCTGCGTGTCGCCCGCTTTGCGGCGACGCTACCTGATTTTTCCATAGCCGCCGACACAATGGCACTCATGCGGCACATGGTACAACGTGGGGAAGCCGCTAACTTAACCGCAGAGCGAGTATGGCGCGAGCTAGCACGCGGACTTACTGCAGCTTGTCCCGCGCGCATGATTGAAGTGATGAATGATTGTGGGTTACTAGAAGTAATATTGCCTGAAGTTGCCGCACTGCGGGGAGTTCCAGAACGACGAGATTATCACCCCGAAGGAGAAACTTACATACACACGTTGATGGTCTTAGATGCCGCCGCTGATTTGCACCTAAGTGCGGCAGAATGTTTTGCCGCTCTGGTACACGATATTGGCAAGGCACAAACACCAGCCACCATACTACCCAGCCATCACGGTCATGAAGCACGCAGCCGGACTTTAGTTGAATCTTTGTGCCAACGACTAAAAACACCGCAAGAATTTTCCTCTCTTGCCCTCACTGCCGCCGCCGAACACGGCAATGTTCACAACGCCCTTGTATTGCGGTCAAGCAAAGTGGTTGATCTGCTCATGCGACTAGACGTTTTTCGTCGCCCGACCCGTGCCGAATCAGTATTGCGCGTGTGCGAAGCCGACTATGCCTATTGGCCAGCGCGACGTGGCACTCGCTACCCGCAAGGCGAATTTATACGCCTTGCCATAGAAGCAGCAAAAACTGTTGATTCTGGTGCCATTGCCTGCACAACACAAAAAAAATATGGTCATACGCCGTCCAAGATTGCCGAACAAATTCGTTATGCTCGCATTCGCGCAGTGCGAACACTATCGGCAACTTCAAAATTATAATTACGAATAGCATTCTTATGGCGAGTAAAGACATCGTCAATTTTAGTATTTTTTCGGAAGACCATTTTTCTCGTTGAACGGTCACCTAAAAAGACATTATCTGCCCTTATAATTCAATTTCACTGTTTCTTGAGCCCAATCACATGACAACCCATCCCCGCCTGCCTGACGCTATACAATGGTTACGTGAGCTTGTGGCTTTTGACACTATCCCTTCGCACAACAACATTAATTTAGTGCGCTATGTGGAAACAAAATTGCGAGAAATTAATATTAATAGCACCATTTGCCCGACTAATGACGGCGGCAAAGCCAGCTTACTGGCAACCATCGGTCCCACTGTTGATGGCGGCGTAGTGCTTTCTGGCCATACTGACGTAGTGGACACAGCCGGGCAGCAATGGGCAACACCGCCGTTTGAATTATGTGAGAGCAACGGGCGGCTATATGCACGCGGCTCTTGTGATATGAAAGGTTTTGTCGCCTGTGCCTTAGCCATGGCACCGGTATTTTCTGCAGCGACACTGTCCCGTCCTATTCATTTGGCTTTTTCTCGGGATGAAGAAACCGGTTGCCTTGGCAGCGCAGATATACTAGCACTGCTCAAAGATAGTGGAATGAAGCCAGCGGCAGCTATCGTCGGCGAGCCAACACACATGAAAATAATTGCCGGTCACAAATCAGGAGTAAGCGTAAAAACCATTTTTCATGGCGTTCCCGCACACAGTGCCACGCCAGCAGCAGGTATAAGCGCTATTCGCTTTGCCGCACGCTTTATCACGCATTTAGAATCTTTAGAAACAGACTTGCGACGACGAGCTCCCGCAGATAGCCCTTTTGTACCGCCTCATGCTACTGTCAACACCGGTGTTATCACAGGTGGTACAGCACTCAATATTATTGCTGCCCGTTGCGAAGTCAACTGGCATTATCGCGGCATGCCCAGCGATAAACCAGAAGATTTTGTTGCCCAAGTTGAAGATTTTTTACAAAACACACTTTTGCCGGAAATGCGAGCAAGCGGACATCCAGCAACTATTGAAAATATCGTAAATTCATTTGAGCCAGCTTTGGCACCGCGTCCCGACTCCCCAGCACACCAAATAGCCGTTAAATTAACCGGCAACACCGATAGCGATGTGGTACCATTTTGCACCGAAGCCGGACACTTTCAACAAGACGGCATATCCGCCGTCGTTATTGGCCCCGGCGACATTGCACAAGCGCACAAGCCCGATGAATACATAGAAATATCCCAATTAGCAGAATGCCTTCACTTTTTGGACAATCTGTGTACGCACCTGACCACATAACTAGGCGCAAAATCTATCTACGGTTTGTCATGTGCGCTTTTGCCACAGTCGCCCATCAATTAACGACAATCCAACGCCAATACCAAACAAACCTATAAAATGAATCAATTCCAGTCTTTCTTCTAAAAACACTGAACCGAGAAAAATCGCCGACACTGGAACTAAAAACGTCGTCAACGACAAATTTGTCGCCCCTGCCGATGCCAGAATGCGAAAATATAACATGTATGCCAATGCGGTTGACATCACGGCAAGCCCCACAATGGCACCACACACCGCCATATCCGGCATAATTCCGGCAAGAGGACGCTCAATAAGCAATGCCAACGGAATTAATATCAGTGAGCTTCCTGTCACTTGTCCCGATGCAATAATGATGGGATTAATTCCCATCGTTTTGAACCGACGTCCGTATACGCCAGCAAAAGCATAAGAAAGTGCCGCAACAAGTATGGCTAACTGGGCGATGACATTATCGTTCGTTCCCTCTATTAGCGTCGCCACATCTAACATCACCACCACACCGACAAAACCAATAATCACACCTGCTATTTTTTTTGCCGATAGTCGCTCATCAGCAAGCAAAATGCCAGCAACAACAACAGTAAACAACGGCGTTGTAGCGTTCAAAATAGAAGCAAGCCCTGAAGCAATGTACATCTGCCCCCAGATAATCAGCGAAAAAGGGATAGCATTATTTAAAAGCCCCATAACAATAAATGCCCACCACGTGCGCATTGAGCTCGGCAGACGTAAGCCCATAGCGAATGCAACAATCCAAAGTGTGATGGCAGCCAGCGAAACTCGCAAAGCAGCAATTGTCAACGGCGGCAACCCTGACACCGCAATGCCAATAAAGAAAAATGAACCGCCCCAAAGAACAGACAACGTGATGAGCATTGCCCATACACGACTGTTCATTCTGGCGCTAATGGATGAATTCATATCTTGTTGGGTTCGTTAATAAAAAATCAGTTTTAATAACTATCGATTAAACCGCTATTTATTGCATAAGGGTACCTTTTCGCACCCTATCGCTACCTTCTTCTTGTTTATTTTTTCAACTGTTCTTCAATTATATCCACCAATCTTAATCGTTGCACCTTACCCGACGGCCCCTTGGGCAACGATTCCATAAAATGCACCCGCTCCGGTGCCTTAAACGCACCCACTTGGTGGACACACGAATCAATAAGTTCTTGTTCGCTATGGATTTGCGGCGATGACAAAACTACAGCGGCTTCCACCCGCTGGCCGTACACCTTACAAGCACAGCCAAACGCTGCTGCCTCCACCACGCCGGCAGACTGATACAACGCATCATCTATCTCGCGCGGAGCAATATTTTCACCACCTTTAATAATTAACTCTTTACGCCGACCAGTAATAAATACAAAACCATCCTCATCCATGCGTCCTAAATCGCCGGTACAAAACCAACCATCAGCGGTAAATGCGGCAGCTGTATCTGCTGGCGCGTTGAGGTAGCCGCGCATCACGTTGTCGCCACGAACGGCTATTTCGCCTTCCGCATTGCGCGGTGTCTCCTGCCCCTTAGCATCCAAAACCGTCACTTCGTTGCCAAAAGCAATTCCCGGCGATCCGTATTTAATCTGCTGTGGTGGCATCGGATTAGATAAAATTTGTGCTGCCGTTTCGCTAAGTCCCATTGTTTCATAAAGGTTAACACCAAAGCGCTTTTCAAATTGGCGGTGTGTTTCTGGTGCCAACGCCGATGACGCCGAACGCCCAAAGCGTAATTTGGGTAAGGATATTGCCGGAGCGACATTGTGCAACAAATGCGACACAATCGTTGGCACCACACTAAACCAAGTGCATTCCATTTTTTCCAACCACTGCCAAAAACGACTCACACTAAACCGATGTGGCACCACCACGCTGCCACCGCTAACCAGCGGTGCCATGACAGTCACACACTGGGCATTAATATGGCACAACGGCAGCACACACAATGCTCGGTCAGCAGCGGTAAGCCGATGCGCCAGTGCGGTGTTGGCACCACCAGCAAGCAAACTGCCGTGCGTGTGCAATACGCCTTTGGGCTTGCCAGTGGTGCCGCTGGTGTATATTAGCAGCGCATCATCCTCGCGCGACACTAGTGGTGGCAATGTGGCGGGCTGATTATTTTCAATTCCTCGGTCACGATCCACTGGCACAATCATTATTTCCACACCAGCAGCAACAACCATATCGCACAGTGCGTCAATATTGTCGGCGTCGGCAAAAATCAATTTGCACCCACTGTGAGTCAACGTGTAAATAATATTGTTTCTACCAGCAGCCAAATTAATCAACATCGCCCGCCGACCGTGATACGGTGCCGCTAATAAAAATTGCGCTACCGCCCAACCGTTACCGGCGAGGATTCCTACCGTCTCTCCCCGCGGTACAGTTGCTAATGCCTCGCCACAGCCGCACAATGACTCTCGCAACTGAGCATAGGTTATACAAAGCCCGCTCTCCAACGACAAAAAAAATGGTTGCGCTGGCGTCTCCTCGGCACGCATATCAATAAGGCTTTGTAACGTGTGCTGCTGAGCCGTCATTAATGCTGACATTTCGTCACTCATAATAATTAATCTGGATAATCAGAATAAATATCTTCTATCGTCGGCTCTTGTGCAGGGATAGCGCGAACCACTCTCACTGTGTTGATGAAGTGGCGAAAATTAAGATTGTCACTAATAGAATTTCCTCCCCAAGTGCCGCAACCCATAGATAATGAAAACGGCATTCCATTGTCAAAATTACCTCCATTAGCAAAACAGTGTGCCTGATTAACAATTATGCGACACGCCGGCAATTCTAATCCCAATTCTAGTGGTCGAGCCTCGGTCTGTGTGTGAATACCCAACGAATGTCCGGCACCTTGGTACGCCAGCAACGCCGCCGCCTGCACCTTGGCAGCTGAAAAGTCAGCGGCTTTATACAAAGTCAGCACCAGCGACAATTTTTCACCGGAAAACGGATAAGCATCACCCACGCCATTTTCTTCCACCATCAAAAATGCCGCTTGCTCGGCAGTAGCTCCCAGTCCGGCGCGATCGGCAAATACCGCCATGTCACGGGCGATGAGATCACGGTTAAGTGCGCCGTTCACCCACAATTGCGACTGCAATTGACGCTTGTCAGAGTCATCCAATAATACTCCGCCTTCACGGCGCAACGCTTCCATCATAGCGTCGTACACACTGGCAACAATTATCAAATGATTTTCCGATGAACAGGAAGTAGAATTATCAAAAATTTTAGAAGTACGGATACGAGCGGAAGCTTGCCCAACATCAGCAGTTTCGTCAACGATTACCGCCACATTACCGGCACCTACGCCAATTGCCGGCGTGCCACTAGCATAAGCGCCACGCACATTACGCTGAGAACCGGTCACCACTACCAAGTCAGCTTGACGCATGAGTGCCACCGTCGCCGCTTTAGATGGTGGCAGCAACATTTGCACCACATCCGGCGGCGCGCCAACGCGCTTCAATTCAATGCGCATAAGTTCTAGCAATGCAGCACCGGTACGAGCAGCAGCCGGCGGCGGAGCCAACACGATAGCATTACCACCTTTGAGAGCATTGACAGTTTTATTTACCGGCGTCGCCACCGGGTTAGTGGACGGCGTCAGTGCCGCCACAACGCCTACAGGGCGAGCAATTTCTGTAATTCCTTGGGCTGGATCATCACGCACTACTCCGACTGTTGACTGTCCGTGAATATCATTCAACAATCCCAACGTCTTGCGCATATTTTTGCGCATTTTGTCGGCGGCATTGCCGATTCCAGTCTCCTCCACCGCCATCTCACACAACCGACGATTATCCTCGGGACGCATCAGAGGGCGCGCCGCAGCCAAACAGGCTAAATCAATATCTGCTTGCGAGCCGGTGGCAAATACGGCTTGCGCGCGTCGCGCGCGCGCGACAATATCAGCGATAGTTGAATCTACCGCCCCATCCGGCGCGACAGCCATTACTGTACTAAGTCTTTGAGCAAGTCTGTTAAATATACTTGGCGTTCTTTCCACATGGCTTGCACTTCTTCGCGGCTCATAATTCGCACAGGTGATCCACTGGATTTCATTTTCTTTTCCACTCGCTTTTTGTTACCAAACATCAATGGCACTCGCTCGGCAAGATAAGCGATGATTTCCGGTGGAGTTCCCTTGGGCGCCATAATACCGCGAAAATTCACACTGGAGTCGTCTATATCTACGCCTTGCTCTTTAAATGTCGGCACATCAGGCAAAAAATCGTGACGCTGCAAATCAGCTATCGCAAGAATTTTGAGATTGTCTTTGGAGCGAAAAGCATCGGACAAATTATTAAATCCAGCCTTGACCTGACCTCCCATTACATCTTTGAGTGCACCAGCACCACCTTTGGGATGGGGAATGTAAGTCATTTTAGCGTCCGTCGCTCGCGCCAGCTGTAAAAAAGCGATATGATGCCCAACAAATTTACCGGCACCGTTAACAGTCAATTTGCCCGGATTCTTCTTGGCAAAATCAACTAATTCTTGTGCACTGTTAAACGGGCTGTCCTTAGGTACGATAAGTACTGCCGGATCGGCACCCCAGTTACCAATCGGCTCTAGATTGCCAATATTGTATTTGACTTTACCCGGAAAAGCGATGGATTGAGCAATAAAATGCGGAACATTGTAAGCGGACAGTTCATAACCGTCGGATTTGGCTTTGTTAACAAAAGCATTCCAACCTTTTTGACCGCCAGCACCGGGCTTGTTAATAATATAAATGGGCTGACCGAGATAATCTTCCTGTGCCGACATCATAGTGACAATGCGCGCCTGAAAATCTGTCGCGCCGCCAGCACCATAAGCCACCACGACGCCAATGGGCCGCTCAGGATAAGCCGCCTGTGCAGCTGGCGCCACAGCCAACATAACGGCCGCCATTGCGGCAGCCAGTTTTTTGAAAGAATACGTTTTCATTTTTTTCTCCTCTTTGATGAATGATTTTAAGTTTAATAACTTTTCCATTATAAGAAAAATTCCCGCGGAACCTGTACTCGCAATAACAACGAAAATAAACTATACAGCACAGCAACCACCGCGCCGGTAACAATAAACACTTGTTTCCGATGCGTTGCAGCACCGTACAGCAACGACAATGTCGCAAACACCACCGCCGCCGCCAGATAAAAGCCTACCGTTTCTGCTGTTAATATATACACACAGATGACAGCCGCGCCGGGCGCGATTTTTTTGAGTAATACTGCATCCAGCGGCGGTTTGCCGGCAAATTGTGTAACGGCGCGACGAACAAAATTAATTCCACAAAAAACCAGCATTAATATTGATATAAGCTGCGGAAACACATAAGCTTCAGGCTCGTCCGCCGTGAACGAAGCCCACACCGCCATCAGCGCAAACAGCAATGCGGCCACATCACCGCTTGCCGCTGCCAATCCATGCCGCCAGTTCATGCCACAACCAATGATGATTTGCGCCGAGCACGCATTTCCAAAACAGCGCTACCTAGCACCGACAAAATGATAAGAGTCACCAGTGCAATATTTAATCCGCCGCCAAAGAAATAAGGCAAAATACCATCGCCGGCTTCGGCGATGGTGCGTCCATAAACAAAGTTTTGTTCGGCAATGGGGCCTAATACAATGCCTAATACTAAAGGGGCCGCACTAAAACCATATTTTTCAAAAAACCACATGCCGCCACCCAAAGTCGCCATAATGAGCACGTCTGAATATGAATGTTGCACACTGTAAGTGCCAAACACCGCCAGCACTACCACTGCGGCAGCTAGGTAATGTTCGGGCAGCATAATGACTTTTGCCGCCAACCGGGCAAGCGCCAACCCCAACACAACCATCAACACTTGTCCAACCAACAGGGAATTAATAAACGTCCAAGACACCTCTGGATAATCGGTGAACAATGATGGCCCCGGGAAAATACCGTGTATAAGCAAGCCTCCCAACAGCACGGCAGCAGTGGGGCTGCCGGGAACACTCAGCGTCAGCAACGGCACGAGCGATGGTCCAACCATAGCATTATTGGCGGTTTCCGCAGCGATAAGCCCTTCTGGCTCGCCCTTGCCGTAAGTCTCCCGTGTTTTACTAAATTTGCGCGATTGGTCATAAGCCACCAGTCCAGCAATTTGTCCACCCGCTCCGGGCACCAACCCAACAACAATGCCCACAATAGAGCCAATTGTTAATGTTCGCGGCTTACTCAACACCTGCCGCACGGCTTGTAACAACGAATGCGGTTGTACGGTTTTACTCATATTCTCACCGCTACCACCACCTCTACTGCGCACCAGCATGTCAATAACTTGTGGGATGGCAAACAGCCCCACCAACGCGGCGATGATGTGAATGCCACCGTCCAAGTGGGAAGTAAAAGAAAACCGGTGTACACCGTGCACCCCGTCATAACCGATTGAGGAAATCCACAAACCGATACAACCGGCGGCAAGCCCCTTAATCATAGAATTTGTCGCCAGCGAGGCAATAACAGTCACTCCCAATACCGCAAGCCAAAACAAATGTGAGGGGCCGAAATTTAACGCCCACCGTGCCAACACTGGTGTAAAAAAAATCAGCACCAAAACCCCCAACACACCACCCACGCCAGAAGATAAAAAACTTAATTGCAAAGCTTGCGCGGCGCGACCCTGACGTGCCATCTGGTGACCGTCTAACGTGGTAGCAATGTTAGCCGGGGCACCAGGAATTTTGAGCAAAATAGCACTGACTGCACCGCCAGCAACCGTAGCGGTGTACACCGACCCCAGCAATATTAACCCGCTGGTTGGTTCCATATGAAAAGTAAACGGTATCAAAAGTGCTACCGCCATAGTCGGACTAAGACCGGGCAAGGCGCCTAAAATCAACCCACCAGCGGTTCCCAAAAGTAAAATTGAAAAGTTAAACGGTGCAAAAACGTTGCCTAGATAATTCAAAAACTCTGGCAAGATAACTCCTCTCTGTCTCTCTACCAAATTATATTAACATTAAAAAATTATTTGCCTAAGCACATACATTGATGCACTACGGCAGAGTCAATTTTATGATTGCAAAAAATATCAAAATACCGATGGCCTAACTAACCACGCCAGCACAACATAATTCTGTTTGGTCAAAACGTCATTTCCAACAACATCAACTATTGTCAAATTTTGTTTTTCATAAAATTTAGCCTCCGCGAATCACCTTTCTGCCATGACATAAATTAATATATGAAATTGACAATAAAAACAATGTTTGCTATCATTGAAAACATGTTTACTAATCGGCAGTCGCTTTTATTTTCTCTTTCGCTGCTTCTGCTGCGCCAACCGGCGCGCTAATTCTTTCTCTTTTTTCCACCCTCACTTTTTTATTTTTTTGATATTTTTCCGCTCACTGCAGCGGGAGGTTCACGATGAGCAATGACAATTTAATTATTTTTGACACGACATTGCGCGATGGCGAGCAAAGCGCCGGTGCCGCGATGAGCGCAGAAGAGAAACTAAAAATCGCCCTACAGTTGGAGCGATTGCGAGTAGATGTGATTGAAGCTGGCTTTCCAGTATCTAGCGCCGGCGATTTTGCCGCAGTTAAACAAATCGCCGAAAATATTACTGACAGTATCGTCTGTGGATTGGCACGCGCCAACGAAAAAGATATTCACGCCGCCGGTGAAGCAATTGCTCCCGCCCGCCGCAAGCGGTTGCATACCTTTATCGCCACTTCGCCCATTCATATGCAAAAGAAACTTAACCTTTCCCCCGATGAGGTTTTAGCGCGCGCTGTAGCGGCAATCAAAATGGCACGCAAATATACCGACGATGTAGAGTTTTCCCCCGAAGACGCTGGACGTTCGGAAGAAGATTTTTTGTGTCGTATCGTAGAAGCAGCCATTGCCACCGGCGCGACAACGATTAACATTCCCGACACTGTCGGCTACACGGTACCACACCAATTTAGCGAAATTATTAAGCGATTGCGCGAGCGCGTGCCCAACGCGCACAAAGCTGTGTTTTCGGTACACTGCCACAACGATTTGGGTATGGCTACAGCAAACTCACTAGCCGCGGTGCTAGCAGGTGCGCGGCAAGTAGAAGGCACAATTAATGGCATCGGTGAACGCGCTGGCAACACAGCGTTGGAAGAGGTTATTATGGCCGTGCGTACGCGGCGTGACGTGTTTTCGTGCGACAGCCGCATAGAAAGCCGTCAACTAGTGACAGCCAGCAAATTGGTTTCATCAGTGACCGGCTTTCCGGTACAACCAAACAAAGCCATTGTTGGAGCAAATGCTTTCTCCCACGAATCGGGCATCCACCAAGACGGCGTACTCAAACATAAAGAAACTTACGAAATCATGTCGGCGGAAAGTGTGGGCTGGTCTTCCAATCTAATACGCTTGGGTAAATTATCGGGGAGAAACGCTTTCAAAACACGATTAGTTGAACTCGGTGTAACTTTTGAAAATGATACATTGCTCAACAACGCCTTTGAGCGATTTAAATCGCTGGCAGACAAAAAGCGCGACATTTATGATGATGACTTACTTGCCGTTGCTGCCGGAACCGAAAGGGATGAAGACAATCGCTACCGCCTATTATCTTTTTCATCCACGACCGGCAGTGACAGACAAGCACGAGCAACAGTGGTTTTTTCCGTTGACGGCGAAGCGCACACGGCAGAAGCAAATGGCGACGGACAAGTAGATGCGGCTTTTTGTGCAGTTGAATCAAAAATACAAAGTGGCGCATCATTGGCATTATATGCAGTCCGCAATATTACCGCCGGCAGCGACGCCCAAGGTGATGTGTCGGTACGATTGCAAAAAAATGGAGCTGCGGTTACTGGTCACGGAGCCGACACCGACATCGTTATTGCTTCGGTTAAGGCTTACCTCAACGCTTTAGGACGACTAGAAGGCAACGCTTCACGCACACACCCGCAACAGCAGACAATATAAAGCAAAGTTAATAAAAGACATTCTCCTGTTACGGCAGCAAACGTGCGGGAAGCGAATACCCTAACGTTGCCATCAATTTAGGCAGCTTAGCAGAGCTTTATTCTTAGTGCTCATTCTGCTTATTTTTACCTATTTATCTGTTCTTTTATTTCTTTAACCTAATGCAATCCTTGTTAATTGCAAGACGCAATCTTGTTTACACCTTTGCCCATTTTACTATTGCCGACTCATATTTATCGTCGACGCCAAACGTGTTGAACGGTCGGCAACTCGAGCATACGAGCGGATAAATAAAATGGAAGAAAAAAACGTAGTGATACAAAAAGAAGCCGCCCGTAACGCAACAAGAGAAGAAATCAAAGAAATAGAACGATGCATCGCTAAAATCAGTGCACTCAACCAATAAGTCACTCACGGCAAAACATCAACCACGAACAACGTAACGAGGTTGATAAAATAGCGGTTATGTCCGATATTTACATTACCCTACCAGATGGTGCCACGCGCCATTTTGCTGCTGGCATCACCGCCGATGAAGTCGCCGCCAGCATTGCGCCATCACTCGCCAAAAAGGCGGTCGCCTGCGCTGTTGATGGTGTCTTACAAGATATTTATTTGCCGCTAGAAACAGACTGTACAGTGGAATTTATCACCCGAGACGATAGCGCGGCGTTGGAGTTAATTCGCCATGATTGCGCGCATGTGCTGGCACAAGCGGTGGGACAACTGTTTCCTGACGCACAGCCAACGATTGGACCAGTCATAACCAACGGTTTTTTTTATGATTTTTATCGCGAGACACCATTCACACACGACGATTTACAAGTAATTGAGTCCCGCATGCGTGAACTTATAGCGCAAAAAATTCCCTTACGGCGCGAAGTCCGAACGCGCGCCGATGCTCGCGCCCATTACGAGAAGTTAGGCGAGTCGTTTAAGGTTGAATTAGTAGATGCCATTCCCGATACCGAAACAGTATCTTTTTACCGACAAGGAGATTTTCTGGATTTGTGTCGCGGACCACACATGCGCCACACCGGCAACACTGGCACAGCATTTCAGCTTACGCACGTCGCTGGAAGCTACTGGCGTGGCGATTCTCGTCGCCCGCAGCTGCAACGCATTTATGGCACTGCTTGGCGAACCGACAAAGAACTACGCACTTATCTCAACATGCTCGCCGAAGCCGAACGGCGCGACCACCGCCGGCTGGGACGTGAAATGGGGTTGTTTCATTTGCAAGAAGAAGCCGCAGGCACAGCTTTTTGGCACGATAAAGGCTGGACGCTGTACCGCACGTTGGAAACCTATCTTCGCCGCCGGCAGCGTGCTGCCGGTTATATTGAAGTTAAAACACCGCAACTGATAGACCGCAAGTTATGGGAAGCTTCCGGTCATTGGGATAAATTCCGTGAAAACATGTACATCGCTGAAAACGAAGAAGGCCTACGCAATTATGTAGATAACCCACAAGAAGCGCGCATTTTTGCATTAAAGCCAATGAACTGCCCCTGCCATGTAGAAATTTACAAGCGCGGAACCAAAAGCTACCGCGATTTGCCACTGCGCATGTCCGAGTTTGGTTCCTGCCACCGTGCCGAGCCATCGGGCGCGTTACACGGCTTAATGCGCATGCGCCATTTTGTACAAGATGATGCGCATATCTTTTGCACCGAAGCACAGATTGCCGATGAAACGGTGTCTTTTATGGCACTACTGTCACAAATATACCGTGATTTGGGTTTTGATAAATTCGTTGTCAAATTTGCCGACCGACCGCCGCAACGAGCCGGCGACGATACCGTATGGGACCGCGCCGAAGCCGCCTTGCGTGAAGCTTGCGACAAAGCCAATGTGCAATGGACGCTCAATCCCGGCGAGGGTGCGTTTTATGGTCCCAAGCTAGAATTTGTACTGTGCGATGCCATTGGTCGAGAATGGCAGTGTGGCACTTGGCAGGTGGACTTTGTATTGCCGGAACGGCTGCATGCCGAATACACCGCAGCCAGTGCTGAACGGCTGCGGCCAGTAATGTGCCATCGTGCTATTGTCGGTTCTTTTGAACGCTTTATCGGCATTCTTATTGAACATCACGCAGGGCGACTCCCACTGTGGTTATCACCACTACAAGTGATAGTGGCAACGATTGTATCGGACGCCGACGAACATGCGCGACAAGTGTGCTCAACATTACAGGCGGCAGGATTGCGAGCCGAGACAGACTTACGGAACGAAAAAATAAATTACAAAGTGCGCGAGCATTCGGCAGCAAAAGTACCTGCAATATTGGTAGTTGGCAAGCGCGAAGCCGAACAAAACAGTGTGGCAGTACGACGGTTGGGGGACAATCGCAACATCGCCATGTCCGTGGATGCAGCAGTTTCCTCATTGCGGGAAGAAGCCCAACCGCCGGATTAATTTAACTCGCTAACCCTTGCTGTTTTTATGAAATACAGCTTTATCGTTTACAGCCAGTACACCACTATAAACAAAAACAGCCAGACAACATCTACAAAGTGCCAATACCAAGCGACAGCTTCAAAACCAAAATGCTTGTCAGGCGTAAAATGTCCGGCCATACAACGCCCCAAAATCACGATGAGGCTGATGGTGCCGATAGTTACATGCAACCCGTGAAATCCGGTAAGCATGAAAAAAGTGGACCCGTAAATACCTGAGTCCAACCTCAGATTAAGGTCGTTGTAGGCATGTACGTACTCTTGCACCTGAAAGGCTAAAAAAATCACTCCCAGCAATACGGTTAACGCCAACCCGATATTGAGTTGGCGACGTTTGTTGAGTTTTAGCGCCCAGTGTGCCCACGTCACCGTAACGCCGGAAGTAAGCAAAATAAGCGTGTTCACTAACGGCACGTCAAAAGCCGGAATCGTTTCAAAATTATCAGGAAAATACGGTCCAGCAGTTGGCCAAATAGCCTCAAACTGTGGCCAGATAACTTTGCTGTCTAACCCGCCCAAATCTGGCACAGCTAATACTCGAGCGTAAAACAAGGCGCCAAAAAACGAAACGAAAAACATGACTTCAGAAAAAATAAACCAGCCCATGCTCCAACGAAAAGACATGTCTTCCCATTCTTTATACTTACCGCCTTCGCTTTCTACGGTAACATCACGCCACCAGCCCACCATGCAGTATGTCAGCGCCAAAAATCCTGCACCAAAAACAGCGTAGGCGCCGGACAGTTCATTAAAAATGCAGATAAAACCACTAACTACCAAAAACATGGAAAGCGAAGTGTAGATTGGCCATTTGGAATTAGCCGGAACAAAATAATGAGAAGAATCGCTCATGGTTGTCGCCTGTGTGTATGAATTTTCATGGAATTAACTTGTATTAAACACTATTTTAACTGACGTTAATGACAAGCAACCATTCTTCCCCAATGCCCATTGTTGCTCTCTGTCATTATCCGGCATATTTTTGAATTAAACTTTCCAAATGAACACAAAAAACACCGCTTTTGCCACCGCCATCATTTGCTGGCAAAAAAGATACGGTCGGCACAACCTTCCGTGGCAATGTGATAATCCATACCATATTTGGCTGTCGGAAATTATGCTGCAGCAAACACAAGTGACAACTATGTTACCTTATTATCAGCGTTTTTTGCGGCGCTTCCCCGATGTCCACCGTTTGGCCCGCGCCCACACCGAAAGCGTTATGGCAGTGTGGAGCGGACTTGGTTATTATGCTCGCGCCCGCCACCTTCATGCAACGGCAAAAATCATCGCCTGTAAAGGCTTTCCACAAAACGCTGCCAGCTGGCAGACTCTACCCGGCGTAGGAAAGAGCACAGCGGCGGCTATTACCATTTTTGCCGGTGGTGGGCACCATGCAATTTTGGACGGCAACGTCAAACGAGTACTAACCCGCGTTTTTGCCATTGAGCAACCAACTAATAAAGCTGCCACTATTCACACACTATGGAAACTGGCTGATTCATTGCTTCCCACACACAACATCAAACCTTATACGCAGGGGCTGATGGATTTAGGCGCGACTGTCTGCGTACGCGTCTCTCCACGTTGTGAGGCTTGTCCACTAAGCAAACAATGCCTCGCACGCCAGCGCGGGATTGAGCGACGGCTACCACATCGCTCCCCTCGCCCCATTAAATCCGTGCGTCACATAGCAATGGCACTCATTTACCACCACAATAAAGTGTGGTTACAAAAGCGTCCACATGCTGGCATTTGGGGCGGTTTATGGTCTTTACCCGAGAAAGAAGCAACGGCGGACTTACGCGATTATTGCTGCAAAAAATTCGGCGACACGCTCACACCACGCGAAGAAATGGCGTTCACGCATACATTTACGCATTATCATCTCCATGCAAAAGTGTTGTGTTACGCATGCTACAAACCTCCTACCTCCTCTCCAACAGCCAAGTGGATGCAAAAAGGCGCGCTCGCAGATGCCGCCTTGCCAGCACCTATCAAAAAATTATTGCTTGCTTTTTTTGCCCCGTAACACGGCGATGCTGTCGAACAGTAAAATTCCCGCCACAAAAACTATAACCGCAACGCTATCACCGTAATTATTTATCCAAGTTATGGACGTTAATTTGATAGCCATGCGACTGATAAAAACGATAACGTGTCCGCCCCGAATCTTTCCCCTCAGTCGGCACAATATCAATCAGACAAGCAAATCGAGGGAAAAAAGACTGCGTTTCATGTTGCCACGACACCAATGTGTCTGCGTGAAAATCATCCGCCAAGGTACCGGCGGTGATGAGTACCGGCGTTTCCGTTGCCGCATCATCTTCCAGCCGTACGTGAGGCACAAAACCACCAGGCACCGCTGTCCACAGATAGTTATCTACTTTCGCCACTTCCGCCTCATCAGCGGCAGCGATGAGCACACGCATGTTGTGCGGCAACAGTTTTTTGCTGAGCAGTCCTAACAAAAAACGTAATTTATCAGACACGCCGATATACATGATGACGTTGGTCATGGTCTTTTATTCAATTTTTGTAGCTTGACCAATAGCACTTTTTTCTGCCTCTCTCCAAAACGAAATAGGCCATTTCCTAAACAAAAATATATCAAATTACTTAACAATACCGGCGCGGCGCATGAGAAACCGGGTAAGCAACGGCACAGGACGACCGGTAGCACGTTTTTGAGTTGTCCAAGCAGTGCCGGCAATGTCCAAATGTGCCCAGTGCTTACATTTAGTGAATTGTGAAAGAAAAGCCGCCGCGGTTATCGTTCCCGCCGAACGCCCACCAATATTGGCTAAATCGGCATAGTCACTCTTGAGTTGGTGCGAATATTTATCGCCCAACGGTAACCGCCAACATGGATCTCCAGACTCTTCGCCGGCTGCCACCAGCTCTGTCGCCAACTTATCATCATTTGCCGTCATACCGCTAACGTGATGTCCAAGCGCGATCACACAAGCGCCTGTGAGTGTCGCTACATCCACCACCACCGCCGGCTTGTAGCGCTCAGCATACGTCAATGCATCAGCAAGAATCAAACGTCCTTCGGCATCGGTATTGAGTACTTCAATAGTCTTGCCATTCATTGCGGTGATAACGTCACCCGGCTTAATCGCCGCACCGCCGGGCATATTTTCGCAAGACGGCACGACACCAACAACGTTTAACGGTAATTTCATGCGCGCACAAGCAAGCAGCGCACCAAACACCGAAGCAGCACCGCACATGTCAAATTTCATTTCATCCATCGCCGCTGCCGGCTTGAGTGAGACGCCACCGGTGTCAAAAGTTACGCCCTTACCCACCAACACAACTGGCGCACCACGACCACCACGGTGTTCCAGCGTAATCAACCGCGGCGCTTCTCGACTGCCCTGTGACACGCCCAACAAAGCGTACATTTTGAGCTTACGCATTTGTTTTTCATCAATAACCGTGGCTTTCAGAGTAGTATCTTTAGCTAACTGAGTAGCCGTTTTGGCTAAAAATCTCGGGGTACACACATTGCCAGGCTGCTCCGCCAAATGCCGTGCTAAACGAACGCCTTCAGCAATGGCACCACCATGCACCAACATAGCGGAATTAACCACCGGCATCCAGCGCACTTCTTTGAGCGAGGTTGTTGCCGGCTTGCTCGCCCCCAATTTATATTGATAGGCTCCCGCTCCAACGGCTGCCACAACGGCTGCAAGATCAGCGGCTCCGGCATCTTCTGGCGGCACGACACCTAAAATGGTCGTTTTTTTCATCCCCCCAACAGTTGCTACCAAGATCTGCGTGTGCTCCGCTATTGTTCCTTCACCAATGCCAACAAGCGTCACGCGCATCCCGTCTTGCGCGTGCAAGGTCAGCGTATCGCCGGCACCGGCAGAAAAATCACCGCGCTTGCACAGTGTACTGAGCAAGCCGTTCAGTACACCGTCAACCGCCTGTGCCGTTGATGACAGCATTGGCTTTCCCTTTTTAGCGGCAAGAATAACAAGCAAGCTGTCACACTTTCCCTCTGAAAAGCTTTTTTTGGTGATGGAAAATTTAGGCATAGCAACGCTCCGAACACTGTTTTATATTGTTGATTTTTTAATAAATAATGCCTCGCAGGCAATCGCGGCATTATACTCTCGGCTATGATTTACCAAGGTGCCCACATTCGTGACTGCGCGCGTCACATGAGCATTGTTTTTCCCATTGTACTCATCATCAGCAGCCTGATTTTTTTATCGCGGCTGCTACCCGACACCGTGGCACAAGCATTGCCGACATTTTCGTTATGGCATTTTTTGAGTCTTACCATTCTCAAATATATACCGCAACTGCTTACTGTGTCGGTTTTTACCGGTGTGTTACTTGCCATTGGTCGCTCCTTTCACGAACGCGAAATGGATGTGTGGTTTGCTTCCGGCATCGGGTTACGGCATTTTGTTCTGCCGGAAATATTATTTGCTCTACCCATTGTACTGGCGATTGCAGGCGCGTCACTGTATTTGTCACCATGGTCGGTACGCACCGCCGACGCGCTACGAGCACAGCTAGTTAGCGATGTTAATCCCGAAAACATTCGTGCTGGTGAATTTGGCACCACGCCGGGCAATATTTTTACTTATTTTTTTAACGGTGACCGAGAAGATGCCGGTAACATTTTTATTGCCCGCAATGACGGCAATTTTCATGAAATTATTATCGCCGCCAAAGCTCGTCGCGATACGGCTAATGACGTTGAGCTACTGGCCTTAGAACATGGTGTGCTTTATCGGCTACCACGGCTAGCAGACACCGGCGTTGCCGAAGCCACTGGCTTCGAGCGCATGCTAATTAATCTCCCGGCGACACAAATCGCCTCAGATAGTCCTCGTGGAGCCACCACCAAATCGTTAAATTGGCGTGATGCCACAGAGCGTGCAGAAATCATCTGGCGCATTCATCAACCGCTGGCTGCACTGTTTTTAGTACTACTCGCACCGTTTATTGCCCGTTCACACCCACAGCTGGGGAGAGGAATAGGTTTTCTTATCGCGTTGTTGCTGTTTTGCATTTATTTAAATTTGTTGTACTTTGTCCGTGGCGGCGTAGCCGGCAAAGATATGTCTACTATTATCGCGCTGTTGTTGCCACCGCTGGCGGTATTTGCTGTCGCGTGGCTGATTGAACGCCCTCTACGCCGATGAATATTGCCACGCGCTATATTATCCGTCGCGTTACCGCTACCGTCAGCGTGTTATGGCTGATTCTCACCATGCTCATCATCATGCTGGAGTTGCTGGCCAACCTTTCTGTCGCCTCTCTGAGTCTCGCACTGTTGCAGGCTGCACTTAACGCACCGCGGCTGGCGCTAGAAACACTACCTTTTGCCTGTGCTATCGGCGCCGCTACTGCATTGCGCCGTATGGAAGAAAATCGTGAGCTACAAGTCATGCGAGCAGCAGGCATGTCGCTGAAATATTTAACCATGGCCGCAGCGGGCGGCGGTCTCGCTTTTTCGTTGGCATTGCTAACACTCAGCGAAATCGTATTGGAGCCAGCGGAAACGGTAGCACGCGCCGCACGAGGAGATTTTTCAGCAAACGACGGCATCTGGTTGCAAAATAAAGATTCTTATTTTCATGCTAAACAGCTAAAAGCAAATGGCAATATGAGCGACATCACCATTTACCGACCCACCGAAGATCAACTAATGGTTCTCCGTGCCAGTGCCGCCATCCGCCAAGGCAACTCTTGGAAGTTAATAAACGGCAACATGACGACACTAAATCGAGGAGATAACTCGTTCACCGCACCATCCATGCAACATCGCACTTTCGTATCTCGTGGTTGGGATTTTCCCGCTGCCGCTACTGCTGCTGCGCTTAAGGCCGTCGCGCGTCGTCCGAGGGAAATGTCCATGCGTAGCTTGCTAATTGCCGTTACATTAGAAAAAAATTCGGGCGGCACACAGTTTATCGGCGCTTTATGGAAGCGGTTGTGGTCACTGCCAGCACCATTGTTGCTAGCCGCCTCTGGTGTATGGTTTGTCGGTCACACGCGGCGACGGCGCATTCTCGCCACGGCGCTTGCCGCTACCGGCATGGTTGGCGCTTATTATTTTTCTGCTATCCTTTGTGCGCAGTTGGCAACATTATTGCGTTTACCTCTCATTAATGCGCTACCGACATTATTACTAATTGGCATTATTTTCGTCGGTGCTAGGCGTCGCTTCGCCTAAAAATAAATCCGTCACACCGTAGCGTAATTTTTCCAATCCTCTTTTTTTAAGCGCGGAAAAAGTCAACACGGTGCTTGCCATCGGAAGGGTTGCCAGTGTTGATTTCGCTGACTCAACGCAATCACGTAATGCTGCACGTCCGAGCTTATCGGCTTTATTCATGAGCACCAACGCCGGCAGTCGTGAGGCGGCATGAAGCAGTGCCATATCTCGTTCTTGCAACCCACGTCGGCAATCCACCACCAGTACCAACCCACACAAACACGGCGCTTTAATAAAATACATCAATTTGCTGCTCCACGTACGCTGTTCTTCTTTAGCAACTACTGCATAGCCGTAACCAGGTAAATCAGCTAATATTTGACCACGCTGCAGTGCAAATAAATTAATAGCACGAGTACGTCCCGGCAGACGTGCAGTACGAGCAAAACGCCCACCACATAGGGCGTTGAGCACACTAGATTTGCCAGAATTAGAACGTCCGGCAAAAATCACTGTGGCAGCATCAATATCGCGCGCAGTCCATGTAGAGCGCAAAAAATTTGGATTTTGAAAATTTAATAATTCCATTATTCGCTATTGTACAAACGACAAACCATTATTGGAATAATTCGCCTCTATTTTTCTATCAAAAATAAATGCTCATTATTGATTTTCTTATTGTCGTCCACCCACTCGTTACGCCAGCGCATCCCCGCCATAACATTTTTTTGATAGTCAAAATTTATCCACTCGTAACTACCAGCAGATGATACGGCATCCAGCAATTCATCGGGAACTTTCTCACCGCCGGCACTATACGATAATACAATATAGCGGCAGTCGGCAGCAACCAACAATCGTTGCACCGCATTGATGGATAGCGGCCTGTCATCATCATCTTTTCTAAAATCTTCAAAAACGCAATAAGCCTCCGTGTCTGCCGAGTCTTGGCGACGACGAGCAGCACCAAATAACGCAGGCTTGTCGTTGAGAATAACGGTTTTCCACAAATGATAATAGGACGCATAGCGAACTCGCGACGGTGGCATTTTGACATTGTTAGCACCGTACGGCGGATCAAAATAACAAGCATCAAAATGACGGCCACGCATCGCATCAAACACATCACCTTTAATAATCTCATGTACTTGCTCATTAACTCGCATCTCTGGAATCTCCAAACGCAGCTCGCCACACGATCTTGCCGACCAATTTTTTAGATATGACACATAGTGCCCAAGAGTATTGTCCACTTTTTCCAGCGCCAATATCAGGGAAGTTAATGCAACGCAATGCTCAATTTCGGACAGTTTCAACCGGTCTATTTCATCACGAATGGCGTCTAATTTTTGCGTGTTGTGGATTTGAAAAGGTTTTTTAAACCCATCTTCCTGTACCGAATTACCATCGTTGACACCACCGCCGTAGTGCTCAGTAAACCAGCCACTGCATGGCTTAACATTATTTAAATGATGAATTAAATCGGTATACGCCTGTCGCTCACTTTTGCTTTTGAGATAGCAAACACCGAAGACGTAAGACCATGTCGATATGTCATTGCAAGTCACAACGTAACCCATGCTTGAAAACGCCTGCGACACCCGCGTCGTACCGGAAAAACCATCTAATACAGTTTCCACACCGTTCATTTTTTCAAACAAACGACATATGCGAGGAATTATTTTTAATTTTGAGCCTGCGTATTTAATGCCTTGTGTCTTTAAATTAACCGCCAAATCAGCCATGTCATCAAATAATACATTATTCCTATATAAAATTATTAATTCTTTTTTATAGTTAGCAACGTATTAAGTCCTTCTTGCTCTGCTTAATTTATTTGAAAAATAAGAGCTTTATTGCCAACAGTTCTTTTCACACCGAAAATCATAATGTGGCAAAAGAATATTGCCTCGACCTTTAAAGTCAATCGGAAAATTTTCGTTTATTGCTCGTTTAAATATTTGAAATGCTTTGTACCTTTTATATTCACTTATCCTACAAGCAATAATCCAAGTTGATACCCGTCAATTCATCTTAAACACACGCCAACATCCGCTCCAAAGCAATCTTAGCTTGTGCGGCATCGGCACTCGGCACTTTGATTTGGTTAACTACCGTGCCGTCGGCTAGTGACTCTAAGCACCACGCCAAATGCGGTGGATCAATTCGTGCCATCGTGGAGCACATGCACACCATCGGTGACATAAAGCGCACGATTTTTCCGTCCGGTTTGAACTCTTCAGCAATACGCTGCACCAAATTAAGCTCGGTACCCACCAGCCAACGGGTATTGGCCGACGCAGCGGCAATAGTTTTTATAATGTATTCAGTAGAACCTACGTAATCGGACAATTCGCACACCTCTTCACAGCATTCAGGATGTGAAATAACAAAGCCTTCGGGGTATTTTTGGCGGAAGGCACGTATGTGCTCGGAACGAAACATCTGATGCACTGAACAAAAACCTTTCCACAAAATAATTTTGGCTCGGCGAATAGCAGCCTCGCTAAGCCCTCCCAACGGCAAGTTAAAATCCCACACCGCCATATCATCAGGAGCCATCCCCATGGTGCGCGCAGTCCATCGTCCTAAATGTTGGTCAGGGAAAAATAATATTTTTTCGCGTTGCGCATAACTCCAACGCAAAATAGCAGCGGCATTGCTGGATGTGCACACCGTACCGCCGTGACGGGCGCAAAACGCTTTCAGGTCGGCAGCAGAGTTGATGTAAGTAATAGGCGTGATGTATTCATCGGGGTTGAGCACTTGTGCTAATTCACGCCAAGCACGCTCTACTTTGGCCAGCGAAGCCATATCGGCCATGGAACAACCAGCAGCCAAATCGGGCAACACCACGGTTTGACTGTCAGCGGTAAGAACGTCGGCAACTTCAGCCATAAAGTGCACACCGCAAAATACCACGATTTCGGCATCGTTAACGGCAGCGAGGCGGGAAAGCTTAAGCGAATCGCCAGTAAGATCGGCATGACGATAAACATCGGCACGCTGATAATGATGCGCCAACAGGCAAGCACGCTTACCCAGTCGTGCTCGTGCATCGACAATGCGTGCCTGACAATCATCATCCGGCAGCGCGGCAAATTGGGAAAAATTAACAACAGTTTCTTGCATGAAACAATTATATAAGGATGCTTGGTTAAATCACAGGAAAAAGACGGAAAGCATCGCGGCAAGTGTGAGTGAATGTCGCTTTCTTTATTTTTCCATAGCCCATTTTACCGTTATGGATAGTTCTAATATTTATTACAAAAAAATTAATTTTTGTCGCTTTCTACTAAGTTAATTCCATCGTTCACCAGTATCTACCAACAGCAAATTCCCACCGATTTCCACAAAATCTTGTCATGCACATAGAAGTTAACAATACAATAAAGTGTCACCCTGATCTTTTCACTAAATATGCGCGCAATACATAGCGACTGATAAAACGATAGAATCACAACATGAACAAGAGTTTCACTGTAGGCGCCATCAGTATGGCCGTGGTGCTGACGGTTTCCAACTATTTGGTGCTTTTTCCGTTGGGTGATTGGCTTACTTATGCCGCATTCACATATCCTTTGACTTTTCTCATTACCGACTGTGTTAATCGCGTCGCTGGCGCAGCGTGCGCGCGACGAGTGGTAATGACGGGTTTCTGCATTGGTATGCCGCTATCCTTTATAACAAGCGCTGGCGCTGGTGAGGCATGGACAACGGCATTACGCGTTGCCGCTGCTTCGGGTGGCGCTTTCATCTTAGCGCAATTACTGGACGTAGTTGTATTTGACCGCCTGCGCCGCGCTGTCTGGTGGATGCCGCCACTTATCTCATCGGCACCAGCCGCATTCACCGACACAGTTTTATTTTTTTCATTGGCCTTTGCCGGCACCGGATTGCCGTGGGAAACATGGGCAGCAGGTGATTTCGCTGTCAAAATCATGATGGTAATCTTCTTGCTATTGCCCTATCGTCTAGTTACTATACGCTTGCAGAGGGCACCATGAACGCCAACGATAAACTATGCAAACGTCTAGCGCAATTGCTTACTGACACACCAGTTGCAGAATGGCAAAAAAATAGTCGAGCCGTTGCTGCCAACCTGCTTTCTCGTTTGGATGTGGTAGGACGAGAAGAATTTGATGCCCATTGTGAAATGCTGTCACAAGCGGTCACACAGGTGGCAAAACTAGAAGAAAAAATTCGCCAACTAGAAAAGATGAACGAAGATAAAATCAAGCATTAATCTTAGACCAACTTCAAATCAGGCACAAAAAATCCGCTTTTACAAGCGGATTTTTTGTGAGAATAAAGATACTAATTTTTCATTTTTTCCATGTTGACATTAATGGTGTCCGGCAAATGTAGATGGGAGCTAGATACCAAATCTACGAAAATTCCAAGACCACCTGTAGCGACATTACCAAAAATGTCATTACTTTTGGTTGCTTCCACAACAACACTAGAAACTTCGTAACCATCTTTGTAGCACACTACTTCTAACGAATCCACGCTACGAGGAATGTACACTGCTCCTGGTGTAGCGACTGACTTGAGATAGCCTTCGGAACCACGATACAGCTTGCAAAGTGCTTTTTCAGGAGTAGTAACAATTTCTACTTTTTCGTGCGTACCACGTAACACCGAGGAACAACCGGAAATAGCGACAACCACTCCGACCAGACCAACGCCCAATAATCGTTTGCTCCCTTGTTTCATGTTTGTTCTCTTTCTTTTTATGACACTCAAAAAACGATAGCGATTATAACACGAACTATTTTTATCATTGCCTTTTGTCAGTGCACCTGACCTGATAACAGATAAGAAAAATTCCGATTTTGACTTGTTTTTGTCTTTTTATAAAAGAATCTACGTAAGGTGGCAAAAAAATACCGTAATTGCCCATATGTCACTTTTGCAAATTAGGTGATAATGCTTATAATTGAAAATATAAATAGTTAAACTAACTCAAAGGACTTTGATATATGATGTATTCTATTCCCGCAACTTCTATGCCGGCCGCCAAGGCCAATCGAGTGTTACGCAATTCCTACATGTTGCTGGCCATCACATTGTTGCCAAGCATTGCTGGCGCCTATTTGGGGGCATTGTTTCCACTTATGGCACAACTCGGCGGAATCATGACCGTTGTGGTCTTTTTGGGTGCCATGTTTGGTATTCAATCAATGGTGATTAAAAACCGCCATAGCGTCGCTGGCATCGGGTGGCTTCTGCTTTTTACTTTTGTAATGGGCTATTTTACCGGTCCGTTGGTAGGTTTTGCTTTGGGCTCATTTTCTAACGGAGCAGAATTAGTTGCCATGGCTATTGGTGGCACGGCGGCACTTTTCTTCATTTTGGCAGGCTACGCCACAGTAACCAAACGCAACCTTGCCAGCCCATCCATTGGAAAAATGTTGATGATTGGAATGGTCATGCTTTTCGCTATCTCACTAATGAATATCTTTATTCAAGCACCGGCAGTCATGTTGGCGGTCTCCACGCTATTTATATTGATTGCCTCTGGCTTTATCGTGTTCACTATTAACAATGTAGTGCGCGGCGGTCAAGACAATTACATCATGGTGACAATGACGCTTTATATTATGTTGCTTAATTTGTTTCAAAGCTTATTGCATCTGTTGATGATGTTTTCTGGTAACCGCGAATAAAAGTCCTACTAATTACCTACCCCTGCAGGGCGACCAATAGGTCGCCCTGCTTTTTAATATGTGGGTAATTTTAGCTGAAGCTTTTCTTGTGCTCCTTCTTGTTAGCGTATTTGTATGGTGGGTAATGCGCCCGCCACGCAAATAAAAAATAAGGCGCAACCAAACGATTGCGCCTTTTCCCGTAAGTAGAGTGTCGCGGAGAGGAGAGAGGGATATGCGACACCCCTGAGAATTGTGATTACTTCTTGCGATTAGTCGCAACCGTTGCAGACTGTTTTTTCAAACCCGCTTGTGCAGCTTCGCAAGAGGCATTAATGCTCCTTTTGACCACCGAATTAGCAGCCTTAAAATTTTCGGCCATTTGCGGAGCAAAGTCAGCGGCTTCCTTAGGCAAAATAGCCTTTCCATTTTCAGCTGCTTTTGTAACTGCCCGCTCCATAATGTCGCGGCTTTTTTCAGTCACCTGAGCAAAATCACCGACCACGTCACTAGCCAATTCGCAGTATTCTTTCATTGATTTTTCAAAGTGGGCAGTGGCATTAACGTTAGGCAACTTGAAAAGGGCATCAGCTGAAAAATTTTTGCCCTGAAACAATGGGTTTTGGTTAGATAGCTTGCGTGCAAATTCCAACTGACGAGAAAACATTTTGTTAGAATATTCCATTGTGGCTTTAGTTGCCTCATTGAACAATTCAACAGCTTCCGTGTTTTGAAAATAAGTATTTGGGAAAGTCCAAGTTTGCATTTTTACTCCTTTTTGTGGTGCAACATTAGGTTATAGTTGATATTATATAGCGATGCCTCTAATTTTCAATATATTTTATTGCATTGCACAAAAATATATTGAAAATTTCTATATTTTCTTCCATTCATTCCAAATAAAAATTTTAAGTTATTGTTTATGCTGAAAATATTTATAATCTTGCGCAAGCACAAAAAAAACCACAAATCGTGAAAAATATTTCGTAATATCATCAATTAACATCATTTCTGACAAATTTTTATCACTGCGGTTGGACATTTTGACACAATGGAAACGTCTTTCATTTTTGCCATCAATCTCGTAAACACAGCTAAATTTACTATCACCACATTTATTTCACCGTTTATAATTATCTGTGCCAAAATTATTACTAGCAATAATTATCACACTTTTTTTGACGCCGGTGGTCCATGCCGGCGAGCAGCAGTATGAAGAATTGTCCGACAGCACCCGCGCCTCGTTGCAGGGGTTGTTTAGCGACAGGGCACCAACACGGCTGTTTTTTGACACCCCTGCGGAAGGCGAACGCTGGCTGGCAGAAATGAGCCGACGGCTGGCGAAAATTTTGCCTCGCCGTTCCATTTTACAGAATGAGCAAGCCCGCCGCGACTTTTTGGTTTCACTTCATTATGAAGCCACGCGCGCCGGCTTGCCACCACAATTAGTACTGTCGCTGGTGCATGTAGAGTCCGCCTTTCGCAAATATGCTATTTCTTCGGCGGGTGCTCGCGGTTACATGCAAGTCATGCCGTTTTGGACGGGATTAATCAGCGGAGAACAACCACACAATTTATTTAATCTGCGTACTAATCTACGCTATGGAACGATTATCTTGCGCCACTATCTTGACATTGAAAAAGGCAATCTTTTTCGTGCTTTAGGGCGCTACAACGGTTCTTTGGGACGAGCTCACTATCCTAACGCAGTGCAAGCCAAATGGAAAAAACACTGGGTTTGGCCTTAAGTTGCCACAACGTGTTTTACCCATTTTGAATTACAACTTAATCAATCAGCGCATAAGCCCCAGTAGTCAAAAAATCTGCCATATCAGGTGAGTTCACCAGCGAATCCAACATGTCGGCAGCGGCACTCAAATATGTTAATTCTCCATCGGCGTTAATAGCGTTGACTGCCGACTGCAAACGGTTGGCAAACAAAGCAGCATCAATTTCAACACCATCACTAAGCGTCGTCGCATATTGCATCCATTGCCACAATTGCGCGCGCGAGATTTCTGCTGTGGCAGCATCCTCCATCATATTAAATATTGGAACCGCTCCTGTACCGCCTAACCAAGCAGCGGTATAACGCAGTGCCACTTGAATGTTGCTATCAAAATCAGCAAGATTAATACCACCTTCGGGCAATTCTAGAAGTGCTGACGCGGAATGTGCAATACCAGATAATTTGTCTTTTTGATGCGCTTTCGGCATGTATTCGGAAAAAGCGTCCACAGCTAGGTCAATCAATCCCGGATGTGCTACCCAAGTGCCGTCATGACCGTTAGCGGCTTCTCGCTTTTTATCTTCACGAACTTTTTCCAGCGCCAGCGCATTAGCCTCTTCATCACCACGAATAGGTATAAATGCCGACATCCCACCCATAGCATGAGCACCACGGCGATGGCAAGTTTCCACCAACTCTTCGGAATAAGATTTAAGAAAAGCTTTGTCCATAGTAACCAACGCCCGCGCCGGCAAAATGCGTTGTTGGTGGCGTGCTAATGTTTTAATATAGGAAAAAATATAATCCCAACGACCACAATTAAGCCCTACCAAACGGGCACGCATGGCGTGCAAAATCTCATGCATTTGAAATACTGCTGGCAGCGTTTCAATCAGCAACGTCGCCTTAGTAGAATTAGCCGGCAATTCCAGTTCTTTTTCGGCAAAATCCATAATGTCATTCCACAATGCCGCTTCGCGCCAATGCTCAGTTTTGGGCAAATAGAAATAAGGGCCACGTTCATTTGTCGCCAACAATTTAGCGTTGTGAAAGAAAAAAAGCCCGAAATCGACAAAAGCACCAGCAACCGCTTTACCTTGCCGAAGCACATTTTTTTCAGGCAGATGCCAGCCTCGCGGACGCACGATAAGAACGCACTCGTGGTCAGGCTTGAGAGCATAATGCTTGCCTGTCACCGAATTAACAGTATCACAGGTGCCACGTACTGCATCATAAAGGGCTTGCTGACCAGTAGCGATATTTTTCCACGTTGGTGCTAATGAATCTTCAAAATCAGCCATGTACGCCTTAGCTGATGAGTTAAGTGCTTGAATAACTTTTTGCCGTTCGGCAGGAGCTGTGATTTCCACCCGGCGGTTTTGCAACGCCAGCGGCGCGTCAGCGACTTGCCAATTTTCCATCCGCAAGTCTTTGGTATCCGGCAAAAATCCAGGCAACTGCCCGCCGTCAAAACGTTCTTTGGCAGCACGCCGCGCATCCAGTAATGCATCGCGGCGAGCTGAAAACTTGTCGGCAATTTTTTCTACAAAAGCGAGTGCTTCGGGAGTGAAAATATTGGGGCTCCACGAATCCAACGATGTTTTGTTTTTTATCTCAAGCATGTTTTATCCATATTTTTATTAAACAGGGGCGGATTTTACGCTTTTACCTACCGCAGACAAACCGCACCTTACGCAGCGCACAATAAAAACTCAAATAACTTTTCTCATCTCCGCATTTCTCTTCAAAGGAAAAATTGCTTTTGAGAAAACAATGTCTACCAGCAATCGGTTTTTTTAACGATGTTTTTGTACTATTTCACTGTTTCCCCCAGTTGCTCCAAAATAGCCGGATTTTCCAGTGTGGATGTATCTTGTGTTATTTTTTCGCCTTTAGCGATAATACGCAACAGGCGACGCATAATTTTTCCGCTACGGGTTTTAGGCAAGTTATCACCAAACCGAATCTCCGCCGGCTTAGCAATAGCGCCAATTTCCTTGCCCACCCAGTTGCGCAATTCCACTACTAACGCACGAGCTTCTTCGCCGGCAGGACGCTCCCCCTGCAGCACCACAAATGCAACAACCGCTTCACCAGTAAGCGCATCGGGGCGACTAACCACGGCGGCTTCGGAAACTTTAGGATTAGCCACTAGGGCAGATTCTATTTCCATCGTCCCCAGCCGATGCCCAGAAACGTTCAACACATCATCAGTGCGCCCCATAATCCAAAAATAGCCATCATCATCACGATTAGCCGAATCACCAGCAACATAATACTTCCCATCAGCAATTTCTTTCGGGTAATAAGTGCTGCAATATCTGTCATGATCTCCCCAGATAGTGCGCAACTGTGATGGCCATGATTTCTTCACTACCAAAAAACCACCCTCATGAGCACCAGTTTCATTGCCCGCTTCATCCACTACGGCCGCAAAAACACCGGGTAACGGCAGTGTGCAAGAACCGGGTTTGGTAGTAATCGCACCGGGCAGCGGAGCTATCATGTTGCATCCAGTTTCAGTTTGCCACCAAGTATCTACTATCGGGCAACGACTACCTCCTACCACTTCACGATACCATATCCATGCTTCCGGATTAATCGGCTCTCCCACCGTGCCCAAAATACGCAATGATGACAAATCGTAATCTTTGGGCAATTCCATGCCCGCCTTAATAAGCGAACGAATCGCCGTTGGCGCAGTGTAAAAAGTTGTGACTTTATGATTTTGCACGATTTCCCAAAATCGCCCCGAATGCGGGAATGTCGGCACTCCTTCAAATATTAACTGTGTGCCGCCCACCGCCAGTGGTCCATAGGCTACGTAAGTATGTCCAGTAATCCAGCCAACATCCGCTGTACACCAGTAAATATCACCTGGCTGATAATCGAACACCCATTTCATGGACAAAATTGCGCCCAGCAAATAGCCGCCAGTGGTGTGAACAATACCCTTGGGTTTTCCGGTAGAACCCGAGGTGTACAAGATAAACAGTGGATCTTCGGCGTTCATCACTGCCGGCGGGCAGTCATCAGACACATCGGCTACGGCATCGTGCCACCACACATCGCGTCCACCTTGCATGTGAACACCGACTCCCGTTCGACGAAATACGATGACGGTTCCCACCGCATGATCACCACCAGCTAGTGCTTCATCTACGGTTTTTTTGAGTGGAATATTTTTACCTCCGCGCATGCTTTCGTCAGCGGTAATCACTACTTTGGCCGCCGCGTCTTTGATGCGATCTTCCAATGATTTGGCGGAAAATCCACCAAATACTACCGAGTGTACGGCACCGATACGCGCACAAGCCTGCATACAAACAATCGCTTCGGGACGCATGGGCATGTACACAATGACGCGATCTCCGCGTTTTACGCCCGCATTTTTGAGTGCGTTGGCAAAACGACAAACTTCACTATGCAGTTGCCGGTAAGTGCGCACATCGTTATTTTTGCCCTCATCGCTTTCAAAAATAACAGCCGGTTGTTCACCGCGCGCAGCCAAATGACGATCCAAACAATTAGCGGAAATGTTGAGATTTCCGTCGGCGAACCATTTGTGGGCGTGAGCATCACCGCACTCATACACGGTAGAAAACGGTTTGATCCAGTCAATTTCTGCTTCTGCATGGTGCCGCCAGAAACCTTCCCAGTCATCGGTAGCGTTTTTGATCATTGCATCATAAACAGCTCGACCGGCTACGGTGGCATTGGCAAAAGACGCTGGTGGTTCAAAGCGGCGCGTTTCGGTCAAAACAGATTCAATATTGGACATCTTTTTTCTCCTTATCAAAGATGTAAATAACGATTTTATTATGGCACAAAAAACGTTCGCTAAATAGAATTTAACCAGCTGGAAAAATTAAAAACGGCAACGAACTCGGCTGCTAACTTCGCAATCTGTCATAATTCATCGTTTCTCCCAACGGACACACGCAATGATTGACTTATATTATTGGACGACACCAAACGGTCATAAAATCACCATTTTTTTAGAAGAAACTAACCTTCCTTATAGTTTGCACAGTGTGCATATTGGGCGCGGAGAACAATTTGAACCTGCTTCCGGATTAATCGGCTCTCCCACCGTGCCCAAAATACGCAATGATGACAAATCGTAATCTTTGGGCAATTCCATGCCCGCCTTAATAAGCGAACGAATCGCCGTTGGCGCAGTGTAAAAAGTTGTGACTTTATGATTTTGCACGATTTCCCAAAATCGCCCCGAATGCGGGAATGTCGGCACTCCTTCAAATATTAACTGTGTGCCGCCCACCGCCAGTGGTCCATAGGCTACGTAAGTATGTCCAGTAATCCAGCCAACATCCGCTGTACACCAGTAAATATCACCTGGCTGATAATCGAACACCCATTTCATGGACAAAATTGCGCCCAGCAAATAGCCGCCAGTGGTGTGAACAATACCCTTGGGTTTTCCGGTAGAACCCGAGGTGTACAAGATAAACAGTGGATCTTCGGCGTTCATCACTGCCGGCGGGCAGTCATCAGACACATCGGCTACGGCATCGTGCCACCACACATCGCGTCCACCTTGCATGTGAACACCGACTCCCGTTCGACGAAATACGATGACGGTTCCCACCGCATGATCACCACCAGCTAGTGCTTCATCTACGGTTTTTTTGAGTGGAATATTTTTACCTCCGCGCATGCTTTCGTCAGCGGTAATCACTACTTTGGCCGCCGCGTCTTTGATGCGATCTTCCAATGATTTGGCGGAAAATCCACCAAATACTACCGAGTGTACGGCACCGATACGCGCACAAGCCTGCATACAAACAATCGCTTCGGGACGCATGGGCATGTACACAATGACGCGATCTCCGCGTTTT
This sequence comes from Candidatus Persebacteraceae bacterium Df01, assembly GCA_030386295.1. NCBI lineage: Bacteria > Pseudomonadati > Pseudomonadota > Gammaproteobacteria > Candidatus Tethybacterales > Candidatus Persebacteraceae > Candidatus Doriopsillibacter > Candidatus Doriopsillibacter californiensis. The sequence continues at coordinate 221,637 of JANQAO010000001.1, read as the reverse complement.
ACGCCCGCATTTTTGAGTGCGTTGGCAAAACGACAAACTTCACTATGCAGTTGCCGGTAAGTGCGCACATCGTTATTTTTGCCCTCATCGCTTTCAAAAATAACAGCCGGTTGTTCACCGCGCGCAGCCAAATGACGATCCAAACAATTAGCGGAAATGTTGAGATTTCCGTCGGCGAACCATTTGTGGGCGTGAGCATCACCGCACTCATACACGGTAGAAAACGGTTTGATCCAGTCAATTTCTGCTTCTGCATGGTGCCGCCAGAAACCTTCCCAGTCATCGGTAGCGTTTTTGATCATTGCATCATAAACAGCTCGACCGGCTACGGTGGCATTGGCAAAAGACGCTGGTGGTTCAAAGCGGCGCGTTTCGGTCAAAACAGATTCAATATTGGACATCTTTTTTCTCCTTATCAAAGATGTAAATAACGATTTTATTATGGCACAAAAAACGTTCGCTAAATAGAATTTAACCAGCTGGAAAAATTAAAAACGGCAACGAACTCGGCTGCTAACTTCGCAATCTGTCATAATTCATCGTTTCTCCCAACGGACACACGCAATGATTGACTTATATTATTGGACGACACCAAACGGTCATAAAATCACCATTTTTTTAGAAGAAACTAACCTTCCTTATAGTTTGCACAGTGTGCATATTGGGCGCGGAGAACAATTTGAACCTGCTTTTCTAAAAATCGCACCCAATAATCGTATTCCTGCCATTGTGGACAACGAACCTACTGACGGCGGTGAGCCAGTACCGATTTTTGAATCCGGCGCCATTTTGCTTTATCTGGCCGAAAAAACCGGGCGATTTTTATCTCCCAATTTGCGAAAGCGCACCGACGTATTACAGTGGCTGATGTGGCAAATGGGCGGATTAGGGCCAATGTTGGGACAAAATCATCATTTTCGCGCCTATGCTCCCGAAAAAATACCATACGCCATTGAGCGCTATACCAAAGAAGCGCAACGGTTATATTCAGTGCTCAATCGCCAGTTAGAAAAATTTAACTTTATTTGCGGTGATTATTCCATTGCCGATATGGCTTGCTATCCGTGGACAACGTCACACGAACGACAAGGTATTGATTTGGCAGACTATCCGCATGTTCAGCGTTGGCACGAAAATATTAAAACGCGTCCCGCCGTGGCACGAGCCTATAAAAAAGCCGCCGATCTTAACACCGCTCCCACAGTAGATGAAAAAGCTAAAAAAATATTATTTGGGCAAACGACGACCAAAGCGTCGTCTTGATGGAACGTTAATTACGTAAAAAATAAGGGAAAAAGTAGTTTAGCTGCCGTTAATCGTCGCTAAATAACTGTTTAGCTTTTTCTAGCCACGATTTTTCTTTCGGTGCATGGCGACTTCGTTTATTTTTTAAGCTGTCGTCAAAATCACGTAACAATTGCTTTTGTGTTTCGCTCAAACTAACTGGCGTTTCAACCACAATGTGGCAGAGCATGTCACCGGCGACAGCATTGCGAGGGCTGGGAGCTCCGCGCCCACGCAAGCGCAAAATAGCACCAGTTTGTGTTTCGGGAGGCACCGCAATTTTAACTTTGCCACCGGTAGCGGTAGGCGTTTCTACCTGTCCTCCCAAAGCCGCAACAACAATGGACACCGGAATGGAAATATGCAAATTATCACCATCGCGCTCAAATAGTGGGTGCGGTGCAACTTGCGTGCGTAAATAATATTGGGCGTTTTGGGTGCCGTTAATATTTAAACGAATAGTTTCACCGTCTTGAATTCCTGCCGGAATTTTGACGGTCACCGTGCGTGAAGACTTTTGGTTACCACGTCCATTACAGCGCTTACAGGGAGATGTAATAATTTTGCCAGCGCCACCACAGTCATTACACGTTTGTTGTAAGGTGAAAAAGCCTCTATTAACGCGCATTTGTCCAGCACCGCGACAAGTGGGACATTCCTGTGGCTTACTTCCCGGCTCTATGCCATTACCACCGCAACCGTCACATGGCACCGGTTCATTAATTTTTAACTCTTTTTGGCAGCCTGTGATGGACTCGGAAAAACTTAACTGAATTGCCAAAACACGTTGTCGTGCCTGACTTTGTCCACGTGATCCAGCAGCACCGCCAAAAAAATCACTAAACAAATCATTAAACACGTTGGAAAAATCGGCACCACCACCCGCCGCCCCAGCTCCAGCTCCATCAAAAGCATTGTGGCCAAACCGATCGTAAGCTTCGCGTTTCTCTGAGTCAGACAGCATGTCATATGCTTCCTGAACTTGTTTGAACTTTTCTTCCGAAGTCTTATCGCCGGCATTACGGTCGGGATGATATTTCATCGCCAACCGCCGATAAGAACGCTTAATTGTGTTTTTATCCGCGCCGCGCTCCACGCCTAACGTCTGGTAATAGTCAGGTTTGCTCATACCAGGTCAGACACCACAACGCAAACTACTTTTTATCATCATCCACTTCTTGAAATTCCGCATCCACAACATCTTCTTCTTGAACGCTATCAGCGTCATCAGTCGAGTCGGCTTCGTTGGCGCCAGCCTGCTGCATTTTTTGCGCCAATGGTGCGGCAACAACAGCCAAGGCTTGACCTTTTTCTCGAATTTCCGACAAATCAGTCCCAGCTTTAGCTTCTTCCGCTTCCTTAAGCGCGGCTTCTATTTTTTCTTTTTCTGCCGCATCCAACCCGGCGCCATGCTCATCTAACCCACGACGCACCGAGTGGATAGCCATGTCACATTCGTTGCGCGCCTGCGCCAGTTCAGTGGCTTGGCGATCTTCTTCCGCATGCTCTTCGGCATCTTGCACCATACGCTGAATCTCATCCTCCGACAACCCGGAAGAGGATTTGATGGTGATATTATTTTCGCGACCAGTTTTTTTGTCGCGTGCCGACACATGCAAAATACCGTTGGCGTCAATATCAAAAGTTACTTCAATTTGCGGCGTGCCGCGCGGTGCCGGCGGAATATCTTCCAAATTAAATTGCCCCAGCGATTTGTTGCCAGCGGAAACTGTGCGCTCACCTTGCAATACATGAATAGTAACCGCTGGCTGGTTATTGCTGGCGGTGGAAAACACTTTGGACGTCTTCGTGGGGATAGTGGTGTTTTTTTCAATTAGACTGGTCATCACGCCACCTTCAGTCTCAATACCTAAAGATAAAGGCGTTACATCCAATAGCAACATATCTTTGACGTCGCCTTGTAGCACCGCACCTTGCACTGCTGCACCCATAGCCACTGCTTCATCGGGATTGACGTTACGCTTGGGCTCCACGCCAAATATTTTTCCTACTTTTTCATACACTGCGGGCATGCGCGTCATGCCGCCGACGAGAATTACTTCATCCACTTTGCCTTTTTCCAAACTGGCATCTTTGAGGGCAACCTTACACGGCTTCGCGGTACGCTCAATCAAGTCTGCCACTAACGCTTCCATTTTTGCGCGAGTAAGAGACAAGACCAAATGCTTGGGACCAGTCGCATCGGCGGTGATGTAGGGAAGATTAATTTCCGTTTGACTTGCCGAAGACAATTCTATTTTGGCTTTTTCTGCAGCTTCTTTAAGCCGTTGTAGCGCAAGAATATCTTTTTTCAGGTCGAACCCTTCTTTCTTTTTAAATTCCTCCACCAAATGGTGAATCAACGCTTGGTCAAAATCCTCGCCGCCCAAAAAAGTATCACCGTTGGTAGAAAGCACTTCAAATTGTTTTTCGCCGTCTACTTCGGCGATTTCAATAATGGAAATATCAAAAGTCCCGCCACCTAAGTCAAAAACCGCAATGGTTTTATTTTTGACCGATTTGTCCAAACCAAAAGCCAGCGCTGCCGCCGTAGGTTCGTTAATAATCCGCTTGATTTCCAGTCCAGCAATGCGCCCAGCATCTTTGGTGGCTTGTCGCTGCGAGTCGTTGAAGTAAGCCGGCACGGTTACCACTGCTTCGGTAACTGTCTCGCCAAGATATTCTTCGGCGGTTTTTTTCATTTTTTGTAATATTTTGGCGGAAATTTCCTGCGGCGAATATTTATTTCCCTTAGCTTCTACCCAAGCATCTCCATTTTTTGCTTTGATGATAGAAAAGGGGGCCAGTGAGCGCTCTTTTTTGACTTCGGCATCAGCATAACGCCGACCAATAAGACGCTTAATCGCATACAAGGTGTTTTTGGGATTAGTGACTGCCTGCCGCTTAGCAGCCGCGCCAACCAGCGTTTGACCATCATCACTAAATGCCACCATGGAAGGCGTAGTACGTGCGCCTTCTGAATTTTCAATTACATGCGGCTTGTTGTTTTCTAGTACGCAGACGCAAGAGTTTGTCGTACCCAAGTCAATGCCAATAGTTTTACCCATAATATATCTCCAAGTGTGTAAATTTATGATTTGTCGCCAGTATCTTCCGGCGGTTTATTTAACAAAATCGTAGCGGCGCGAACGACTCGCCCGTTGAGTGTGTAGCCAGTTTGCACTACGGTAGCCACCGTCTGCGGAGGCAAGTCACTGTTTTGAGAAAAACCAACAGATTGGTGCAAATTAGGGTCAAATGACGCACCTTCGTCAGGACGAATAGGACGAATACCGTTAGTGTCCATCGCCGCTGTCAGTTTACGCAAAGTCAGTTCAAGCCCTTCACGCATGCCATCTTCTTTAGCGGTTGATGCAGACTCTAGACAATCACAAACATCGCAAATGCTTGTCGCAAAAACGCTAATTGCGAATTTTCTGGCGTTAGCTATTTTTTCTTCAGCGCGTCGGCGTTGGTTTTCTGTTTCAGCAACAGAGCGCAAATAAAGATCGCGCAGTTCAGCTAATTCTTCAGCATCGCTTTTGGGCTTGTCCGGCTCACTGTTAGTTGCTGTCTGTCCGTCTTCAAGCGAAGCCGTATCGGCAGTATCAACATCTTCCGCCGGCACCGCGTCTTCTGCCGCTTCTAGGTTATCTTTTGTTTTATCCTTATTTTTAGGCATGCAAACTCCGTTAATTTCTTCTTACCATTCCTATATAGGATCACTTATTTTTTTTTCAATGCCTAAAATTTTTTATATCAAAAACACAACCTACTCGAGAATAATTAACCGCGTAATTATTCTGTTGAAGAAACATCCGTCTCCAATTTTGTAACGATACAAAGACGCATAAAACGACGTTTGCCTGCTTGCACCACTTTTTGCCCTGGCAACATGGCATAGTTTGGATCGGTCACCGCACAACCGTTAATTTTAACCCCGCCTTGCAAAATCAACCGTTTGGCAGCAGAAGAAGAGTCAATCAGTTGTGCCGCTTTGAGCACGTAAAACAACGGTGCGCCACTGGATGAAACTTCAAGAGTTGCTTCCGGCATGTCATCAGGCGCTTCGCTACGAACAAATTGCTGCTGAAATTGTGCCGCCGCCGCATCCGCCGCATTCGCACCTTGATAGCGTCCGGCTATCTCAAGCGCCAGCGCCTTCTTATAAACAACGGGGTTTTCACCGGCGGCTACCTTGTTACGCATTTGCAAAATATCTTCAGCGGTAGCAGCGGACAACAATTCATAATAGCGCCACATCAGCACGTCCGATATGGACATGACCTTGCCATAAATCTCACTCACCGGCTCATTAACGCCAATGTGGTTACCGTAACTTTTTGACATTTTACGTACGCCGTCCACGCCTTCCAGCAACGGCATAGTTAGTATGCATTGGCCTTCTTGTTTTTGCTGCCGCTGTAGATCGCGCCCCACTAATAGGTTAAATTTCTGGTCCGTTCCACCCAATTCCATATCGGCGTTGAGAGCAACCGAGTCGTATCCTTGCACCAGCGGATACAAAAATTCATGAATAGCGATGGACTGACGTTGGCGATACCGTTCAGAAAAATCATCACGCTCCATCATACGCGCCACCGTATGACAGGAAGCCAAACGAATCAAGTCAGCCGCATCCATAGGCGAAAACCATTCGGAATTGCGGCGAATTTCAGTTTTATCACGATCCAATATCTTAAAAGCCTGTTCGGTGTAGGTAGTAGCGTTTTTTTCAATTTCCTGGCGCGATAGCGATGGACGAGTAGTATTGCGCCCACTGGGATCTCCAATCATGGCGGTAAAATCGCCAATAAGAAAAATTACCGTATGGCCTAGTTCTTGAAAATGACGCATTTTTTGCATCAGCACGGTATGCCCCAAATGCAAATCGGGGCTGGTAGGATCAAATCCGACTTTTACGCGTAGTGAGCGTCCAGAAGCAAGCTTTTTTTGTAATTCTCCTTGAGGCAAGCACTCTTCAGCACCACGCAACAATTGTGCCAGCGCGCCAGATGATGAAGCGTCTGCCGTTGTCATTCCATGTTTCCGTGTAAAAAAGCGACAGGCAACGCCCTAACGCTCCAAATATTTAAGTTTGCCGTCAGTCTCTTTCCAATCGTCGGCGTCTACCGGCGGATCTTTGCGCTCTACAATTTCAGGCCACTGTGCGGCTAATTCTCGATTAAGCTCCAGCATATTTTCTTGTCCCGCTGGCACGTCATCTTCGGCAACAATCGCATTGACTGGGCACTCGGGCACACACAAAGAGCAATCAATACATTCTTCTGGGTCAATAGCCAACATATTTGGCCCTTCATGGAAGCAGTCTACCGGACAAACTTCCACACAATCAGTATATTTGCATTTGATGCATTTTTCCAACACAATGTAAGTCATAATAATATTCCTTGAAAAGCCGATTTTATCAGCCCTTTTCATCTTTATCAGATTGCGACTCTATCCATTGATTAACTTTCATATTAATATCGGTCACCGATAAATCCGCCGTGCTAAAAGCTGTCCCAATACGCACGGTAATAAGGCCAGAACGCTTGAAAAAAGAATGCTTGGGCCAACAGTAACCGCTGTTCACCGCCACTGGTACTACTTGGGTTCCTGTTTTTTTTGCTAACCACGCACCACCGGATTGATATTCACGCTGTGCACCAGGAGCCATGCGAGTACCTTCAGGAAAAATCACCACATAAAATCCCGCAGCTAATCGCTCTCGCCCCTGTTCTTCCACTTGCCGCAAAGCACGACGTCCACTCCCACGGTCAATAGCGATAGGACTCATACGAGCTAATCCCCAACCAAAAAATGGAATACGCAACAATTCTTTTTTTAATACCATCACCTGTGGCGGAAAAATAGCTTGGTAAGCAATAGTTTCCCATGTAGATTCGTGTCGTGACAATAACACACAAGGTTGCGGCGGTAGATTTTGCAACCCGATAACACGATAGCGGATGCCACAACACAACCGTGCCGCCTTTATTACCAAATATGACCATTGAGAAATAAGCGCATAACGGCGATGTGCTGGTAGAAAAGTAATAATGATCGCCAGCAAAGAAAAAAAAGGCGTAATCAGCGCAAGCCATAATGCAAGCAATATGGAACCTATGGGACGCATCAAACAGGAAATTGCGGCGGCCGAGCAAGCAATTTATTCATCGCCTCTGACGGTGACAAAACTCCCTGCAACAAATCATCAACAGCGTTAATAATCGGTGATTCTACACCGCAACGGCGAGCACAACGGCGGGCGGCTGCAGCGGCATTAACTCCTTCACAAGTGTTAGCGGGCAATTCTTTCTCAGCTCCCAGCGCTAATCCAAAACGGCGATTACGCGACAAATCAGAAGTGCAGGTGAGCAACAAATCTCCCACACCGGCAATACCGTGCAACGTATCACTATTTCCGCCTAATGCGGTGCCCAGCATCACCATTTCATGTAGCCCGCGGGTAATTAACGCGGCGCGGGCACTCGCTCCCAAACTCATTCCATCACAGACACCAGCGGCAATGGCGATAACGTTTTTTAATGCACCACCGGCACAAACTCCCGCTAAATCAGCAGTAGGATACAAGCGTAATTTTTTGCGGTGTAACATTTTTTGTACTGGCTCCAACATATTCGTTTTGTTTACGGCCAAAGCCAATGCGGCGGGGCGCCCTTTGGCAACATCCGCGGCAAAAGAAGGGCCGCTAATAGCTCCGAAACATGCACCAGCATTCAGTTGTTCGGCGGCAGCATCATGTAGCAGGCGGTCACCATTGGGCAGAAACCCTTTGGTTAGCCACATAACCGGACACGAAGAGGGAGCGTGGCAATTGATTTGTGTAAGTATGTTGCCAAAGCCCGCTGTGCTAACGGCAATAATAATGAGATCTGCATTTTTGAGTGCATCCGCAATATCGGATGTGTATTGCGCCTCAAACCGCTCTGCTGCCTTGTTGGCAGCGGCATCGCTACGGGCCCAAAAGCAAATGACGTTGTCTTGCCGAATGGCGTACCCCAACGCACTTCCCCATGCACCAGCCCCTAAAATGGCAATTCGGCAAGACACTCCGCCGGACAATAATTTTAAGAGGAGCTGTCCTCGTCAATCGACATAGACAGCACTTGCTTGGCATTACGTAAAGAAATATCAATCCAATCATCCGCTTCGCTGAGATAATTTTGCTGAATTTCTGATTGCATATTAAAGTCGTACACCTTTCCTACATGTTTTTTTGCTTCGGGGGAAATATCTTTATCGCGCGGAAAATAACGGCGGACTACCGTTCCTTTCTCTATCTCGCTCAACCGTCGATCTTGTATACGAAATTGGTCCGACGTAATGTCTTTTTCTTGCCGCCGATGGCGAAGAATAACAGATTCTAGAATTCTCTTGGTAATTTCATGAAGGCTTTCTTCGCTCAAAATTTCTTTATGCTCCAACAAGTCAGGGCGAAACATCTGCATTATGCGCTGGCATTCTTCTTGTCCAAGATGGCTTTGTGACAAGGAAACCAGCGTGTTAATGTCAAGCAAATCTTCAAAATTGCCATATGTTTTAATGTCATCAGAGAGTCCTTCTGATTGATTGGGCATGGAAGAATCGTCATTGGCAAAATTTTCTTCCTCCGTGTTATCAGCTACTACGTCACTATTAGGAGCTGAAACCGTTTCGGCTCCCTGTGCTGATGAAGGCAATTTAATCCGAGTGTCTTTCTTTGACAATTCAGAAAGAATTGATTTTTTCTCACGATTAGCAATATTGGAAAGAAGAACACTGATAAAAATAAGTACCCCGCCAATACCACCAAACAATGGTAACAACCCATATTGCGAAAATAAAAACGAGTCTTTTGTCGCGGCAGGCAGGTTTCTGGCTATATTGACCAGTGGCTGTGACATTGGCACGGCAAACTCACGGTGACTAGCTTCTTCCGCCCGATAGGAATAACCGATAACACTCAGCCAAGCACCTACCACAATCAATATTGTGGCAATAAACTTAATAAAAAATTTCATTGTTATTGTCCTGTTTTTTCATAACCCTATCATTAGAATTATCTCACTTTTATCAACTTTTTGAGGCTAAGTGAATCCGCGCTTCTATCACGCTATCTGGATTGAGCGAAATGGCGGAAATACCTTCTTCCATCAACCACTTAGCAAAATCGGGATAATCGGACGGCGCTTGGCCACAAATACCCACATATTTATTTTGTTCCCGACAAGCTTGAATAGCACGAGAAATCATCATTTTAACCGCTAAATTTCGTTCATCAAAAATACCAGATACCAGTTCAGAATCTCGATCCAACGCCAATGTAAGCTGAGTCAGGTCGTTAGAACCAATGGAAAACCCATCAAAATGATCTAAAAATTGTTCGGCCAATAATGCATTGGCAGGCACTTCACACATCATAATGATTTTCCAATCATCACGGCTAATACCCAAAGTCCGCATTTTTTGTACCACCGCTTCGGCTTCGTTGACGGTGCGCACAAAAGGCACCATCAACCATATGTTGTCAATACCCATATCTTCGCGCACTCGTTGCATGGCCTCACATTCCAACGCAAAACAATCGGCAAAAGAAGCATCCACATAACGGGCGGCGCCACGGAAACCGATCATAGGGTTTTCCTCTATTGGCTCAAATCGTCGTCCACCAACCAACCCAGCATATTCGTTAGATTTAAAATCGGATAACCGCACTACTACCGGACGCGGATGAAATGCGGCAGCAATCGTGGCAACACCTTCGGCAATTTTACCTACATAGCAATCGCGTGGACTATCATAACCGACAGCCAGCTTTCGCACTTCCTGACGCAAATCAGCGGGAAGCTCGGTATATTCCAATGCGCAACGGGGATGAAAACCAATAGTACGGGCGATGATAAATTCCAATCGCGCCAACCCCACGCCGTCGGTAGGCAAGCGTGAAAATTCAAAAGCCAAGTCAGGGTTAGCAACATTAATTTGTAATTTAATGGGCAACTGCGCGCCACTGTCAGAAGCAAATTCATCAATCACAAACTTCGTTTCACCCTCGTATACGTGACCAGTGTCACCTTCGGCACAAGACACGCTCACAGCACCTCCGTCGGCAATGCCGGCGAGTGTGTCACCGCAACCGACAATCGCTGGAACTCCTAACTCACGGGCAATAATAGCCGCATGACAGGTGCGCCCTCCACGCCGCGTGACAATCCCCGCCGCACGTTTCATGACCGGCTCCCAGTCCGGGTCGGTCATGTCAGCTATCAACACGTCTCCTGCTTCAACGCGATGCATGTCAGCAGTACCGGCAACAATGCGCGCGGTACCAACACCAATTTTTTGACCAATCGCCCGACCCTCGGCAAGCGCCGCGCCTTTGGTGAGAATGCGGTAACGACTAATTGTTGTTACTGTTGCCCGCGATTTCACGGTTTCAGGGCGTGCTTGGACAATAAAAATGTCGCCGCTGACGCCGTCCTTGGCCCACTCAATATCCATATGACGACCATAATGCGCTTCAATGGCCATAGCATAACGCGCCAAGGTGTTCACATCATCATCGGTGATACAAAAACGACGACGGGCAGCTTCTTCCACACGCACGTTTTTTACTGACCCACCAACACAAGTACTATCACCAAACAACAGTTTGTCGGCTTTGTCACCCAACTGACGGCGAATAATGGCATTTTTTCCAGTACGCAAAGAAGGCTTGTACACATAAAACTCATCTGGATTAACGCTCCCTTGCACTACGTTTTCTCCTAACCCATAAGCACCGGTAATAAACACTACCTCTTCAAAACCGGACTCAGTATCCAACGTAAACATTACCCCGCTGGCAGCCAAGTCACTACGTACCATACGCTGCACGGCAACCGACAAAGCGACATCCTGTTTGTCATACCCTTGGTGATGGCGATAAGAAACAGCGCGGTCGGTGAATAGCGAAGCAAACACCAGACGAACGGCGTCAATCACTGCGTCTTCACCACAAATATTTAAAAAAGTTTCCTGCTGACCAGCAAAAGAAGCGTCCGGCATGTCTTCCGCCGTAGCCGATGAGCGCACGGCAACGGCAGCGGTACCGTTTTCCATTTGCCGGTAAGCAGCGCGGATATCGCTTTCCAAATCCGATGGCAGAGGGGCTTGCGCAACCCACTCACGGATTTCTCCGGCGGTTTGCGACAACGCCCGAGTATCATTCACGTCCAGTGCCGTAATAGCGTTTTGTATTTTTTCATCCAGCCCCCCCTGACGCAAAAAACGCCGATAGGCAGAGGAGGTTGTGGCAAAACCGTCCGGCACTCGCACACCCGCAGAAGACAGCGCGCCAATCAATTCGCCCAGTGAAGCATTTTTTCCACCCACATGCGGCACGTCTTTCATGCTAAGCGCAGACAGAGGCACGGTGTTGTCGTTTGTGAAAGTCATTATTAAAATTTCTAATTCTATCCTATGCGGAGCCTTTATATTGCTGTCGTTTGGCACAAAAACTCTTTTGGATTAGAATTTTCGCAATGCAACACAATGCTTTTTCTAAATTTCTCAAATTAAAAAGCGCCGGCGAAAAAATAGCCGTGCTGACGGCATACGATGCCACATTTGCCCACCTGCTGACGGAAGCCGGTGCAGATGCTTTGTTGGTAGGTGATTCGTTAGGCATGGTATTGCAGGGCGCGCCAGATACGCTGGCAGTACGGCTTTCCGACGTGGCTTATCACGTACGTTGTGTACGCTCCGGTGCGCCAGATGCAGTCATTATCGGTGACATGCCGTTTGGCACTTTTCAAATTTCACCAGAACGTGCTTTTGCCAATGCTGTTAAATTAATGGCAGCAGGCGCATCCATTATCAAGATAGAAGGCGGCTTAACAATGGCACCCACAGTGCGTTTTTTGACCGAACGAGGTATTCCAGTGTGCGCCCATGTGGGATTGCTGCCGCAGTGGGTACGAGCCCAAGGAGGCTACAAAGTTCAGGGACGCGGCGACACGGCAACGGCAGTGCGAGAAGATGCGCTCAGTATGGAACAAGCCGGCGCGGTAACGATGGTGTTGGAAATGATTCCTGCAGTACTAGCGGCAGAATTGAGCACACATTTGCAACCACCCACTATCGGCATAGGCAGCGGCCGCGATTGTGACGGACAAGTACTGGTATTACACGATATGCTGGGATTATCTGCCGGCGCCCGCAAACGGTTTGTTAAAAATTTTATGGCGGATGCAGAGAGCGTGCAAGATGCGCTCATCGCATATGTGCAGGCAGTCAAAAACGGTGATTTCCCCGCCGCCGAAAACGCTTTTTAACTGTCTTTAACTGTTATGTTGCCCGTTATCGTGCACAGTGTAAACGAATTACGCGCGATGCTGCCAGAAAACAAACACGTGGCACTTACACCCACCATGGGCGCGTTGCATGAAGGGCATTTGTCGTTGGTGCGCCACGGCCGTCAACTAGCCGATATCAATGTAGTCAGTGTTTATGTTAATCCGCTGCAATTTGGTCCACACGAAGATTTTTCCACTTATCCGCGTGAGTTAGAAGCCGACTGCGCACGACTAGAAAACATTGCCGATATTGTGTTCGCGCCCAATGACGCTGAATTGTATCCGCTACCGCAAACAGTCACAATAACCCTGCCGCCGCTAGCAGATGAATTATGCGGTCGCTCACGCCCCGGTTTTTTTCAGGGAGTAGCAACGGTGGTTTGTAAATTGTTGAATTGTGTGCGCCCACAAACAGCCATTTTTGGCAAAAAAGATTTTCAACAATTATTCCTTGTTCAATTGATGGTGGCGCAATTAAATTTTCCTACAAAAATTGCTGCCATGCCCATCTTGCGCGAAGCCGATGGGCTAGCGATGAGTTCGCGCAATGCCTATCTCACCTCCGACGAACGACAACGAGCAGTTTTGCTGCCGAATGCACTACGCACGGCGGCTGCCGCTATTACCGCTGGCGAAAAACCGACAACAGCGGCAGCTACGGTACGGCAACAGTTACAAGCAGACGGCTTTGTTGTAGATTATGTGGAATGTCGCAATGCGACAACACTGACATCGACGGCAAGTGGGGATATAGTGTTGCTAGTGGCAGCAACATTGGGGCAAACACGATTAATTGATAATATTGAGATACGCTGTCCCAATGCGGCGAAAAGGGAGCTTGCATGATTTATGATAACAGCAACGTGTTTGCCAAAATCTTGCGCAACGAACTACCGTGCAACAAAATATATGAAAGTGAATATTCATTGGCTTTTTATGACATCAGTCCACAAGCTACCATCCATGCGCTAGTAATTACCAAATGCGCTTATGTGTCTTTTGCCGATTTCAGTGCCCGCGCTTCCGAAGCTGAGATTGTTGGCTATATACGCGACATCGGTGAAGTAGCGCGCCTGCTCGGAGTAGAAGCGGACGGCTACCGACTCATCGCCAATCACGGCGCCAACGCAAACCAAGAAGTACCGCACTTGCATGTACACATTTTCGCTGGACAAAAATTAGGCTCTCTGCTATCGCCCAGCCAATGAGTGCTCGCCGCCCGCTTGTTGCTGTTGGTTTTCGCATCGGCATTTTTCTAGGAGACGCAGTGCTCCTCACACAACTAATTGGTATTTGTGCCCTAACGATATGGTGGTTGGATGCGCAGAAAGATTGGGCGGGATTTGGAGTCATTGGAGGCGCAGCAGCCGGATTGGCAGCCTATTTTTTGTTCGTCTTATTTGGCCTGCTCTCTTTGTGGCGGCAACCGTTTGTTTTTTGGCAAACGCTGCATCCGCTTAATTTAACCTTGGCAATGCTGGCAACTACACTCAACAGCACCTTCTTTAAAAAACAACCATCCGTTATCGCGTTATTTGCGTTATTTATAGCTGGCTGGTTTATCGGCACACTATTGAAGCAACGACTGCCACATCACCCGCGTTTGTGGATTATCCTCTGTTTTATATTACTGGCGTCGCGTAAGGCAATACCATGGGAATATGCGGAAATTTGGTCGAGTGGCCTTGCCGGCTTCATTTTTTATATATGGTGGTGGCGGTTTTTTCGCGGTTCGCGATGGAATTTTTTCACAAAAACCGTTAGGCAGGCGCAGAGTTAAGGTCGCCGTTTTAAATTCAGATAGAATCGCCTTTTTACGGGGTATAGCGCAGCCTGGTAGCGTGCCTGCTTCGGGAGCAGGAGGTCGTGAGTTCGAATCTCGCTACCCCGACCACTTTTTCAATATTGGCTATTGACCAAATGGAAGCATTGTTGCCTTATTGCACCTTATTGCAAACGTTGGAAACAGGCGACCAACCCTGTCTTTCGGACGTTTTAGATTAACTGACTACCGATCAAATTCTAACGCCATGCCACGCACGCGTTCTTGAATCTCCTCTTCGTTCCACACTAAATGACCATTCACATAGGTACTATGCACAGAATGACGAAACCGATAGTCCGCAAATGGAGTCCATCCGCATTTACTGAGTACCGCTTTGCGAGCTGGCGTACCCGCTGGCGTTTTTTCCACTAATACAAGATCAGCGTAATATCCCTCGCGAATATAACCACGCTCGCGAATCGAAAAAATATCCGCCACTGCACCAGCAGCTTTGGTCGCCACTTGCGCATATGTCAGCACACCATCTGCCACTAGCTCCAAATACGCCGGCAGGGCGTATTCCACCAACGGCATGCCGGCTGCAGCTTGGATGTAAGGTTGGTCTTTTTCTGCCGGTAAGTGCGGCGCGTGATCGGTCGCCAGCACGTCAATACGTCCTTCGGCTAACGCTAAGTGCAACGCCTCACGGTCGGCGCGGCTTTTAACCGCTGGATTGGTTTTAAGACGCATCCCTAACGCTACATAATCACTCTCATCAAACAGCAAATGATGCGCACACGCTTCGGCAGTGATGTGCTTATTATCCAGTGGCCCAGGAGCAAATAGTTCCATTTCCTGCGCAGTTGTTAAATGCAAAATGTGCAGCCGCGCACCTGTTTCCCGCGCCAACGATACCGCCAAAGACGAAGAGTCATAGCAGACAGCAGCATTTCGAATGATAGGATGCATTGCCGCCGGAATATTGGCTCCGTACAAATTTTGTGCTTTTTGCAAATTATTACGAATACGCGGCGAGGATTCGCAATGCGTGGCAATGAGCGTTGGCGCTACTTCAAAGATTCGCCGCAAAACAACTTCATCATCCACCAGCATATCACCAGTTGACGCGCCCATAAATATTTTAATTCCAGCGATGCGACGCGGGTCGGCGGCAGCGATAGCGGCTAAATTGTCATTGGACGCTCCCAAATAAAAAGCGTAATTAACACATGAATGAACGGCGGCGATGGCGCGTTTTTCTTCCAGTCGTTGCATATCCAAAGTCGGCGGCTGAACATTTGGCATTTCCATAAACGAAGTAACACCGCCAGCGGCAGCGGCACGACTTTCGGAAGCAATGTCGGCTTTGTGTGTAAGTCCGGGCTCGCGAAAATGCACTTGGTCATCAATTGCCCCAGGAAACAGCAATCGTCCACCGCCTTCCACCACTCGTTCGCCAGCGGCAGCGTTCAAACTGCTTCCGATTTGCGCAATGCGTCCGTCTCGTACCCGCACATCGGAAGCGGTAACACCGCCATCGCCGACAATTTCACACTCGCGCAATAAAAAATTCATGCTGATATTGTACGCCGCTTCTAAACGCAGCGTGCGCCAAAATTAATTGCTCGTTGACAAACCGTGAACCTTGTCACCCACCCGAACCTCATTTGCCTCCAACCAGCCGGCGTTGACTTCCAACGCATACAAAACCGGCTGCGGGGCACAGTGCAGCGTATCGGTATGTGGCATCATGTGTACAGTGCCGACAATCACGCCGTCCGCATCAACAAATGCCGCGTCTAATGCGAACCGCACTTCCGGCATCCACAGACAAACCTTACGAGAAGTCTCAAAAACCAGCAACATACCGGCATTGGCAGCTAATGCGTCACGGTACGACAATCCTTCCTCCCGCGCCGCTTTGCTTGCCGCCACTTCAGCGTGTATGACAGTATTATTAATTTTAAGCCACACGTTATTTATATTGTCCGCCAATACAGCAAAGGCAATTGAAATGGCTGATGATATAAAAAAAAGCAAACGCATGGCACAATCCGATTAGCGATACCCAAAGAGGCATTGTAACGAAAAGAAAGGACTGTCATGGCAGATTTACCTCAACACGCTCGTGTCGTCATCATTGGTGGTGGCGTAGTTGGTTGTAGTATTTTGTACCACTTGGCAAAAAAAGGCTGGCGCGACATTATCTTGTTGGAACGGCGCGAATTGTCATGCGGCTCCTCTTGGCACGCGGCAGGACAATTTCATATTATTAATTCAAATGCTAATTTGTCTGCGCTACAACTACATACGCTCAAATTTTACCCACAATTAGAAGAAGAATCCGGTCAATCTATCGGACTGCATCGCACTGGTGGTATTTATCTAGCTTCCACCGAAGAACGACTCAATTATCTTATTCAAGAGCAGGCAAAAAATCGTGAGCACAATCCAGACATGCGGTTTATCAGTCTTGAAGAGGCTCACGAGAAGCACCCGCTAATTGACAAAAGTCATTTTTTGGGGGCACTGTACGACCCGCTGGACGGCCACGTTGATCCTGCCAGCGTCGTCCAAGCTTATGCCAAAGCTGCGCAACAAGCAGGGGCTACCGTGTTACAACACACCCGCGTGACCGCTTTGCAAGCTCGCAACGACAGCGGTTGGAATGTCACAACTGAAACTGGAACCGTACAAGCCGAAATTGTCGTAAACGCTGGCGGCTTGTGGGCACGCGAAGTTGGGCGTATGGCGGGCATAGAGTTGCCGCTACAAGCGATGGAGCACCATTATCTGATTACCGAACCGCTAGCAGAAATTGAAGCCCTCAGACGTGAGCTGCCAGCGATGGTAGACTTTGACGGCAACGCTTATGGTCGGCAGGAAGGCATGGGCATGTTGCTCGGCACCTACGAAGAAGGCGGCAAACCATGGGCAGTAGACGGCACGTCGTGGGACTTTGGTCACGAGCTACTGCCCGACAATTTACCGCGCATTGCAACACGGCTAGAAACGGCATTTGCGCATTTTCCGGCACTAGAAACGGCGGGCATTAAAAAAGTAGTGAACGGACCTTTTACCTTTGCCCCCGATGGCAACGCTTTGGTAGGACCAGTTCCGGGGCTACGCAATTACTGGTCAGCATGTGCCGTAATGGCCGGTTATTGCCAAGGAGCAGGCCTCGGCAAAGTGTTTGCTGACTGGATGACAGAAGGCGAGCCGGGCATGGATGTGTTTGCCATGGATGTTGCGAGATATGGTGATTTTGCCACCCGTCATTACACAGTTAACAAAGTAATTGAAAATTTTGGTCGCCGTTTTATGGTGGCTTATCCTAATGAAGAACTCCCCGTCATGCGACCTTGGCACACTACTGCATTGTATGAGCGATTCAAAGCAACGGGCGCAGTATTTGGCGCGAGTTTTGGCTTGGAACACGTTTTGTGGTTTGCACCGACCACTAAATCAGCGGTGGAAACACCAACGTTTCGCCGTTCTAATGCGTTTGCCCATGTTGCCGATGAAGTGTGTCATGTCAGGGAACACTCGGGATTAATCGAAATCGCCAATTTCTCCAAATACGAAATTACCGGCACCGGTGCAGCGGCGTATTTGGATTCACTATTCGCCGGCCATTTGCCGCCACCAGGACGATTACGACTGTCGCCACTACTCACACCACGGGGGCGGCTGCTGGGGGATTTATCAATAGCACGACTGGATGAAGAAACGTTTTATGTATTTGGTTCCGGCGCGGCGCAAATGGCACACATGCGCGTATTTTTATCGCACTTGCCAGATACGGGGGTAACAGTGTGTAACCGCTCATCACAATGGCACGGCATCGCCATCGCCGGACCACAAGCACGTGAAGTTTTAGCACGCCTTACGCGTGAAGACGTTACAAACGCCGCTTTTCCTTTCATGTCGGTACGGCGGATGGAAGCCGGCGGAGTACCATCCATTGTGGCACGGGTATCGTTCACCGGCGAGCTGGGGTACGAAATATATTGCGCAGCGGAATACCAATTAGCCTTGTACGAAGCGCTTATGACCGCTGGCACTAACGCAAAAATACGCCCTTTTGGTTCTCGGGCGCTCATGTCCATGCGGCTGGAAAAAAATTATGGCGCTTGGGCGATGGATTTTCGTGAAGATTTCACGCCAACAGAAGCAGGGTTGGACGTTTTCGTTGCTCACGACAAAACCGCCGATTTTGTCGGCAAAGCGGCAGTTCAATCCGAGAGAATACACGGTTCAACGCGACGGCGAGTTAACTTAGTGATAGACGCCGATGATGCCGATGCCAATGGCGATGAACCTATTTATAAAGACGACAAATATGCAGGCTTTGTTACTTCCGGCGGTTATGGCCACTTTGTCAAAAAAAGTTTTGCCGTAGGCTATTTGGATACCGCACTAGCACAAGAGCAAAGCGAATTTACGGTTGAAATACTGGGCAGCCGGCGCACGGCGGTTATTCAACATCAACCGGCACACGACCCCGACAACATTAGAATGCGAAGTTAATTTTATGGATACACAACTGGAACAAAAAGTAGCAGCGGCACGCGAAGCATTACGTTTTATTAATAAAGAAACGAGGCTGGGCATAGGTTCCGGTTCTACGGTAGACTGTTTTATTAATTTGTTAGCCGAATCTGCTGGCAGCCGTGGAACAGTTACAGCTGCCAGCGAGCGTACCGCCCGGCAACTAGAAACTGCCGGCTTTAAATGTTTGGAAACCGCGCAAGAATTAGACGTGTACGTAGACGGTGCCGATGAAATTGACGACAACCGGCAAATGCTCAAAGGAGGTGGTGGCGCTCACACACGCGAAAAAGTGCTAGCCTGTTGCGCTCGACATTTTGTCTGCATTGTAGACGATAAAAAATCGGTGCGGCGCTTGGGGCGCTTTCCACTAGCGGTGGAAGTATTGCCCGTGGCACGTTCTTATGCGGCACGTAAACTCACGGCGTTGGGTGGCAACCCGCGCTGGCGGGAGGGTTTCGTGACTGACAATGGAAATTGGATTTTAGATGTATCTGGTTTAGACCTTACCGATGCGACAACAATGGAAAAAAACATTAACACCATCGCCGGTGTGGTGGAAAATGGCATTTTTTCCCTTCGCCGCGCCGATGTGGTTATTGTTGCCGGTAGCGGCGGCTTGCAGGTAATAGATAAACGATGAACGATTTTACTCATCCTAAAATTAAAATTCGGCCGGTCTGCCGCATTTTACAAAAGAAATTATGTGATGAAGGTCTACCGCCTATAACAGCAAGATTACTGGCAGGACGAGGGATTGATGGACGAAAAGAAATCATTCCCTCGTTGCAAACTTTGCCCACACCCGATTTTTTGCCCAACATTGAACGTTTTTGTGACTTGATGAGTACCGCAGTGAAAAATAAGCAGCCAATCTGCGTAGTAGGCGATTATGACGCCGACGGTATGAGTGCTACAGCACTAGCAGTAAAGTGTTTGCAGCGCATGAATGCGACGGTGTCGTGGACAATCCCCGAACGCCAAACACACGGCTACGGACTGCATCCAGCCATTGTGGAATCGGAAGCCGCCAACGGCTCACAAATATTGTTGACGGTGGACAATGGCATTAACGCTAATCGGGCAATTGCGAGGGCAAAAGAACTTGGTTTGACGGTATGTGTCACCGACCACCATCTGCCGGGAGACGAACTACCACCGGCGGATTGTCTGGTTAATCCGCGACTCGGCGAAAATCATGCCGGACAAAACTTGGCAGGTGTGGGTGTGGCTTTTTATGCCATGGCCGCACTACGGCGGCATTTGGGTTTTGATTTTGATATGAGCTCTTATCTGGATTTAGTGGCGTTGGGCACCGTCGCCGATTGCGTAAAGTTAGACGCCATCAATCGCGCTTTGGTCGGCGGTGGTCTGGCACGGTTGCGTACTGGTCAAGTCAGTCCACCGCTGGCGGCGTTGTCTGTTTATACACGTAGTCCGCGACACGACATTAACTGCCGCGACATTAGCTTTCGTCTGGCACCACGACTTAATGCTGCCGGACGCTTTGATAAAGCCGCACTGGGCGTGCGTTTTTTACTCGCAAACGATATGACACAAGCCCGCCGACTGGCGGCACAGCTGGATACGCTGAACAACCGCCGCATAGCTCTTATGAGCAACACGATGGCCGAAGCCAGCGCTTTGCTGGATGAACACCTACCGGCAGGCATTGTCGTCGCCCGAGATAATTGGTTGCCCGGCGTTCTCGGTTTGATAGCGGGACAACTGTGTGAAAAACATCACCGACCAGCACTAGCGTTTTCACCACACGAAGGCTACTGGCGCGGCTCAGGGCGGGCGCCTAAAGGTTGGCAGTTACACAACCTTATTAAAAAAATTGCCACTGAAGGCGGAGTGATCCCAGGACGTTTTGGTGGTCACGCCGAAGCGGTTGGTGTAACGGTAGAGAACATTGAAAAATTCGCCGACGTTTTTACTCGTGCCTGCGAAGAGGAAGAGATGAATAGCCGAGCATCAGCGTGGGATGTGGACGCTGTGCCACCACCAGAGGAAGTAACAATGCAGGCAGTCAGCGATCTGCAAAAATTAGTTTGGGGCGAAGGATTCCCGCCACCACGGTTTGCCGGTGAATTTGATATTTCCCAACAACGGCCACTCAAAGGAGGGCATTTGCAACTGCAGCTACAACAAGGCAACTGGCGATTACCCGCAATTTGCTTCAATCGTACACAATTGGTGGGCAACAAAATAGCAATGGTTTTTTCTCTGGTTAATGATCGTTATACGAGCCAAGTATCTGGAATCATTGAGATTATTTTGTAGGCGCGTATAATTTTATTTAATGGCTGGCAATACATTTGGAAAACTATTTTGCGTATCCTCTTTTGGTGAAAGCCACGGCCCGGCGATTGGCTGCATTGTAGACGGTTGTCCGCCCGGCATTCCGCTAAGCGAAGAGAATATTCAGCACGATTTGGCACGCCGTCGTCCCGGCTCCTCACGCCACGTCACTCAGCGACGCGAACCAGATACGGTGGAAATTTTATCTGGCGTTTTTGACGGGCACACCACCGGTGTTCCCATCGGTTTGCTGATTCGCAATGTAGACGCCAAGTCACATGACTATGATGATTTACGCGATTTATTCCGTCCCGGCCATGCTGATTACACATATTTTAAAAAATATGGTCGGCGCGATCATCGAGGCAGTGGCCGCGCTTCGGCTCGCGAAACCGCAACGCGGGTGGCGGCAGGCGCAATAGCACGGCTAGTGCTAAAAAATTTTGGCGTTACCGTGCACGGCAGGTTGATGCGATTGGGAAATATTGAGGTGCCATTTGAGTCATGGGAAAAAACAGCGCACAATCCGTTTTTTGCTGCTAACGACAGCGCAGTACCAGCGATGGAAGAGAAAATCACACAGTTACGACGCGACGGCGACTCTTGCGGTGCCGTAGTAGAAGTAGTATCAACTGGCATGGCGGCAGGCTGGGGAGAACCTGTGTTTGATCGATTGGATGCTGATATTGCCAAAGCGTTAATGAGCATTAACGCCGTTAAAGGCGTAGAAATTGGTGACGGCTTTGCCGCCGCCGCACAAACCGGCAGCGTTCACGGCGACGAAATGACAGCAGCCGGCTTTGCTTCCAATCACGCCGGCGGCGTGTTGGGTGGCATTTCTACCGGACAGGATATTGTTGCGCGATTGGCAATCAAACCAACCTCCAGCATTCGCCTGCCACGCCGCACGTTAAACAAAAAAGATGAAGAAACCACAGTCTCCACATTAGGTCGTCACGACCCTTGTGTCGGTATCCGCGCCGTACCAGTAGCTGAAGCAATGCTGGCTCTGACATTAGTCGACCACGCTTTGCGTCACCGCGGTCAATGCGGAAATTTATTAATCACCTCGAGGTACAACTCATGAAATTACTTATGACCCCCACCAGCCCTTATGCCCGCAAAGCACACGTTATTATTTTGGAAAAAGGCATTAATTGCGAAATAACGCCCGCTTCACCGTGGGAAAATGACGAGCAATTGCTCGCCACTAATCCATTGCGCAAAGTACCGGTACTCATTGCCGACGATGGCGAAATCATTATAGATTCACGCACGATTTGTGAATATTTAGACAGCTTAAATAGCACGCCACCTTTTTTGCCCACGGAACCAAAAGCACGAGCCGCGGTAAAAAACCGAACCGCACTGGTAGAAGGCGCTCTGGATTCAATGTTGAGTATTATTATGGCCAAACGTGTAGCGCCAGAAATGGACTCGGCTGCGTGGCGTGACTGGCTTATGTCTAAGGTTGGCAGTGTTTTAGCGTATTTAAATAAAGACATAGCCACACGCAACGATAGTTTTGATCTGAGCGATGTCGGTTGTTTTTGCCTACTGGACATGCTCTCTTTTCGAATACCAGACTATGACTGGCGCACCACTAATCCTGCATTGACGGCATGGTTTGAAAATATCGCTCCACGAAGTTCATTAACACAAACTGATCCAAGGCGATAAACCAATCTTCTAGCTTCTAGTAAAAAAATCACCAACCGATTTTTGTGCGCAACAATATTCTTTGAGAATAAAAAAATGTTGACTCGCAATATTATTTGCGATTTTTTGTGGCGTATACCCGGCGCATACCGTCAACACGCTTCCACCATATGTCATCAAACTTCCCTCAGATGGACTAATGCTTGTAGCGCCAAAATATAACTTTTGATACCAAAACCACCGATGACACCAACGCAAGCGGAAGCGATAACAGACTGGTGGCGGCATTCTTCACTGGCATGAACATTGGAAACAAAAACCTCAACACAGGGCACAGCCAACGCCTCAATGGCGTTACGAAGTGCATAACCATTGCGCGCCAAAATACCTGCGTTAATAATAATTCCCCTAAACGCATCAGTGGCTTTTTGTAAACAGTCTATTGTTTCTTTTTCTTGATCAAATTGAACGCAAACGACTTCAACATTAAATTCACTACCAATCGAATTTAATGTGCTATGAATTTCTTTTAAAAAAATTTGCTCATCAATGGAAGTTTCATCCGCTCCCAAAAAGCTTATATTAGGTCCTGATATGACTAGGATTTTTTTCAATTTTTCACTGTTTTTCATATCAATTAAATATCAAATTTTTCAGCCAACACTTTAAGCGCCAAGATATATCCTTGCGAACCAAAACCACAAATTTGCCCGGCGCACACAGGCGCAATCACTGACACATGGCGAAAACTTTCCCGCTTGTAAACGTTGGATATATGCACTTCAATAACTGGAATCTGCGCCGCCGAAATGGCATCGCGCAAAGCGATTGAATAATGCGTGTACGCTCCAGCGTTGAGCACGGCGCCTTTAGCTCTTTCTCGGCATTGCTGCATGTGCGTTACCAACTCACCTTCTGAATTGGATTGAAAAAAATCAACTGCAACGTCAATCCGATCCGCTTCGCGATTAATTTCAGCATTAATATCGTCCATCGTTTCCTTCCCATAAATGCCGATTTCTCTCTTGCCAAGCATGTTTAGATTGGGTCCGTGAATGATTGAAAATAAATTAGACATAAGATACCGCCACGCCACGCCGCAATTTCTTCGTGGTTAGAATCTTCATCCGTTTTTGCGGAAAAAGTTGTACCATAAATTGAGTCATTATTCGTTTTTTACAATTTAGCAATAATATCAAAAATCTTATTATTCATGACTCACCACACAATACCCAAATTCTTTCCAACGGCGTACGCCGAGCAACCTAATCGGCATTACTGGTTTTTCCCCACCCGCCACCGCCCGGCGTTTTCATGACAAAAACATCCCCCGCCTCCATTTGGCATTCATCATTACCACGCAAGTAAACCATCGTACCGTCCGCTTTGCACACACTATTTTCTCCTGTCATACCATTACCGCCACCAACCATACCCAAGGGCGGCGTACGGCGGTGTGATGTCAATACGGTTACTGTCATTGGTCGCAAAAAACGCAACCGCCGCACTGTGCCGCAACCACCTTTATATTTTCCACACCCGCCAGAACCGGTGCGAATAGACATTTCTTCCAATCGCACCGGAAAACGCCTTTCCAATACTTCTGGGTCAGTCATGCGAGTATTAGTCATATGTGATTGCACCGCACTGGCACCGTCAAAGTCCGGGCCAGCACCAGTGCCACCACCGATGGTTTCGTAATTTTGCAATGTTTCATCTCCCCACGCAAAATTATTCATTGTTCCCTGCGAATTAGCTTGTGCTCCCACCGCCGCCAACAGACAGTTGGCAATCGCCTGACTAACTTCGGTATTGCCGGCGATAACCGCCGCTGGATAGTCTGGATTAAGCATACTACCTGCCGGCGTGATGATGCTAACAGGATTAAGACAGCCTTCGTTGAGCGGGATGTCGGCACCAGCAAGTGTACGCAATACATACAATACTGCCGCACGGCACACCGCCGACGGCACGTTGTAGTTACCGGAATTCTGCAATGAAGTACCAGAAAAATCTATGCACGCCGTGCGTGCTGCACGGTCTATGTCAACACGTACCAAAATTTTCGCGCCACTATCCAGCGGATAAACATAAGTTCCTCCATTTAGGTTTTTGATAACACGGCGCACGGATTCTTCAGCGTTGTCCTGCACATGTGTCATGTATGCGCGCACTACCTCCCACCCAAATTGTGCAAGCATTTTTTGAGTTTCGCGGATGCCAGTTTCGTTGGCCGCCAGTTGCGCCTGCAAGTCAGCAATATTTTGTGCAATATTACGGCAAGGGTAGGGTCCGACAGCTAATAAAGCACGAATGGCTTTTTCACGCAATTTCCCACCACTCACCATTTTGAAACATCTAATAAGCACTCCTTCTTCTTGAATGTGACGGCTGTCGGGCGGAGCTGAGCCGGGAGTTCGTCCGCCGATGTCAGCATGGTGACCACGCGATCCGACAAAAAAGCGAATATGCACACCAGTATCATCAAAAATCGGCGAGACAACGGTAATGTCGGGAAGATGAGTGCCACCATCAAAGGGCGAGTTGAGCATAAACGAATCACCCGGCTGCATAGTGTCACCACATTGGCGAATGACGGTACGCACCGACTCGCCCATAGAACCCAAATGTACCGGCACATGCGGAGCATTGGCAACTAGTCCACCGCCAGCGTCAAATAATGCACACGAAAAATCCAACCGCTCTTTAATGTTGACCGAATACGCGGTATCGGCTAATGTCCAGCCCATCTGTTCGGCAATAGACATAAATAAATTATTAAACACTTCCAACATAACTGGGTCAGGACACCCACCAGCAATATTTTCTTTGGCACGCATCCGAATGCGCTGAAGAATCAAATGTCCGTAGGAATTAACATGCGCCTGCCAGCCGTCTTCTACCACGGTGGTAGCCGTCTCTTCGCTAATAATGGCAAGCCCCTCTAATGATTGTCCAGACAGCAAATCACCTCGGCGATACAGGGGCGTCTGCCGCCATTCGCCATCAATATAAGCGCGCACTGTATCGGTCGGAATTGGCAATGTTGTTACCGACTCACAGACATTTTCAGGCGGCAGTGTGTTGCGACCAATTACCTCCACTTCTAGCGCTTCCATAACAAGCGCCCGTTCGTCAGCAACAAATCCATATCGAACTTTATGAGTTGCTGAAAAATCTACCCGCATTTTTTCTGCAGTGCCAAAGGGAACAGTCAACGTCTGGTGTGACCCCTCGTAACGCAGGCGAACACGCTTGACGATATCAATACCAGCTTCGGCGACGCCTTGACCAATGACTTCCGCCACCGCCCCCTCTACCATATCCGCCAGCGCTGCATCCGCTTCAACAACAGCATCTACCAAGCACTCAAATTGTCGTTCCCGTAGCGCGCGAATATCGGCAAGCCCCATTCCATAAGCCGATAAAACACCAGCGAAAGGGTGTGTAAAAACTGTTTTCATTCCCAACGCATCGGCAACCTGGCAAGCGTGTTGGCCTCCGGCTCCGCCAAAACTGTTAAGTACATACGACGTAATATCATAACCGCGCTGCACTGAAATTTTTTTAATGGCATTGGCCATGTTTTCTATGGCAATGCGAAGAAATCCAACCGCCGTTTCTTCAGGTGACAAGGGAGAGTTGCCAGACTCTTCGGCAACGGTCTGTGCCAAGGCAATAAATTGTTTTTTAACTACTGCCGCATCTAATAATTTATCTCCGTTCTTACCAAAAACACGAGGAAAATGTGTCGGCTGAATACGTCCCAACATGACATTGCAATCAGTTACTGTCAGCGGCCCACCGCGGCGATAGCAGGCAGGACCAGGATTAGCACCAGCGCTTTGCGGTCCTACTTGGCAGCGTCCGTCTTCATAACGCAATATGGAACCTCCACCGGCTGCCACTGTATGAATACGCATCATAGGCGTGCGTAACCGCAAACCACTAATTTCACTGTCACTGCTGCGCTCAAATTCTCCAGCATAGTGGCAAACATCAGTGGACGTGCCGCCCATATCAAACCCGATAACATTGTCATACCCTCCCGCAACGGCAGTGCGTGCCATACCCACCACACCGCCGGCAGGCCCCGAAAGAATCGCATCTCGCCCCTGAAACAAATTAGCGGCGACAAGCCCACCGTTAGATCGCATAAACAACAACCGACCACCGCAAGACGCACCCAGCATTCGTCCTACACCATCTACATAGTGACGCAAGAGCGGTGTCAGATAAGCGTCCAGTGCAGCCGTATCAGCACGAGGGACAATTTTAATAAGCTGGCTGGTCTCGTGACCGATTGATATTTGCGTGTAACCAATTTCTTTTGCAATCGTCGCTGCCCTCTTCTCGTGTACCGGATTGAGATAGCTGTGCATAAAAGCAATTGCCACGCTGCGAATACCATTATCAAATGCTGCCTGCAATACCGTCTGCACTGCCGATTCATCCAGCGGAGTGATAATACCTCCTTCCGCGTCCAATCGCCCAGAAATGCCAACTACTCGCTCAGGCAAAATGTTGGGACGGCAAATATGCAAATCAAACAACCGTGGGCGATTTTGTTCACCAATATACGGCAAGTCTGCAAGACCTGCGGTAATCAATAAAACAGTGCGAGCTCCCACGCGCTCTAAAAGAGCATTAGTAGCAACCGTAGTACCCATTTTGATGACATTGACCGCATTGGCTGGCAACGACGCATTGGCTGCCAATCCTAATAAATCACGCACTCCGGCTACGGCGGCATCTTCGTACTGTTCCGGATTGTCGGACAACAACTTGCGTGTTTCCAAACCGCCGTCGGGGCGTCGCGCAACAATATCGGTAAAAGTACCGCCTCTGTCAATCCAAAAATCCCACACAATACAGACTTATAACACTAAATTACTACATGTGCACAAACTCGCACTCATCTTTCTATACTTACCAAACTGAATGAGGTCGTGTACATTGTTCACTCCCAGTGTGCTTATCAATACCACCCATCTACTGAAATAAAAGCTCGTTTAATTTAGCAATAAATTCGCCACTACCGGCGCATGGTCAGATGGCCGTTCCCAGCTACGTGGCGTGATGTCGGGGGCACAAAACACACATTTTTTGCTCAAGTCTGCCGATAACAGCAGTAAATCTATACGCACTCCTATGTTGCGGCGAAATGCGGCAGCTCGATAATCCCACCACGAGAAGCTTTTTTCCGGTTGTTCAAATAAACGGTGTGCGTCCGCATAACCAACGTCCAAAATCCGTTTCAATGCCGCACGCTCCGGCGGTGAAGCCAGCACTTCTTCTCCCCACGCTTCGGCATCATAAATATCCGAGGCTTCCGGTGCGATGTTGTAATCACCACCGGCGACCACCCGCGTATAACGGGCACGAGCATCTGACAGATAATCGCAAAAATCGGCCAACCACTCTAATTTGTAGAGATATTTGTCCGAGCCCACACTTTGTCCGTTGGGCACATATGCACATACTAATCGTACCGGCTTATCCGCTGGCTTTATCGTAGCAGCCAGTACCCGTGCCTGCGGGTCATCGGCACGGGTTGGCATCCCTTGGATAATTTCTGTTAATGGTAAGCGACTGATAATAGCGACGCCGTTATAGGCCGGCTGACCATAGTGCGCCACCTCGTACCCCGCCGCTTCAATGTCTACATATGGAAATTTATCGTCCATACTTTTAGTTTCCTGTAACAGTAAAACATCGGGCTTTACTTCTTGCAACCACAACAGCACATGCGGCAGGCGAGCGCGAACAGAATTCACATTCCACGTGGCGACTTTTATTGCTTCGGCGGTCACAACAGTTATGAACGATTGGGAATGACTTCGGCTCCCGTCGTCTCTGGCTCATTATCAATCATCTGTGCCGGAAAACCCGGCGCACGGACACTGGTATTACAGGCATCTTCTAGACGGCGAATAATGTTGGATGACCATTCCCGTTTACCATAACGAGCAGCGCCATCTTTAAAAATAGAAACCAGTAACGGCGACAACTCCAATGGTGCCCCTATCCTGTCAGCAAGAGTTTGAAATAGAGAAACATCTTTGAGCACCAAGTCCATCGTAAAATCAATATTGCGACTACCGTTCAAAATCACTTGACTCTCCGTTTCGTGGACAAAAGAATTGCCGGATGAAATACGAATAGCCTCATAAGCCACATTTAAATCCATATCCGCCAATTTGGCAACAACCAACGCTTCACACAATGACACAAGGTTTGCCGACGCCAAATAATTTGTCAGCACTTTCAGCACCGACGCTGAACCCAACCCACCCGTATGCAAAATGTCCCGCCCCATCGCTTTGAGTACCGGCAGCACGCGCTCAAACGTGTGCCGCTCACCACCCACAAAAATAGAAATATTTCCGGTGGCGGCACGATGACAGCCACCCGATACTGGACAATCCAGCGCTTGTCCACCGGCAGCTAATACTTTAACGCCTAAACGACGCACTTCCGATTCG
This sequence comes from Candidatus Persebacteraceae bacterium Df01, assembly GCA_030386295.1. Classification (NCBI taxonomy): domain Bacteria; kingdom Pseudomonadati; phylum Pseudomonadota; class Gammaproteobacteria; order Candidatus Tethybacterales; family Candidatus Persebacteraceae; genus Candidatus Doriopsillibacter; species Candidatus Doriopsillibacter californiensis. The sequence continues at coordinate 192,247 of JANQAO010000001.1, read as the reverse complement.
TCCGTAGTGCTCATTTCCCCCCACACAACGTTTGCCTTGAGTCCCGACAACACCCCATCGTCAGCGTTTTCCATCACAGCAGCGCTAGCAGCAGGCGAGGGCAGACAAGTAATTATCATATCGGCATCCACTGCCGCTTGACGCGGTGTTTGCGCCCACTTGGCGCCGTTATCTAGCAAGGGTTTAGCCGCGGCAGGCTGCAAATCGTGCACAGTCAAATCAAATTCTTTACGCAATAAACTACCCGCCAACTTACCACCCGCATTGCCCAATCCGATAAATCCGATTTTCATATATTTGCCTTTCTGTTGGTGCGGACGATATCAATAATACCATTTTTAATTGGACTCTTTGTGCGAGTCCACCAAGCACGAAAATTAATTTTAAAGACAGATAAAACTAAATTTAACGTGCTGTTTATCAACATATTATTTTTGATGAAATTAGGTGTGCTGGCAAATTCGCGCGTGCGCCATTTTTTTGCCTATTAACGTAAATAACGGTCCCATGACCGGTCCGTCAGTGCGCCCAGTCAGCGCTGCCCGCAATGGCAAAAACAACTCACGGCCTTTTTTTCCAGTTACGCTGCCCACGCGGACACAAAACGACTTCCACTCCATATCATCTTGTAATTCTGCCAACGCCGCATGATAAAAATTCGCATCCGCCAATGCCTGCTGTGCTGCTTCGGTAAATTGTAGGTTTTCAGCATCCACTACTGCCGCCCACTCTTTGGCCTCTTTGAACAAAACAATGTTTTCGCGTGCTCCTTCATAAAAAACCGGATTGTCCACCAACGTCGCCGGCAATACTGAACACAACCAACTCCGCCATTCCGCCGCATCCAGTATCAATGTCGCTTCTTTTTGGCGGTGTGCTAACTGTGCACCATCATATTTAGACGGCGCTTTACTCAGTGCCTCTGTGTTAAAAATTGATGCCAATTCTGCCAACGTCAACAACTGGTTATCGGCAATGGTGTGCCCCAACCGCGCCAAATAATTCACAATTGCCTTTGGTATATAGCCTTTCTTTCGCAAATCTCGCAACGAAGACATACCGTCACGGTCATTGCGTTTGGACAGAGGTCTACCGTCAACATCATTTATTAATGGTACGTGACCATATGTCGGAAATTTCAGCATCAATGCCGATAGCAGTGCTACCTGCCGTGGCGTGTTAGCCAAGTGATCAGCACCACGCAAAACGTGAGTAACACCGCACAATGCGTCATCCACCGCATTAACAAAGAAAAATGAAAACGTACCGTCCGCTCGCCGCAACACAAAATCGCCAATGTCACCGCCGTCAAAATTCATGCTCCCGTAAACAATGTCATTAAATTCAATTTCTGTCGCTGGCATGCGAAAGCGCACCACAGCCGGCTCCCCGTTATTCAATCGCCGTTGCGCTTCTTGTACCGACCCGCGCGCGCACACACCCGAATAACGTGGTGGTTGCCCAGCCTGAAGCTGCCGAGCACGTTCTGCTTTCAGTGCTTCTGGCGAACAAAAACAATGATAGGCTTTTTCATTATTCAGCAGTGTTTGCAACGCTTGGTTATATTCCGTTGTTCGCTGCGATTGTTGAATAGGAGTTCCTGCCCAATCCAATCCAAGCCAGCTGAGATCGTCTTCAATCGCTGCCGCATAATTATCGCCGCTACGATTGGCATCGGTATCTTCAATGCGCAACAACATAGTGCCACCCAATGATTTGGCGAGCAACCAATTAAATAATGCTGCACGAATATTTCCCAAATGCAAAAAACCAGAAGGGCTGGGTGCAAAACGGGTGCGAATCGGTGTTTTGGAGATAGACAAGAGAATTAGATAGAATTATGTCGTTGAAAAAAGAGATTTTGCCATGAAAAAAGCCTTCGTATCACTTATTGCCTTTATCCTAGCGCCTTTCGGGGTCGCCCAAGCACAGGAAAATGGCACTTCCGCTGCTAATGACACCACAACTGCTTGGGTTGAAATGACTACAAACAAAGGGGTAATGTTAATAGAAATAGACAAAAAAAACGCCCCTCTCACCGCCGCTAATTTTATTTCTTACGTTGAAAACGGCTTTTTTGATGGACTTATTTTTCACCGCGTAATTCCGGGATTCGTCATCCAAGGCGGCGGGTTCAGTCCTGAAATGAAACAAAAAGAAACTGCTGCACCAATTCAAAATGAAGCCGGCAACGGACTTAAAAATTTACGCTATAGCCTATCTATGGCACGCACCAATGATCCACATTCGGCAACCAGTCAGTTTTTTATCAATCTAAACGACAATGGTAACTTAGATCGTTCGCCGTCTAATCCCGGTTATGCAGTATTTGGTAAAGTAGTTGAGGGACAGGAAGTAGTTGACGCCATTGCTGCCGCACCCACAAAAAATGTCGGACCTTTTGCCGATGTCCCTGCAACTTCGGTCATCATTGAAAAAGCAATAATTGTAGAAAAGAAATCGGCACAATGAGCAATCCCCTCGTCCGCATTCTTACCAACTACGGCGTGATAGTTGCCGAGCTGTATCCCGAACAAGCACCGGCAACAGTAGCTAATTTTTTGCGTTATGCTAAAAGTGGTTTTTATACCAACACGCTATTTCACCGCGCCATTCCCAATTTTATGATTCAAGGTGGTGGTTTGGAACGTGGCATGTATCTTAAAGCGACCGAAGAGCCCATTCTTAACGAAGCAGCCAACGGACTCAAAAACAAAAAATTCACTCTTTCCATGGCACGCTTGCCGGCACCGCATTCGGCATCCAGTCAGTTTTTTATCAATGTCTGCGACAACGACTTTTTGGATTACACAGCGCCTACCGACGAAGGTTTTGGTTACTGTGTATTTGGCAAGGTAATAAACGGTACCGATGTAAGCATAACCATCAGCGAAGCTGCCACTGGCGAGCGCTCCGGTCACTCCGACGTCCCCGAACAAGACGTAGTTATTGAATCGGTAGACCTCGTTGAAGAAGACAGCACTTGAGTTTACTCCCCCGCCGACTGGCGGTTGCTGATGTACATTTAAGCGCAGTTGAATCGGCGCGCACAACACTTTTTTATGAATTTTTACGCCATACTGCATCACAGGCGGACGAGCTATATCTACTGGGCGATATTTTTGACGTTTGGCTGGGCGATAACGACAACAGCCCACTTGCCATTAATACGGTAGATGAACTTGCCGCATTAAGTGCCTCCGGGGTGCGGATATGCATTCAACACGGCAATCGAGACTTTTTATTGGGCGCGCGCTTTTGCAAGGCTGCTGGTGCACAATTACTGCCCGATGAATATGCGATAGCAGGAATGTTATTAATGCACGGTGACACGCTATGTGCTAATGCTGCTTACTTGCGTTATCGTCAGCTGGTTCATAGCACAGTTTTTGTCGCCATTAGTAACGCTTTACCACTAACTTGGCGACAATGGCTCGCACAGGCAATACGGCGACAAAGCCAAAAACGCCGGCAGCCAGCGACAATTGATCATTCTCAGGCAACGGCGGCGATGCAACGACACAATTGCACAACGTTGGTACACGGACACACTCACACACCAGAATTAGAGAAATGGACAGAGAGTGAGCGCTCGTTCACTCGTTGTTGCCTGCCAGACTGGGAGACCGCACCCGGTTATGCGGACTTACGTTCCGATGATATTGAAATCATCCACATTAACTCAATAAATTAACCAATGCCGGCAGCATTGAGTGTGCGCAAAAAATCAGCAGCAGATTGATAACCCGTTACGCGGACATTTTTAATTAGCTGACCGTCTCCATCAAAAAACATAATTGCCGGCGGCCCAAACAAACCAAAATGCTTGAGCAAGATTTGGTGAGCTTCGCTATTGGCAGTAACGTCGGCTTTGAGCAACACCATCTGTTGCAGTTTTTTCTGTACTTGTTCATTGGAAAATGTAAACCGCTCCATTTCCTTACACGACACACACCAATCGGCGTACACCTCCAGCATAACCAAACGCCCACCAGCAGCGTTAATTGCTTTTTGCAATTCATTTTCTGATTGCACCGGCAAAAAATCTAATGCCGTCACCGATACAATCGCACCATCACTACGCCAGTGTGACAACGGCGCTAGCGAATCGCGGCTGCCACTTGCCGCACCTATAACCATAGCGCTACCCCACAGTAGGGAGAGAACACCCAGTGCTTTGACAATACGCGCCACACTCCCGGCAGCAGCTGGCAACGGCTCTAATACACGCATAAAAATACCGATGAGAATCAGCACGGCACCGTATAGAAATACCACCACTGTGGCAAACAGCAGCGAAGACGCCACCCACACTGCCGCCCCAAGCATCAACGCACCCAATATCCGCTTGATGTCATTCATCCACTCGCCGGCCTTAGGTAGCGCAGCGCCCGCAGTAGCACCGGCAATTATCAGTGGCACACTCATTCCCAAAGACAGCGCAAATAATGATACGCCACCGCCAAAAGCATCACCGGTATTGCCAATATAAATAAGCGCACCAACCAGCGGTGCCGCCACACAAGGGCTAACTACCACTGCCGAAAAAGCTCCCATCGCCACCGCACCACCGATGCTACCGGTACCGCTTTTAGCTAACCGGTTACGCAAAAATGCTGGCGCTTGTAAGTCGTACCAACCAAACAGCGATAACGCCAGCGCAACAAAAATTAGCGCTGATACCGCCAAAACCGGCGGCTGTTGCAAGGTAGCAGATAACAGTTGTCCAGATAATCCAGCAATAACGCCTAATACGGTAAAAGTCACACAAACGCCAATAATATAGGCAATCGTAAGCGCCATCACGCGACGGCGTTCGCGAGCACCACCGCTGATAACTCCCAAAAGCACCGGGATCATTGGCAGTACACAAGGAGTAAACGCCAGTAACAACCCAAAGCCAAAAAACACAATAATCGCCCGCCATAGGTTATCACCAACAACGGCGGCGGCGGCGGCGGCCTCATCAGCAGGTGCAGCATCATTGGCAGTCGGTGTAGAAGACGGGAGCGACAATTGACCATCTGCTACTCGCAACAATGCTGTATCTTCCCGTGGCGGATAACAAATACCCAGTTGTTCATCACAACCTTGGGAAATGACAACAAGATTAAATTCCCCCTCTCCGGCTATTTGCGCCCGTAATGTTACGAGACCGTAATACACTTCCATTTTTCCGAAATAGAGATCGTCATGCCAGATTCCCGGTGGATAATCCACCTGTTTTACCGAAAACCCAGGAGTTGCCGTAGTCAGCGAAAAACGCGTACGATACAAATATAAATCTTCTGGCATGGCGTACACCACTTGTACACCATCGCTGGTAGCCGTTGCCGAAAATACAAAAGCTTCTTCCGGCGGCAACGGATCCAGTCGTTCAGCGAAAACCGTGCCAAAAATCAGCAGTGCAAACAGTGCGAAAATTAACCGCATTGTTCACTCACCCAGCGCAAATAGTCATCGCCACCGCCAACAATCGGCAGTACGATAATTTCCGGCATTTCATAAGGATGCAGTTGGCGAATAGTGGTTTCCACATCACTTATCCGTTCGGCGGTGGTTTTAATTAACAGTGGGATTTCATTTTCTTCCTTTAATTTTCCTTCCCATTGGTAAATGGAGCGACAGGCAGGTAAAATATTAACGCAGGCTGTAATTTTGTCATTGACCAGCCGCCGCGCGATGTTTTGCGCGCAAAAATCATCCGGCGCGTTGCAAAACACAACGACGCGCGCACCTTGCGAGAAAGTCCATGCCGTTTTCATTATTATTTTTTATTGTACTACTGCTGCCCGTGTTAGAAATTTACCTACTCATCAGTTGGGTAGTGGAATCACCGCTGGTGGCACTGCTATATTTGTTTATCACCATGGGGCTGGGCGCGTTACTAATCAAAGTTGCCAAAATCGGATTTGGTGAAATCATTCGCATTATGCGCGAACAAAGCGGTGCTGGATTGGGAGCCCTTATCGGATTTGGCAAATTGTGGGCAGTTGGCATATTGTTATTTTTTCCCGGCTATTTAAGCGATGTATTAGCACTCGCCATTGCACTTTTTCCGGTGAAAGCTCAGCCGACACCAAACCGACCCACCGATGACGGCATAGTAGAAGCAGAAGCACAAATTATTAATGACACTCAAGAGGATGAGCGTCGCAACTGACAAAGCGCAGGTACGTCGAGCCTTTTCTCGAGCGATAGCAGATGATGCGACAGCTGTTATCGGAGAACGGCTAGCCGAACGACTGGTTTGCATTGACATTAATCCGCAATGGGCCGCAGATATTGGCGGTGACGGAAAAGCATTACAAAAACACTATCCAACAGCGCAAGTAATTGCACTGGACTTTGCTCTGCCGGTATTGCATCACGCTTCGGGCTATCGTGTGCTGGCCGATGCTGAATTTTTGCCACTACAGTCAGCTTCTTTGGATATGCTGTGGTCCAACTTGTGTTTTGAATGGGCGGACATAAAACAAACATTAAAAGAAGCTGCGCGCACACTTAAGCCCGAAACAGGGCTGCTAATATTCAGTACACTAGGACCAGACACTCTGCGAGAAGCGCGCGCTGCTTTTGCCAAAACAGAACCAGATGCACCACTGCGGATGCACACGTTTATGGACATGCACGACATTGGCGACTTGCTAGTACAAACCGGTTTTAGCGAGCCGATGTTAGAAATGGAACAATTAACATTAACCTATGCCGCCGCCGAAGATGCGTTGCGCGAAGTACATAATTGGGGAGCAGGCTGCGCACTACAAACGCGGCGGCGAGGACTTACTGGACGACGACAATGGCAAGCAGCAATGACGGAGTATGAAAAATTGTTTGCCGATGAAGCAGGGCGAGTCCCTGCAACTTATGAAATAGTGTACGCCATCGCATGGCGCACAGCACCAAAAGAAACCGTTATTAACTTTGCATAAGCAACAACGGCAGCACTATAGAAAATCACGCTTTGTTTTACCGATTGTTTCAGAGCATATTATTTATTGATTAATTAGGCAATAAACGTAGATTAACCGTATTAAAAATAATTTTCCTAATATTGCATATTTATCTTTATTAAGTGCGTTCGGATAATTTAAAAAAATGGGGGGGAGCAAGAATTAAATAATTGGCTTAAAACATTAATTGAACTGTCTCTTTTTGTTCAAAGTACGTTTGGCTATCGGCTTTGATAAGTTTAGCTAAACGTTCCAACTTATCTTCTTCTGTATCAGGAGGTAAAAAGCCCTGTAGCTCTTACTTGTGGTTTTGCTTGCTAGCGGTTAATGCTGTAAGTTTATCCATGCTTACACTCTAAAGTGGAGCATCAGTTTTTCAAGTCGAGATATACTCCGAAAATATACCTCAGTCATAGAGATACATCTTATTCTATCTTAGTGGAAAGCATTGGACAATAAAAAAGCCAGAAAGGCTTAACCTAATTGGCTTTTATGGATTTCAGTGTATGTTACTGGAAAATTTATTGGTGGAGGCGGGGGGATTCGAACCCCCGTCCGCAAGGGCTACACAACCGGCGCTACATGCTTAGTTTAGCGTTCGTTGTCGCATTGTGCAGGCCCGCTAAACGTAGCGAACACAACGCCAGCCATCAAAAGTTTAACTATTTATTAGACAGCACAATAAATAGCGAGTTCGCAAGATGACTCCACTGACCAGAGTGCGAACCCTCTGGGGTGAAGGCTTAGCCGGATTAAGCGGCTAAAGCGAAACGCTGGTCATTCGCGTTTATGTTTTTTTTTAAAACGGTTTTACAAGGCGTCTTAGCTTGGCATGCTCCGTCTGCTTTGCAACTCACGTCAAAGCCCAAAATGCGCCCCCGTTTAAGTTGTCTAGCTATTATAACGCCAACCGCATCTGCATCATTGCCGTCGGTAACAGCTGATTATCAGCACTCACGCGCAGTGCTGCTTTTATTTTAAACCGACGCAACAAAACCGCTGCTTCTTCATCATTAGCGATTAACAATGCCGTAGCCGCAGCATCGCTAATAGCGCCGGCGTGTTGCTGGTGTGCGCTGATAACCGTAGCGACACGGTTACGTTTCGCTGGCATGCCACTGCGCGGGTCAATCACATGATGATAGCGGCGTCCGTCGTGAATAAAAAAGCGCTCTCCACCACCCGATGTGGCAATGGCTTCACCATCGGCAAGATTGATTGTGCCAACCGCACCTGCATCAGTCGCCGGCTGGATGCGTACTCGCCACGGCCGACCATTGTTGGCACCCATAGCGAGAATATTACCGCCAATATTAATTAACGCATCGCGAACACCGTGATGGTGCAACATGTCGCGTGCCGCATCCAACGCCACCCCTTTTGCCAACGCGCCAAAATCAAACTGCGTTAGCGGGTGCGCTATCCGTAACTGCTGTGCTTGAATATTAACAGCCGCCATACTGGGCGCATTGGCCAGATATTGTTTCACAGAGGAAGGCGGTGGTGGCGCAGTGGGTGGTTTATCAGAATGAAATCCCCACAAAGCAAACAGTCTGCCGGCAGCGGGATTAAACAAACCACTACTGCGTTCGGAATAATCTGCCGCCTGCACCAGCATGACCGCCATCGGCTCGCTGAGTGTAAACGGCAAGTTTTGGGTAGCAATTGCTCGGTTAACCGCCAGCAACTCACCCTCACGCCAAGCATGAAAACGTCGGTGTATGCTTCCAAAATACGTAAAAACTTCGGCAATCACTGCCGCCGCCCGTGCTTCTGGCAAACCGTTAACAGTTATCTTTACACGAGTACCAAAAATTTCAGTTTCGCGTACGACAGATGGCGGGCCAGCACACCCCGCCAACAACAAAACAATGACGAGGCTAAGCCGGCACCAACACCGCACGGACTGTATCCAGCACATCTTCGGCCAGGTCATCTCCCGTTTGATCGCGCACCTCTCGCAAGCCAGTAGGGCAAGTGATATTAATTTCTGTTAAGTGCTCGCCAAGCACGTCCAAGCCGGCAAAAATAATACCCGCTGCCAACAACGTGGGAGCGATATCTTCGGCAATGCGCCGTGCCGCAACACTAAGCGGTCGCGCCTCTGCCAGCCCACCCGCAGCCATGTTGCCACGATGGTCGTTTTCTCGCGGCAACCGCGCCAACATCCATGGTGCCGGTTTGCCACCAATAACAAATACGCGATTATCACCCTCACGCGCCGCCGGTAGATAAGTCTGCGCCATAATCAAATCACGTCCGTCACTGCTGAGCAAATCTACAATAGCAGGAAAATTTTTGTCTTGTGGTGGCGATACGTACACTCCTCGTCCTCCCATACCATCCAACGGTTTAATAACTGCACCATCATGCGCGGCATGAAAATCCGCAAGTGCCTTGGCGTCGGCACTCACCATAGTGGGAGCAATATGGTGCGGAAAACGAAAAATAGAAAGTTTTTCGTTATATTCACGCAACGCTCGCGGTGCATTGACGACCGGCGTTCCCATTGCTATCGCCGCATCCAACAATAACGTATTCATCATAAATGCTGCATCTGCCGGCGGTTCTTTGCGCATTAATACGAGATTAAAAAAGTCTGCTGCATAATCGCCAGATTCTTCTACCGTATACCAAGAAGCGTGCTCTTCAACGACTCGCAACTTTTGAGCGCTTACCTGCACACCGCAGTCATGCAGACTCCAATCGGCAAGTTCGCAAGCATAAATCTCATCGCCGGCACGAGCCGCAGCCCGCATCAGTGCGACAGTGGAGTCTTTTTGAGGCTTCAACCGCGACAGCGAGTCGGTGATAAAGAGAAAACGCACAGAAAAAATCGTCCGCTCAAGCAACCCAAATATTGCTTGTTTCTATATCAGTAATTAACGCCGGTCTCAGTGCGGTCTTCAACAATATCAAAATTTACACTCACATCAACAAACTCACCCGGACGATAAGGTAAATAACCGTTGGAGCTTCTACCGCTGTATTCGTAGGTTACATCATAACCGGTAATAATTTTTTTGGGACGCTCTTCGTGTACACACACTCGCCGTTTTTTGTTCGGTTTTCTGACAGTATGTACAGTATCTTCAGTAGTTGCGCCGTTTTGCAACTGATTGCCAACAATAGAACCAATGAGTACACCTACGCCGGTTGCTGCAGTTTTACCACTGCCTCCACCCACTTGGTTACCAATAATACCACCGGCAATGCCGCCGATAATCTCTCCTTCTGTAATACCTCCATCATCAGCAGCAATTTCACTACCCAACAACACACCCACACCGGCAGCCGCATCACGCCCACTACCACCACCAATAGCACTACCAGCTGCACCACCAATTATTCCGCCAATGATTTTGTCTTGCGTTGAAGAAGAGGAAGAAGTTGTTTGTTTTGCTCGGCGATTTTCATAATGGCAGACTTCCACCGATTCATAGACAGTTTCAACGATGGGAGAGTATTCTATAACTCGCGCTCGCGCAATAAAGCTTTCAGATTGAGCGCTGCTACACAAGGCAAGAGCAGTAAAAAAAATAGCTTGCTTTTTCATAATGATGTCCTTATTTAGAATGTTAATTTGATAAAAATATTTACACCTTTTCTAATTTTACTCTCGTTCGCTCATAGTCTTCTTGAAAAGCGACTATTTCCCAACAAACCGTTGTATTTTGTTACGCTTTCGTGCGCAAGGCGGCAGCCTCCGCATGCGCAAATAATCCTTCGGCGCGAGCCAGTGTGACGGCATCAGCGGCAGGGATACGTGCCCCCGCCGCTGTAGCTTGAAAAATACCCGTGCGTTTGATGAAGTGGTGAACTCCCAGCGGTGACGCAAACCGCGCCGTTTGTGCCGTCGGTAACACATGGTTAGGACCGGCACCGTAATCTCCTAACGGTACACACGAGTATGCGCCAATAAATAAGCCACCAGCGTTGTGAATATTTGCCGCCACTGCCGGCGCATCGGCACACATAACCTGTACATGTTCGGCAGCAATATCATTAGCCAATTGGCAGCATTCACCAATATTCGCCGCCGTGATAAGCGCACCTCGCGACACCAGTGAGTGACGTGCAATCGCCGCTCGTGGTGCCGTTTCCAACTGCCTTACAAGAGCCGCCGCTACTTGGTTTAGCAGTGCAGCGTCGGGACTGACGGTAATACATTGCGCTCGTTCGTCATGTTCGGCTTGAGCGAGCATATCCGCAGCCACCCATTCAGGATTAGCGGTGTCATCACAAACAATTAATACTTCGGAAGGACCTGCCAAAGAGTCAATGCCTACGATACCGCACAATTGTCGCTTGGCTTCGGCTACATAAGCATTGCCGGGGCCGACGATAACATCAGCACGCGGGACTGTGTCCGTACCCAACGCAGCGGCAGCCACTGCCTGAGCGCCACCCAAAGTAAATACTTTGTCCGCACCAGCAATTTTAGCCGCAGCTAACGTAATTGGCGGTACCGCACCATCTGCCACTGGCGTTAATAATGTAATCTCACGCACACCAGCAATTTTTGCGGGAATGACGCCCATCAGCACCGAAGATGGATATGCCGCCCGCCCGCCCGGCGCGTACACCGCTGCCCGCGCTACCGGCGTAATACGTTCTCCACACGTATTACCATTGAAATCGGTGTACTGCCATGACTGAGGCAACTGCCGCCGGTGGTATTCTTCAATTCGCTCCGCCGCCGCACGCAATGCCGCTTGCAGTTCTGGCGCCAACGACTCATGTGCTTGAGATAATGTTTCCGCAGGCACTACCAATTTTTTTGCCGACTCTAGCGGCGCACGGTCGTACTGTACAGTCAGTTCCAGCAATGCCTTATCGCCGTCGGCACGCACTCGTTCAATAATATTAGCAACGACAGCACTGACATCTTCGTCATTCAACTGCCGCCGCAGTACCGCAAAAGAATTAGCGAAATCAGGTGCGCTTGTGCGCAATTGAGGAATCATGATTTTTCTAGTAGTGCCGCCATATCACGCTGCAATGCAGCCACAGCAGGAAGACGTCGCGTCGCCGTACGATTGACAATAAGCATGGCAGAAATATCCATAATTTTTTCTTTTTCTATCAAGCCATTTTCGCGCAACGTCCGACCACTGTCAGCTACATCTACCAACATATCAGCCAATCCCACCAGTGGCGCCAATTCCATAGCACCGTGCAATTTGACAATATTTACCTGCCGACCACGAGCGGCAAAGTGCGCTTTTGTTAAATTAGGATACTTTGTTGCCACCATCGCCGGACGATTGCCTGCAGTATTTTCATCAAAACCAAGTGGCGTGGCAATAACTAACCGACAGGTGGCAATGCGCAAGTCCAGTGGCGAAACAATTTCTGACATAGGTTTTTCAGCCAACACATCACCGCCAGCAATACCAGCCTGTGCTGCACCACGGGCGACAAACACTGGCGCATCCTGTGCCCGAACCTGCACCAAACGAACATTGTCCGATGCGGTAGGAATAATTAGCTGCCGCGAACGCAATGCCTCCTCATTCGGCGAAAAGCCGAGTGCCTGCAACAACGACAGTGCTTCCTGCCAAATGCGCCCGCGCGAAATCGCCAAAGTTAGCATAAGGATAAATTATAGCCGTTTGCTTGCTCTGCTACGGGTGAACATAAAAGGCCTCTTTTTCGCTATTCGTAATCTAGCTAAAAAATTGAGCATTTACCTCATAATGACATTTATCTGATTCATCGTTATCAATATTTTTAATCCATTGTAAATATGCTCTTTTTTGCTTTTGACGTGTACGGCACTCTTGTAGATACTTCCGGTATTAGCAAGGCTTTAGCCACGCACGTAGGCGATGACGCTACCGCCTTTGCTTCTCGCTGGCGTGACAAACAACTGGAATATTCCTTCCGACGAGGATTAATGCGTCGTTATCAACCTTTTGAGCAGTGTACCCGCGAGGCGTTAAATTATGTTTGTTTAGAACGAGCCTCAAATTTAACGCCTACCATTCGGAATACACTGATGGACGCTTATGCAAAATTGCCGCTGTTTGCCGACGTAAAAAATACATTGACCGCGTTAGCCGCCGCAAATTGTAAATTATTTGCCTTTTCCAATGGTGCTCAGACAGCGGTACAGGACTTGCTTACAGTGAATGACATTGCAGAATTATTTATCGATGTAATAAGCGTAGAAGACGTGTGCTTGTTTAAACCGGCACCCGAAGTGTATGCACATTTTTTGCGACGCGCCCATGCCAATGCCAATGAAACATGGTTAGTGTCAGGTAATAATTTTGATGTGCTCGGAGCAAGTGCCGCTGGCTGGCGCACAGCGTGGGTGCGCCGGGACGGAGAAACACCCGACCGGTGGTCAGATTATGCACCTACCACTGTTATTACTGACTTACACGAATTACCCGCTGCAGCCGGTATTGACAACAAAGATTGTTTATAAATCCCCCTTATAATCGTCGCCATGACTTTATATTGGGATGAGCCGTACCGCCGCGACATTTGCACCGTTATTACTCAAGTAGAAACGGCTACAGATGGAATTAAAATTACCTGCAACCAAACTGTTTTTTATCCACACGGCGGCGGTCAACCCGGAGATACTGGACAACTCATCATCAACGGACACACTTTTAAAATTATTAACACCACCCGCGAGCGCGAACACAACATCATCTGGCATCATTTACAAGGCGATGTAGCTCCAGCTGTTGGCGATATGGCTTCTCTTATTTTGGACTGGCAACGACGACATCAACTCATGCGTACGCACACCGCTATGCACCTGTTGTGCGCCGCCGTTAATGCGCCGGTTACCGGCAGTAATATTTCGGGACCGTTGCGCGGTCGCATTGATTTTGACAACGACGGCACCACCGACAAAATGGCTTTAGAAGAAAAAATAAATAACTGGGTGCATGCCGACGTGCCAGTCACTACCCGCTGGGTAGATGAAAAAGAACTGGACGATAATCCGTCGCTGGTGAGAACGCTGTCGGTATCGCCACCACGCGGTTCCGGTACCATTCGACTGGTGGAAATTGCCGGTATTGATTTGCAAGCCTGCGGCGGCACACATGTTGCCCGAACCGAAGAAATTGGCACGGCACGAGTAATTAAAATTGAAAATAAAGGTCGTATCAACCACCGCGTGATTGTTGAGCTTACCGATTAGCATGACATCTAGTCGCCGAGTGCTGTGGGGAATGGCGCTGATGACGTTGGCTATGCAAATCGTTCCCATCACAGACGCCATTGCCAAATTACTCACTGCTAACAGTGGCTTGGGTGTTGCGCAAGTCGCGTGGGCGCGGTTGGCAGTGGGCACGCTATTTTTACTACCACTGGGCGCTTCTTCTCTACCGTTGCGTAGCGGCAAACGCGCCGTTTGGCATGCACTGCGTCCGCATTGGCTACGTGGCACTTGCTGGGCGGGAGCGTCTTTATTTTTCTTTGCCGCAATCAAAGATAACCCGCTACCCAATGCGTTAGCACTAATATTTATCGCGCCGCTATTTGTCACTATTACTGCACCACTACTACTGGGTGAAGCTTTTTCATTTCGTTGCGTGGCGGCAAGTGCAGTCGGGTTTATCGGTGTACTTATTGTGCTGCGCCCAGCTGCCGATGATTTTTCGCCGGCACTATCTTTGGCGTTAGTAGCAGGTCTTTGCTATGGCGGTTATATTATAGCTACACGATATGCTCAAAGCCGTAGTGCCGGCGGCGACGGACACACAGCATTTATGGCGATGCTCACCGCCGCCATCATCAGCACCCCGCTAGCCTTTTTAGACTGGCAAGCACCTACCGCTGGCGACTGGCTGTTAATAATCACCATGGGCGGACTATCGGCACTGGGGCATTTCACCATTGCTAAATCGTGCAAATATGCCGGTGCTTCACAAGTCGCACCTTTTCATTACACCGAAATTATCGGCGCCTCCACCCTAAGTTGGTGGCTGTTTAATGAATTGCCAACCGCTAACACCACCGTTGGCATTATGCTAATTATTGCCGCCGGCATTTATGTGTCACTGATTCAACAACAGGAAAATCTTTCACACTAATCACCGCCCGACTCAATAGCGCAAAGTTGTCCGTACAGCGTCATCACATTTACTTATGTTTTTTATGTATTAGTAACCGCCATGCCTATTGCTGGATAGAGTAAAATGTTCGCATGCGCATTATTTTCATCCTTTTGTTGTGTTTTATTTTTATTAATTTGTTTATCGGCTTATTTCATATGTTGCGTGATCGCAGCGGCAGCAACAAAACCGTGCGGGCGCTCACTATTCGCGTAGGATTGTCGGTTTTGCTATTCGTGTTTATTATTGTTTCCTCTCAGTTTGGGCTTTTTCCCAAATAACATACCGCCAGCTTCCTATTTATCGCGGCAAATTATCTTTTTTATTTAACCATTCTCGCAAGCGTTGTAATCGGAATATCTTTTTCTAAAAAACAATTCCTTCTGCTGCCAGAAATTTTTTAAAATCATTGGTAATACGCTGCAACGCTTCATCATTGTTACCTTCAAAGCGCAACACCAAAGAAGCGGTCGTGTTGGAAGCCCGCACCAAGCCAAAGCCATCAGCATATTCCACCCGCAACCCGTCAATATCTACTATTTTTTTCATGTCGGGAAAGTGCACTTTGTTTCGCAAATCACGCACAAAAGCGTGGCCGTCTCGTGCACCAATGGACACCACAATTTCTGGTGAGGCCGCGCTTGAGGGAATGTCCCTCATCACATGGGGATTGTTGCCAATAATGGCAACCAACCGAGCACCGGCAAGTAACGCATCATCAAAACCAAACCATTGTTCGGCAAAATAAAAATGCCCGCTCATTTCACCGCCCAACAGTGCACCAGTCTCTCTCATACGCGATTTGATAAAGGCGTGCCCCGTCGGCTGCATGTCGGCAATGCCGCCATGCTGTTCAATCCACGGCGCTAAATTAGCACTACATTTGACATCAAATACCACCCGTCCGCCATGGTGGCGACTCAACATATCTTGTGCCAGCAACATCAATAGCCTATCGGGAAAAACCCAGTCTTCCCGCCCGGGTAGTAACACGCCCAAACGATCGCCATCGCCGTCAAATACTATCGCTATATCAGCGTCGGTTTCATTCAATTTTTTGCGGGCGGCAATAAGATTTTCTGGCTGCGCAGGGTCGGGGTGGTGATTAGGAAAATTCCCGTCCACATCACAATATAACGACGTCACCTGATGCCCTAGTTTTTTATACAGCATCGGTGCATAGGCACCTGCCACGCCGTTACCGGCATCCACTACTAAATGCAGCGCCCGTGCAGTGGGCACAGCACAGCACACAGCGGCAATATAGTTTTCCAATACATCAACGTTTTGTCCCTCTGCTGTTGGCGCGCTACCATAATCTCCTGTTTCAATACGTCGCCTCAATTCCTGAACGCCATCACCTTTTAATGTACGCCCAGCAATAAGCATTTTCATGCCATTGTGAGCGGGCGGATTATGACTGCCGGTAACCATCACGCCACTCCCACTACACAGTGTTTGCGCGGCAAAATACAATACCGGCGTCGGCGCCATACCAATATCAACAACCGATACCCCGCCGGCACACAGTCCTTCCGTTAGTGCCACGGTCAGCGGCTGGCTAGACAATCGTCCATCGCGCGCCAATGCCATACTGGTGGCACCGGCATCCAAGGCCTCGGCGGCGAGAGCACGACCAATGGAGCGCGCCGCATCATCAGTAAGCGTATCATTATAAATACCGCGAATATCGTTTGCTTTAAAAATATTAGCCGCAATTGTCATTGTTTTATTCTAGTATTTGAAATTTAAAATTGATTAAGAATTCATATATTGGTTGAAAAAATCGCCCATCGTAGCGGCCAGCCAATTAGCCGGCTTACCAAAAAAAGCGCCGTGTCCACCGTGCCGAGGACGACAAAAACTAACCGCTGATGACGCCTTAACTGGTAGCGAGGCTACTGGTACCATTGGATCATTTTGCGCGTTTATACACAACAACGGCGTTTTCATTCGCAACAGGGCAGTATAGGCTGATGCTCGCCGCCAGTATGCTTGGGCACTGGAAAAACCATGTACTGGTGCAGTGTATAGTTCATCAAAATCGCCAATAGTGCGGGCACGGCGCAGCTTTTTTAAATCACATATTGACGGGTAGCGTGCCGCCTTAACCAGCACTTTAGCACGTAGTAGTTTTAAAAAATGCCGCCCATATAGCAGGTGCGGAAAACCACTATTGAGATGATAAGCAGCGGCAGTTAAGTCCAGCGGCGCACTCACGGTTGCCGCTGCACAACACGACTCTGTTTCATCAGTAGAGTCCAAACAACGAATCAGCGCATTGCCACCTAATGACACACCAGCGGCAAAGGTGTACGGCCGAACAAAAGCAGCACGACACCAATTTAACATCCAGCGCACCTCGGCACCGTCGGCGGCGTGATAGGCGCGCGGCAATCGATTCATGTGGCCACAAGAACGAAAATGTGGCACCGCCACTGTCCACCCTTGAGCGATAAAATAAGATGCCAGTAGGCGTATGGTGTGACTTTGCGCACATCCTTCTAATCCATGAAACAAAGTTAGCAAGGGCATTTTTTCATCGCCCATTACATAACTAAGTAAAATTTCATCGCCTTCCGGTGTTGGAATAACACGATTTTCAAATGACTCTTGATTGCGTTCATAAAGTGATGCAATGGTTTCCATATGACCGGAAAACAGCCACCATGGGCGGCGAAACGAATCCGTCTGCATACCAGCGACATTGGATCCAGAAGGCACTTGCGTCATCATCGTGTATTTTACCCGTGCCCGATACAAAAGGCTAAAAAGCGGCTCCTCGCACTGACGAACAACACAGAACGGTTGTTTTTTCATGTGACACAACTTGTCTTGCTTTAAAAAACACCGCCCTCAAATGTTGTGCATTTTTAGCAACCGTTGTGCGAACAGGCACTCACGTTAGATTAAACGATTAAATCTACCACGGTCAAGATAATAGCGATAAATAATGCTGCCATAAAAATTCCGGCAATAATGACATGATGCGGCTTAAGTGTATTCCAATCAGTTGCTGCAGCATTTTTGCGGCGAACCCCAAAAAAAGCGAAAATAACAGTTTTAGCAGCAAGCAAAAAGGCTTTCACTGAGCGCCTTCTACCTCAAAAAAAGTATATGACAACGCCACCGTGTTGATATCCTCAGGCATGGCAGCATCAATAATAAACACCACCGGTGCCTCCCGCACTTCATCGGGCTCCATTGTTAGCTGATCAAAACAAAAACATTGAATTTTTTTGAACCACGCTCCGGCACGCGCCGGAGCATAAGATGGAATAGCCTGACCAACCAAGCGACGATTGCTAAGATTTTTAAGCGTATAGATAACACTGTATGTTTGTCCCGACTCCACACTGTCCATTAGCCGCACACTGGGACTCATTGACACCAATCCGCGGGCGTTGGTGTCCAATTCCACCCGCAAGCGGCGATTGGGATCAACGGCAATATCATCCGTGTCGGCAGGATTAAGTAAATTTTTAATGCCCGTTACTTGACAGATTTTGTAATACAGCGGCACCATCGCATAACCAAAACCAAACATCATCACCGCCATCAATGTTAATTTAGCAGCGGCAAGTGCGTTAAATTTGGAAAGCGTAATATTCATAATAAATTCTTGTTAATTTTAAAAGCCAAACATATGATCTAGCGCAAAACCGCTGTTCTGCCGGACACCGTGATAACCAAACAGACGGCAGGTACTATCACGCACCAAAATATAGCCATTGTCGCCAGCCTGCTGCAAATCAGTAGCATTGAACATTTCATCAGCAAAAAACAACCGCGAGCCGTTGGCAGGAATAGAAAAAGCAGTACGGGATACATCTTCTCCAGCTGCATTTTTGAGCTCCAGTATAGTGCTGGAATACGCATGCCATTGTGAACAAACCGCGTAAGTTAGATGGCAAAAAACGCGTGCCGGCGCTGGCATCAAGCGCAAAAATAGACGGGTGCTGAGTCCCGGTGGCGGACCTTTGTAAGACTGCGGTTCACTGCGAAAAGTCATGATGTGATTGAATAAGTGTGCGCCAAAACTAGTGTCAGCGCCGTGACCAGAACGTTTGTCCGTGTAACGAAACAATGCATGCAGCCAACCATCCATCACTCCATTCGCATCTAAATCGTACTGCAATTCCACATGACCACCACCAGCGGGGATGTTAGCGGCGAGCGCTGTTAAATCTACTTGCCGAGTATGATTGCGCGGCAGATTGCCTAAAGCTTCGCGGGCGATTTCATTACCGTCAGCATCATAGGCAACGGTAATAATAGGCAAAGAGGTTTGCGCCGTAGACATCGGCGTGGGCAAACACTCACTAACGAATTCATCTGGCGGCAAAATCGGTGCAGGCAAGATAAAACCTTTACCCAAGTGTGCGGTCAAACGGCGAATGTTCTCATCGTGCTGCAAGTCATTGCGCTCTACATTGGGATGATTAATACGACTCCGACCCGCTTTAATAATTTCATAACGTGGACGCACAAACCACTTGCCAGCTTGAATTTCCAATTGCTGTGGCCAGCGCGCGTTAGGTAGCAAAGATGACACGTCTACAGCACAGCTAGCAAAGGGAGCAATTTCTTCGTCCAGCCAAGCAATATTGTTATCACCCATCAGATTTAACCCGATTTCACTTGCAGCAATCGGAACGGGATGCGAATTTTGCACCCACAGCAACACCTTTTCATCCGCCATGGGCGCAGGCAACCCAGCGTACAAATCCGCCGGCCAAGCGTTAGCATCATGCGTACAACTAACTTCTTCTTCGCCGCCGCCCGTATCAATTACATACTTGACGATATCGTGCCCGGCACCATTAACCACTGAAATAAATAATTGTCCACAAAAATCGGACAACCCATGCTCAGCACGCAATTGGCGACTATCAATCACCACGGTTTGATTAGCGTGTTGCAGCGGCACTTCAAAATCCAGCAACACGTCACCGCTACCTGCAAACAAGCGACACCATAAAAATGTACCTTTTGCACCATAGCCTCCCCAATAGTTGGCGGTGACCAGCCGCGAATGTTTACCCGCTTCATCACGAAAGAAAGCAAAATTGGTGGCGAAATTAAGTTTGTCTAAATAATTGCGTTTGTTGGTGAGCAATCGCCCAGGAATGCGCATCTCGTCCAGCGTCACCGTAACGCAACCGGCAGGCAACAGCCCGCTGATTTGATCTAACAGCAACCCGGCGTCAAAAACCGGCATAAACAATACATCTATATCCGCGTGCGCAAGCTCGGTAACTGGACGATGGTCATGCCCCAGCGTTTGTTCATTAAGTAAAAACGTGTCACGGACGAAACAATCAGTAAAATCATCGGTTCGCAAGCCGTGCAATGCGGAAAAAGCCGTTAACTGCCCCAGTGGGTCATAGACGGCAGCTCGCCGAGCTGTGCGAATTTTTTTCAAAATAGCGGCTCCACCAGTAACCGCCAAAGGATGACCAAGCGCCTTAAAATAAGAAAATCCGCCGGATTGATTGCTAAACGTTTGGATGGGCAATGCCATTATTGTTTTACCAGTCGAATCAAGTCTTTTTTTGCAGCCTAAAAAAACGGCTTACTTTTTTGAGTGCGGCACTAACAGTATGACGCTGGCGTTCGCGGCGTAGGTAGCGCTCATCCCGCACCCAGTTAAGTTGAATGGCACGACGCCGACCAGAAAAACTTTTGTGTCCGTGCCAAGCATTATCAGCGCAAGCAAAAGCCAGCATCGTTCCTTGTGACGGCGGTGTCTCTGCAAAATAATCTTCAATATCATCAGGTCCGTTGAGTAATCGCAAACGACCACCGTCGGATTCCCACGGACCATTCATATAAATCAATATGGTAATAAGCTTGCCTTTTGAATCTAGATGAATTTTGCCATCGGTGGAACGACACTGACCACGCACAGTAATCATGGTTTCACGATCACCAAGTTCCATACCAAATTTTTCGCCTATTAAAGTCGCCAAGCGCGCCCCTCGTAATTCCTCCAACAAACCTGAAAAAGCATCACCACAGTGCAACGTAGCCGCGGGAAAAGAACCCGGTGATTGAATGTCAGGAAAATCGCGGTTAACCACATCCTTCTGTGCCGCTGCAATAAAACCTGGAACAATGAGATGCGGAAAAGGAGATTTTTGCACCGAAGTTTGCTGCAAAACATCCCAATCTATAGCGCTGACGACGGCGTTCATATGAAAATAATTATATCATCCGCGTTGGCACCACTCATGATAGCGGCGCAAAACAAAGTCAGCCGCACGCGCAGTTTCGTTGAATGCGGGCGAACTCCATTCATCAAACCGTTTTTCCCATAAGCGGGCATAACCATTATCAATAAGCAGGTGATGAAACCGATGAAATTTAGCGGCAGTGACGCATATAAATTTTTTCCGCAGCGGAAAAATATAAGTCGGCTTGCCCGCGGTGCAAGCTTCACTAAGCATGTTAACTGAGTCACCGGTCACTACAAAACGGTCGGCAACGGCCAACATGTCGGTATAAGGATTGTCACCGTTGCCGTTGAAAAAAAAATGCTTGCTACCAGCAAAAGCCGTATCAAAAATTGCGGTGTTTTGTTTTCCGGTACGACGGGAAACACTCACCAACAACCCGCTGTCGCCAGCTGTTTCTTTAATTTCTGCCGCCAGTTGTCGGCAATCTTCTGGAGTAAAATTAAAAGCGCGGTTGCTGCCGCCAATAAGTACAGCGGTACGCGGCTCTGGCACTGCCGCAAATATTTTTTCGGCAGCGTGGCGACGATGTACCAGAGTATTAGCACAAAAACCGCCAACGGAACCAATAATCGGCAGCACATTGTCACCAGTTAAATTGTCATGTAATCCGCAGACAACAGCGTCAAAAGCGTTAGCCTTCGGTGGACGCTGGATGTACACAGTAAAGGCGCCATGTCGGCGTTTAGCCGCTAATGCCGGAACAACAGCAGCACGACCGCAGGCAATCACTACGTCGGGTCTATCCTTATCGGGCAACGACGCTGATAAAAACAACCGCGGCCACAATCGAGACGAAACCGTTATTGTGGTTATTGCCGTTTGTGGATGGCGGGCGGCAATGGCATTGCCAAGTCCTGCCGTTTGTGCGCGAAAACCAGCACCACCGCTGTCCATCAGCCATATGCGCACAGCGAAAGTGCTATTTATCGGCGGTACGGGTCAGGAGAGTCAACTCGGCAGTTAGCGTTCAACTTAGAATTCTGGTTGCCGTGTGCTGACACTCCGCCGGCACCTTTGAGAAAGCATGTCAAATACATTTAATTAGAAAACCCCACGAGCTGGTGGTTTTTTGTTTGCTTTCGGTTAGCTGGTTAATCTGCATAGAAGATTTTTCCGAACTGGTTCATAACTATAACATGGCACTACGGTTGCGTACGTAGTCACGAATTTGTCTCCATAATTGATTTTAATAACGCTCCATTGAGTTGTATGACTGATGGTTGCGACAACACCTCCCGTCCACCTTGTTGTTTACAGTGCCAGTCGCCGAATATCACTCAATAACTCAGAATAATACATGATAAAGCGAGCACCATCAGCACCATCTATAACCCGGTGATCATATGACAATGACAATGGTAGCATCAAGCGCGGTACAAACGCCTTGCCGTCCCAATGCGGGCGTGTGGCGGCGCGTGACACCCCCAAAATTGCTACCTCTGGCAAATTCAGTATCGGAGTAAAAAACAAACCACCAATACCACCCAGTGACGAAATGGTAAAACAACCGCCTTGCATTTCTTCAGCTTTAATTTTTCCTTCACGGGCACGAGCGCTGATTTCTGCCAACTCACGGGCAATATCAGCGAGCCCTTTTTTATCAGCATTGCGCAACACCGGCACCAGCAAACCGCTGGGAGTGTCTACCGCCACGCCAATATTGAAATATTTTTTGTACACCAAACATTTTTCATCTTCGTGCAGAGAAGCGTTGAAATGCGGGAATTGTTTAAGTGCCATGACTGCCGCGCGAATAAAAAAGGCCAGCGGTGTCATACGATAGCCCTCTTTTTTTGCTTCCTCGGCAAGCGATTGGCGGAAATCTTCCATGTCGGTAATGTCGGCTTCAATAAACTGTGTTACGTGCGGCGCAACTACCCAATTACGGTGCAGATAGCTGGAGGATAACTGGCGAATACGCGACAGTGGGTGCAACTCAATATCGCCAAATTGCGAGAAATCAATCGGTGGCACTTTAGGTAAGCCGCGACCACTGCTTTCGTCACCACTTTTTAGTACTGCTTTTACGTAAGCTTGTACATCACTTTTGAGAATACGCCCACGCGGACCGCTGCCTTT
The DNA here is from genome assembly GCA_030386295.1 of Candidatus Persebacteraceae bacterium Df01. Classification (NCBI taxonomy): domain Bacteria; kingdom Pseudomonadati; phylum Pseudomonadota; class Gammaproteobacteria; order Candidatus Tethybacterales; family Candidatus Persebacteraceae; genus Candidatus Doriopsillibacter; species Candidatus Doriopsillibacter californiensis. The sequence continues at coordinate 168,892 of JANQAO010000001.1, read as the reverse complement.
AATTTTACTCAAATCCGCGCTCAACTCACGCGCAAAACGGCGAACAGAAGGGCTGGCGTGAGGCTTACTGCTGATTGCAGGCTCCACTACCGGCGGTAGAGGCGCATTGCGCAATTCCGGAACAGGCCCCGATGGTGCCGGTGATATGGGCGGCTCTTCAGCTACTTGCAGAGCAATAATAGGCGCATCGGTGACGGTAACGCGAGCAATTAAGTCACCCATGTTGATCTTGATTCCGGTTTTAACTAGCACTTCTTGCACTATGCCAGCAAAAGGCGCCGGCACCTCCATGGTTGCTTTGTCCGATTCTAAGGTAAGCAACGGAGCCTCTGCGACAATGGCATCGCCCGGCTGCACTAATACTTCAATAATCGCTACATCATTAAAATCACCAATATCCGGCACTCGCACTTCCATTACTTCTCCTGATGTTGATGCGGCGGGCGGCGGCGATACAGGAACTACAGACTCCCCCACGGGACTTTTCGTTTCCGAGCTTGACGTGGCAGCATCTTCCAAATCAACAATGTGGGAGCCCATACTAACTTTGTCACCTGCTTTCACATGCACAGCGGCAATTCGCCCAGCAACTGGAGACGGCACCTCCATAGTAGCTTTGTCCGATTCCAAGGTAAGCAGTGAGGTTTCAACAGCAACGGTATCGCCCGGTTGCACTAACACTTCAATAACGGCTATATCTTGAAAATCGCCGATGTCGGGAACAGTTATTTTCATTTTTTATGATTTTACTAACTTTCAAGATAAAAAACGTAGCCAATAAATTTTTCTGCGCACAGACACTGTAACAGAAACGATGTTATTTAAGCTGCAAAATATTTTAATGCGATTATCTTTAATATCTAAAATTGAAACAGATTTTTTATATTATAGACAGCTATGGCAGTTAACAAATACAACACCTTACTGGATATTCAAAAACAGCTAAAAACTGCGCCATAAGGCAAGAAGCAATAATACAAAACATCGTCACTTTTTACTTTATATTTGAGTCAACATAATTTTTATGCCACGTTGAAAACGTGTATATTTATTTTTTCTCCTAATCAAAAAAATCAAATATCAATGATAAGCAATATCGGCAAGCAAAATTAAAATGAACGCCCATAATTTTTTATCTCTGCAACGGCTGTTTGCCGTTATAGCTCTGTTCACCGTTACGATAGGAGGTCACGCCGACGGACGTATCATAGGAACAAAAAATTACGATATTCCTAATTGGTTTAAAGACAGTTTTTTGGACATTAACGAAGACTCCGCTGAAGCAGCACTAGCAGGACGTCATTTGTTGGTATTTTTTCATCTAAAAGATTGTCCTTATTGTGCCAAAATGCTAGAAGACTCATTTGCTGATGGTGCCGCCAATCAAATTTTTAGCCGCTCTCATTTTGACATCGTGGACATTAACATTCGTGGTGCTCGAGAAGTGACTATCAACGGCAATACCATGACTGAAAAAAAGTACGCCCGTTATGCAAACGTACAATACACTCCTACTTTGTTATTTATGGCCGCCAACGGCAATACCGTACTGGAAATTAACGGCTACCGTTCGCCGCCGGCACTAAGGCAAGCGCTAGAATACGTCCACAACGGCGCCTACAAAACCATGTCCTATAACGATTACCGTGTACGCGACACAAGCGAACCGGTGTACCATTTACGTGATGACCCACTCTTTACCAAAAACGATGATTTATCTGTCCGTCATCATCCGCTCATGGTATTAGTAGAAGATAATAATTGTCATGGCTGTAACTGGCTACACGATAATATTTTGAATCTTGTTGACGTGCGAGAACAGATGCAACAACTAACGGTGGCGCGGGTGGATGCGTTATCGGATGCGCCACTCATCACACCATCAGGAAAAAAGACGACGGCCCGACAATTTGCAGCAGATTTAAATTTACATTACCGCCCTGGCGTTGTTTTTTTTGATGAAATGGGTGCGGAAATTTTTCGTATCACTGGTTTGTTAAATCATTATCATTTCCGCGAGGCGGTACGCTACGTGACCATCGGCGGGCGCAAAGCTTACCCAACTTATAGCGCTTATCTACGCGAACGTCGCCGCGAATTATTGGAAGCCGGTGAAAACGTAGATTATTCTATCCCCAACTAATCAATATTTTATTTCGTTTATTACGAAGCACTATTTTGAAAACATAGATTTTTAATGTAAAACAAGATAACAATCCATATTTTGGAAAAACAGTGTCTTCAAAATAACTCGCCATTAATTAGTTAATCAGAAAAGAAAAATCAACGGCCTGCACATTTTTAGTAAGCGCGCCGACAGAAATTCGATGCACGCCCGTAGCAGCTATAGCGGCAAGTTTATCTTCTGTGACATTGCCAGAAGCTTCCAGTTCGGCTTGTCCACTACACCGCTGCACGGCATCTTTCAGCAACGGCAAAGAAAAATTATCTAACAACACACGGCGCGCACCCGCCGCTAAGGCGATGTCCAAATCAGCAAGCGAACGAACTTCAATTTGAATATTTTTTATATCCGTCAGCGTGCACGCTTTTGTCAGCGCCGCTTTTATGCCGCCTGCCGCAGCGATATGATTTTCTTTGATGAGAATTTCGTCAAACAAGCCCATGCGATGATTAGTACCACTGCCTACTCGCACCGCATATTTTTGTGCCACCCGTAGGCCGGGCAATGTTTTTCGGGTATCGGTAATGACAACATCGCCCACAAGCGCCTGCCAGCGATGAGTGAGAGTTGCTGTCGCTGACAACGTTTGAACAAAATTAAGCGCACTACGTTCCGCCGCTAGCAAGGCACGAATTTGTGCCTGCACTTCGCACACAACGATATCCGATGACAGCTGCTCCCCGTCTTGTAGCCGCCAGTCAAAAATGGCTTTATCATCTAATTGACAAAAACACGCCTCAAACCACGACTGCCCGCAAAACACGGCTTCTTGGCGGGCATAAAGCACACCACAACGCCGCTCATTCTCCAGTGCCAACGGAGCGCTAATATCACCGCTACCCACATCTTCTTTCAATGCCGCCACCACATCTACTGTGACTTGTTCGCTCAAAGAAATATCAAAAGCCCCCATTTTCAATATGCCGTCGCAACGCCGCATACACTTTTTGAAAAACCGCACCCGGTTTTCCACTCCCAATAGCGACTCCGTCTAATTCTGTCACCGGTAGCACTTCGCGAGTAGAAGACGTAATCCAAACTTCGGGCGCTACCGCCAATTCAGCGCGCGTGACGTCTCGCTCCACTACCTCAATATCCAGACTGCGCGCAATCTCCAGTACAACGTCGCGAGTAATACCGCGCAAAATACGTTCATCAGCAACCGGTGTGACAACATGATTTTTATCTTGTACGACAATAATATTACAGGCGGCCGCTTCAGTGACTACACCGTCGCGCACAAATATTGTTTCTTCATAACCGCCAGCAGTCGCTTCTTCAGAGACAAGCACAGCACCCAACAACGATATGGATTTAATATCACCGCGCTGCCAACGAAAATCTTTTTCACTTCTGCAACAAACGCCGTTTTGAATTTTTTCCGCTGCTACCGGCGCTAGCGGCGTGGCCATCATAAACACCGTAGGCGAAGGAGCAGGGCGGGGAAAAAAGTGTTTTCTTGTTGCCGCTGCACCACGGGTAATCTGGATATACAATGCTAGATAGTCGCTGTCAGCACGGGAAATAAGCTCTTGTACGGACTGCTCTAATAACTCCGTTTTGGCTTCAATTCCGGTTTTTTTTAAGCTCCGCGCCAGCCGCTCCATGTGCCGCTCCCAGTAAAACGGCTTGCCCGCATATACGGGCACCACTTCATACACACCATCACCAAAAAGAAAACCGCGATCTAAAACCGATACTCGTGCGTCTTTCAGATGCTCAATTTCACCATTCAGATAACACAAAGTCATGATCTTTATCCCCTGAAAAATAACTTTTGGCAATATCAGCCCACCGTTTGAACCGTCCTACCGCTGCCACATCTGTTACCGCCGCCACAGTGACGGTACCCACCACCGCATTATCCACACTAATTTCAATAAAGCCCACCACCATGTCTTTATTGATAGGAGCAATTAGCGGAGTAACCGGATGAAATAAAGCTTTCACTTTCTGCCCACGCTCTATGGTCATTAGTACCGGAACGGTCGGCTTTGCTGTAACCATTTTCTCAACTCCCTCTGCCACAGGTAATTTGCGCGTTTTTTTGTCGTCAAAAGGGCGCTCTTGTTTGAAATGGTTGAATCCATATGCTAACAACTTGCTGCTGGCAATTTCACGCTTACGGATGGATGCAGTTTTCATTACCACTGAAATTAAGCGCTGTCCGTTGCGCACTGCAGATGCTGCCAGACAATAACCGGCCGCCTTGGTATAACCGGTTTTAACGCCGTCAGCGCCAGCAAAACTATCAAGCAGTCCGTTGCGATTTTCTTGGCGAATGTTGTTGTAGGTGTACTCCGGCTCGGCGTACATTTTATAAAAGTCCGGAAAATCCAACACAGTGCGACGCACCAGCAATGCCATATCTCGTGCAGAAGAATAATGCTGCTCGTCCGGCAAACCCGTAGCGTTGACAAAATGACTATTTTTCAACTCTAACTTTTCCGCCTGCTCATTCATCCACTGTGCGAAAGCAGCTTCATCACCGACAAGCGATTCTGCCAAGGCAATGGAAGCATCATTACCAGATTGAATAATGATACCTCTCAATAATTCTTCAATGCGCACATCAGTGTCTACCTCTAAAAACATCTTTGAACCCGCAACACTTTGTGCCCAAGCATTACGTGATACTCGTACCTGTTGCTGCAATTCGGCACGTCCTTCGGAAATTGCCTTAAAGCCCGCATACGCGGTCATGATTTTGGTTAAGGACGCTGGTGGCAACCGCAAGTCGGGATTTTTTTCGGCCAGCACAACTCCCGTATCGGCATCCATTAAGATATACGATTCCGATTCAATTTCTGGCAATGGCGGTGCCGCAGCTGCTGGAAATGACAAACACAATAATAGGGTAATTAATTTTTTACGAATCATTTATAGTTTTCCATCTAGTATGGGAGTTAACGGTAAGTTGACCAAATAATAAGAGGTGCATTTTAACATTGTGTTTGGTAGCGCAGGAATGTGATCGATAGATTAGCGAGAAAACGACTTAATCAACGGCATGTTGCAATAGGCCTCTAAAATTCGTAACTGCATTATCTTTTTATCTTTTCACTCGTTTATTTAACATTATCTGTGGCATTTTCTGATGTCACACACAACGTCTTTAATGTGCAATATCCCAATTTTTACCAGCGCTAATACTCACTTTCAATGGTACGCGCAGTTCAACAACACCGCACATAATTGATGGTAGTTTTTCTAACACTTCATCCACTTCTGTCTTTGGCGCTTCCAGCACCAATTCATCGTGCACTTGCAAAATTATGCGCGTTTGCATATTGTTGCCGTGCAACCACTGGTGGGTTGCTAACATCGCAAGTTTGATAATGTCAGCAGCACTGCCTTGCATGGGAGCGTTGATGGCGGCACGCTCCGCCGCCTGCCTGTCAACGCCGGCAAGTGTCGGAATACGGCGACCAAACAAAGTTTCTACAAAGCCTTGTTCCATCGCGCAGGCACGAGTTTGCGCCATAAATTTTGCTACTTGCGGATAACGGCTGAAATAACGGTCTATGTAGTGTTGAGCCTGCTCGCGTGTAGCATCTATGCTGCGCGACAAACCAAATGCCGACATGCCATAGATGAGCCCAAAATTAATTGCTTTGGCAGCGCGCCGCTGCTCACCGCTAACCGCATTTTCGGCAATGCCAAAAATTTCCGCTGCCGTGCGCCGATGAATGTCAGCATCAGCGGCAAACGCATCAATTAATGCGGCATCATTGGCGATATGCGCCATGATTCGCAATTCAATTTGTGAATAATCAGCGCTAATGATGAGTGCGCCCGGCGATGCCACAAATGCCTGACGGATACGCCGCCCCTCTGCTGTGCGAATGGGAATATTTTGCAGATTAGGTGTTGAGGAAGATACTCGTCCGGTAATCACCCAAGTCTGATTGAAATCGGTATGTACTCGTTTAGTATTTGGATTAATCATGCGCGGTAGTTTTTCGGCATATGTGCCGGTAAGTTTGGCCAGCCCGCGATATTCCAGCACAATCCGCGCCAACGGATAATCCGCCGCTAATTTTTCCAACGTCACTTGGTTGGTGGAACGCGCCTTACCGCCCGTGGTTTTACGCAAAGGCAAAGCCTTAAGTTTGTCGAACAACAACGTCTCTAGTTGACGCGGTGAATTAAGGTTGAATGGTTCGCCGGCAGCACGATGCGCTTCTGTTTCTAATTCTTTCATGCGCGCCCGCATAGCGTTGGCAAAATTGTTGAGCGCCGCCTCATCAAGCCGCACACCAGCACGCTCTACCTCCATCAGCACGCCGATGAGTGGCCGGTCAATATTTTTATACACATCCGCTTGGTTGCCGGTTAAGCCGTCAATAATTGGCTTACGTAATTTCCAAGTGACTTCGGCATCTTCGGCGGCATAGCGGCTGGCAGTTTCAATATCGGTTTGGGAAAAATGCTTAAGTGTTTTGCCATCCACTACATCACGGTAACTAACGGTTTTAATATCCAAGTAATGAGCAGCCAGTGCGTCCATATTCGTTGCCTTGTCCGGCGATAGCACATAAGCGGCAACTTTGGTGTCTTCCACCACGCCACACACTTGCAAATTGTAATTAGCCAAAACATGCAAATCGTACTTTGCGTTGTGAAAAATTTTTACTGTGTTTTTGTCTTCAAGTAACGGTTTTAATATTGCCAGTGTCGTTTTAATGGCCAATTGCGTGCTGTCGCTTCCCAGCTCAACACGATGCGCCAGCGGCACATACGCGGCACGGTTATCGTCCAATGCCAGCGAAAACCCCACCAATGTGGCCTGCATAACTGGTGAGCCATCAGTTTCGGTATCTAATGCTACAGCCCGATTGCGACGTGCCGCATCTACCCATGCTTGCAATTCGGTAATTGTCGTAATTGTTTTCACAACGGCACGAGCACTAAGTGTTGTCGTTTCCGTCAGCGCCGCAAAGTGGCGAAATTCATATTGTGTACACAATTCCCGCCAACGTGTCGCGTCAGGAGGGCGTGGTGATAGAGAATCGGCTCGGCTCGGTAACGGCACATCAGTCTTGAGCGTGACTAACCGTCGTGCCAAATCCAATGTGCCATCAGTAATAGCCGTTCGCAGATTATCACCAACAACACCTTTAATTTCATCAGCGTGGGAGATAAGATTATCCAGTGAACTATAGATGTTAAGCCACTTAGCCGCCGTTTTGGCGCCGACCTTGGTAACGCCACGAATGTTGTCCGATGAATCGCCCGTGAGCGCCAAATAATCGGCCATTTGCTCTGGCAATACGCCAAATTTCTCCCGCACACCATCACTATCGTACGACTTATCTTTGAATCCGTCAAAAAGGCTTACTTTTTCATTTACTAGTTGCATGAGATCTTTGTCGGCGGAAGCGATGACAACTTCCATACCAGCAGCCTGTCCTTGCAAGACAAGGGTAGCAATAACATCATCCGCTTCTACACCGGTTTCGCACAGCAGCGGCCAACCCAGCGCCGCAATAAAATGTTTGGATGGTTCTATTTGCGTTCGCAAATCAGGATTGAGCGGCGGCCGATTAGCTTTGTAATCACTGCTCATCTTGTGGCGAAACGTTTTGCCCGCCGCATCCATGACACAAGCAACGCGCTGCGCCGGCCAATCTCGCTGCAATTTATCCAGCATGTTCACCAAGCCGTAAATGGCACCGGTTGGCACGCCTTCTTTGGTACGAAAGTCTCCCATGGCGTGAAATGCACGAAATAAATAGCCCGTGGCATCAACAATGAGCAGGCGCATGAGCGAATTATGCCCGCTTTCATGCGAAAAAAAATTCATCGTACCATCACAAGTTATTCGGTATCTGGTAACGAAAGATACCTTTTGTACGTCCGGTAAAATACAAACAGGACTACGACATACAGGATGCCGCAGAGAAACCGTAGTCGATTACCGCGACTACCTTTACGAGTGACGGACGATCAAACTCATACGGAAAATTAGTGCGCCGCCCATTCCACAGTGTCAAGATCAATACCTTCTTTGTGCATTTCCCACAATGGTGACAAATCACGCAACCGCTGAATTTTGTCGTGCAACAAATCAATCAAAAAATCCACTTCTTCTTCGGTGGTAAAACGTCCGATAGTAAAGCGAATAGATGAATGGGCAAGTTCGTCGTTTCGCCCCAACGCCCGCAACACGTAAGACGGCTCTAGAGATGCTGAAGTGCAGGCAGAACCACTGGAAACGGCTACGTCTTTAATTGCCATAATCAATGATTCTCCTTCAACAAAATTAAATGATACGTTGAGATTGTGTGCAACCCGATGTTCCAGATCACCATTGACATAAATTTCTTCCATGCTTTCCACGCCCTGCAACAGCTTATTACGCAACGCCAACACACGGGCGTTTTCGGCCTCAAATTCTTCTTCTGCCAAACGAAAAGCCTCGCCCATGCCCACTAGTTGATGTGTTGGCAAAGTGCCAGAACGCATGCCACGCTCATGACCGCCGCCGTGTATTTGCGCTACTAAACGTACTCGCGGTTTGCGCCGCACGTACAGCGCGCCGACACCTTTAGGACCGTACACTTTGTGCGCACACAGTGATAATAAATCAATATTGGCGTCATTGACATTCATTTTAATTTTGCCCGGAGCTTGCGCCGCATCCACGTGAAAAACAATACCTCGTTCACGACAAATTTTTCCGATTTCGGCGATAGGCTGAATAACACCGATTTCATTGTTCACCCACATAACGGAAATAAGAGTAGTATCTTCTCGAATCACCGCTTTAAGTTTATTTAAATCTAACAGGCCGTTTGTCTCCGGCTCTAGGTAAGTCGCCTCAAACCCTTCCCGCTCTAGTTCGCGTACCGTGTCCAGCACCGCCTTATGTTCGGTTTTTAATGTAATAACGTGTTTGCCTTTTTTGTGATTGAAATGAGCACTCCCCTTAATAGCAAGATTGTTAGATTCGGTTGCTCCTGAAGTCCAAACAATTTCTCGTGAATCAGCGCCGATAAGCGTGGCGACCTGTTTGCGAGCGGTTTCAACGGCTTCTTCGGCTTCCCAACCAAAAGCATGTGACCGAGAGGCTGGATTACCAAAATTTCCTTCGGTTGTAAGGCATTGCATCATTTTTTCGGCAACACGAGAATCAACAGGCGTAGTCGCAGAATAATCAAAATAAATAGGGGTTTTCATGTTTTATACTCCAGTACGGTGGAATTTACGGCAGAAAATAATCATATCACATTCACCATCCATAAGCGTGTTTTGCCCGCCAAATTAAACGGTTTTGCTAACCGCCCATGCGTCATGCGCCGGCAACGACCATTTGACCAATGGCAAATTGCATTCCGTCAACGAAATTTCACCCAAGGGTGCTTCCAACCATTGTTCCATGTTTTGCTGCGCCACCAACCAATCCACGTCCAATAAGGCAAACCACGCTGTATCACGATTTTTGCCTTTGACGACAGTACATTGACGAAACACACCTTCAAAAGCCAATCCCAATCGCAACGCTGCCTGTCGTGAGCGCACATTAAGTGCGTTACATTTCCATTCCAATCGCCGGTATCCGAGCGCAAAAGCGTTTTTTATCAACAAAAATACCGCTTCGGTATTAGCGCGACCACGCTGGCGTGCCGTGGCGTGCCATATGTGCCCGATTTCTATGCTGCGCGCCGCCGGCTGAATGCGCAAGTAACTTACTATTCCCGCCACTTGCTCATCATCATGATGACGTACCGCATAAAACATCGGGTCTTTACCGCTGGACAGCTCCACATAATGACACCGCATCTCTTTGGCGCTAGCAAAAGAACCATACGGCAAAAAATACCACACCTTTTCGCGAGTGACATCACCGTGTGACACGTCGTACAAACGTTCAAATAACGCACCATCATTGGTCAGAGGCTCAAGCGTGATGTATTTTCCCCTTAGTATGGTAGGTGCGGGAGCGGATGGCGGCGGCGACGTAACAACGACACTGTTGAGTTGATATGTCATTCTAGAAAAAAGCCCTCTCTCTCCGCACGAATGAGAGAAACATGCACAGTAAAAGCATTTTTTTCATAATACAAAAGTCCATAATGAAAAGAAGACGGCGATGCTTGGCAAACAAGACTTTATATCATGCGCGGCACAGTTGATGCAAAGCACCCACCGCAAAGCGGGTACAATGCGTTGCCTGTTTATGCCATACTAGTAATGACACATTTTCTTGCAATATTATTTCCCAATCGCCATGTTACGACTGTTGGATTATCTATCACTTGCTCGCTTTGACAAACCGATTGGCTCACTGCTACTACTGTGGCCGACTCTGTGGGGACTATGGCTCGCGGCAGAAGGCTGGCCAGGCTCACGCTGGCTGGTGATTTTTGTTACCGGCGTCTTCGCCATGCGCGCCTTTGGTTGCGCCGTCAACGACATTGTTGACCGAAAACTGGATGCGCAAGTGGCGCGTACCCGCACTCGACCATTGGCAGCAAGGCGTATTAGCGTAGCGGAAGCAGCAATGGTCGCCGCATTTTTTTTACTCATCGCGGCGGCGTTATTTTTACAATTACCCGCTATTGCTCAATTGTGGGCTCTGGCTGGACTAGCACTGGCGGCGGCGTATCCGCTGGCCAAACGAATATTTGCTGTGCCGCAAATGGTCTTGGGTGCGGCTTTTAGTTTCGGCATCCCCATCGCTTATGCCGCCGTGCGTGGAGAATCACCACCACTGCAAGCGTGGCTGTTTGTGGTCGCTAATTGGCTTTGGGTACTCGCTTATGACACCATTTACGCTATGTGTGACCGCGACGATGACATTAAAGCCGGGGCCAAGAGTAGCGCGGTATGGCTAGATAACAATGATGTCACGGCAATAAGTTTATTGTATGCAGCGGCGGTGCTGTGGCTGTCCTTTCTTGGTGTCTGGTATGTGCTGGGTACGGCTTATCAAGTGGCGTTAATCGCTGCCATGTCGTTGGTTTTTCGCTTTTGGCAGTTATATCGTACCCGCCAACCCGCTGCTTGCTTGTCAGCTTTTCGCGCCAATCATTGGTTTGGTGCTTTTGTTTTTGCTGGGTTAGCGGCGGCTTTTGCATAATTATTCCATTATGAATTTAGATAACAACGGCTGGATGAGCGACACCGTTCATTTGTACAGCCCCAATCAAGACGATCGTTCCGATAAAGCTGTTCGCTTGCTGGTAGTGCACGGTATTTCGCTACCTCCGGGAATGTTTGATGGTGATGCTATTGAACATTTGTTCAGAAACACTTTGGACTGTGACTCTCATCCGTTTTACAATACCTTACGAAATTTGCGAGTCTCAGCACATTTTTTGTTGCGGCGAGACGGACAATTAACACAATTTGTATCTTGCAACCGCCGCGCTTGGCATGCTGGTGAATCGTGTTGGCGCGGGAAAACAAAAGTTAATGATTTTTCCATCGGCGTAGAATTGGAAGGCACTGATGACATTCCTTACGAAACCGTGCAATATACAAAGTTGACCACACTCATTCAGTCTCTTGCCGCCTGCTACACACCATTAGCGGTAGCCGGGCACGAACATATTGCTCCCAAACGAAAAACCGATCCCGGTCCAGCATTTGATTGGGAAAAATTATTCAAACTAATAGGAACCCATTGTGACGGACGCCCTTGAATACAACCCGCCGAAACCTATAGGCAGCTTAATTTTGCTGCACGGATTAGGCTCCAACGGTGCCGATTTGCATCCTCTAGCACAGCAACTGGCGGGTGGACGCTTGCGCGTAATATCTCCAACCGCTCCAACACGGGCGATAACCGTCAACGGCGGCTGGCAAATGCCGGCTTGGTACGACATTGTCGGTGCCGACTTAGCGTCGCGACAAGATGCCGTCGGAGCACGTGAAGCAACCGCCTTTATAGAAAATCTACTAGCCGTAGAAAAAAGCCGTGGCGTAGAGTCGCACCGCCTATTTCTTGCCGGTTTTTCGCAAGGTGCCGCCATATCGCTGTATGCAGGGTTACGTCATACCGAATCACTAGGTGGCGTAGCGGCACTATCCGGCTATCTACTGTTGGAAAAAACACTGGAAAAAGATGCAGCAGCGGCCAATCGAAAATTACCGATTTTTCAAGCACACGGAACGCTTGATCCAGTGGTGTTGCCGAAGTGGGCGACGCAGTGCCGAGACTGGCTGATAGCTGGCGGCTGGCCGATAACTTATAAAGAATACCCTATCGCACACGCCATTTCGTCTGAAGAATTGCAAGATTTAAACGAGTGGCTTAATATTCGCCTACTTGATTGAGGAAAAACTTATGAATATTGGCAACGCCGTTGATGATTTTACTTTAGCTAGCACTGGCGGAGACTTTCAATTATCTGCCCTGCGTGGCGGGAGTGTCGTGCTATTTTTTTACCCACGCGATGACACCCCGGGATGTACGATTGAAGGCAACGAATTTTCAACGCTATTACCAAAATTTGCTGCAGCTAACGCCACAGTGTTGGGTATCTCACGCGATACGTTAAAAAAGCACGAAAAATTTCGCGCTAAATACGCCTACAGCCACCACCTGTTAGCCGACCCTGATGAAACGATATGCAATCAATTTGACGTAATGAAAAATAAAACAATGTACGGCAAACCCGTTCGAGGCATCGTGCGCAGTACTTTCGTGATCGACAAAGAAGGTCGGTTAGCGCATGAATGGCGCAATATCAAATCTATTGAAAATCACGCTGCTACAGTATTGACGGCAGTGCTGGAAATGCGTTGATTTTGACGTCTTTCTTGTTTGATCAAAAATAACTTTCGCGTTTTTTTACGCCGATATCAAACACTAATGGCTAGTGGGAAAAACCACTTTTCACTTTTTCTAGACAGTAATAATTTCTTTGTTTTTATTTATCGCATTCACCGCAATCAAATTTAAACCTCCGTTAAATGTAAGTTTACAACAGCCTTATTGAGCATTCATTCTCGGCGCGGCGGATGAGTGGCTTGCTTGCGAATTAATTTTTTCCAAAACAAAATACCGTAGCCGGAAGCAAAATAACCACCTAGCAAAACAGACAATACTTCCATTAAATTATCGGCAATCTGGTACACGCCGGCGGCGGCGAGAAAGAAAAATACCACATAACGAAAAGGAATACGTTTTTTTATATTGACATCTTTAAAACTGTAAAACAACACACCGCTTACCATTGTTCCGGCAAGCAATATTGCCAACACCGCTGTCCCCACACTTACGATGTAATCAACCCCGTAGACAGCATCAATGGTAGCCACGACCGACACCGACAATATCGCTGCCGCCGGCGACGGAAAGCCAATAAAAAACCGTTTGTCGCCGCCACTTTGAACGTTAAATCGTGCCAATCGCAAAGCCGTCGCTGCGCAATAGCAAAACGCCGCACCCAAACCAATTTTCCCCAACGCCATCAAAGACCATTGATACATAATCAACGCTGGCGCCACACCAAAAGAAATAACGTCTGCTAGCGAATCATATTCTGCACCAAAGGAGCTTTGAGTTCCGGTCCAACGCGCCACACGTCCGTCACAAGCGTCTAGTACTGCCGCCACCACCACGGCCAGTGCTGCCGCCTGCCAGTTTCCCTGCACAGCTTGTAAAATAGCAAAAAAGCCGGCAAATAGCGCCGCCGTCGTAAACGCATTGGGCAACAAATATACTGCATGCCGCGGTCGACGAATAGCGCTCACGCCACTGTTGCCATGCAGGTAATGCCTGCTTTCACACTATCACCCAACGCCACCAACGGCACGCAATGCGGCGGCAAATATAAATCTGCACGGGAACCAAAACGGATAAAACCGTAACGTTGTCCCGCTTTAACGGTATCGCCGGTCTTCAAATAACACAGCACGCGACGCGCTAACAAGCCCGCTACCTGCACACAAACAACGCGTCCATGAGGGCTGTTAATTTCAATCAGATGTCGCTCATTATTGTGAGACGCTTTATCTAATGCGGCGTTAAAAAAACTGCCCGCAAAGCGTTCGGATTGCAAAATAATACCTGCTACCGGACTACGGTTGGAATGTACATTAAACACACTCATAAATACGCTAATTTTGACCGCCGGCGAACCGTCAATAGGAGATTTTTCCTTGCCCACAAAAACAACGTGTCCGTCGGCAGGCGAAAGAATTGCATCATTGTCCGCGTTGATATGACGCGCAGGTTCTCGAAAAAATTGGATAATTACAATTGACGGCAGCCACAAAGGCCAAGACGCCCATCCCCATATCCAAAAACACGCAACAGCCAGCGCGACTACGCCGCTAACAATCCATCTACCCTCTGGTGCAATCGTCATGCCACGTTCCGACGGCACTTCACAAACCGCTGGAATAAAAATACAGTTAATGCCGCTTTCGCGGCAAACAGCGAATTAATTTTTATCTCGGTCAACAAGACGGTTTTGGCTAATCCACGGCATCATCGCGCGCAAGCGCTCGCCCACTTGCTCTACTGGTTGAGCAGCAGTGCGGCGGCGAGTGGCTTTGAGTGTCGGGCTGTTGGCGCGACATTCGGTAATAAACTCACGAGCAAAAGAACCGTTTTGAATTTCGGTCAAAATCTTTTTCATTTCCGCTTTGGCTTGCTCATTGACAATGCGTGGGCCACGGCTAATCGCACCGTATTCCGCCGTGTTAGAAATGGAATATTGCATGTTGGCAATGCCCCCCTCGTATAACAAATCAACAATTAACTTAAGTTCGTGCAAACATTCAAAATATGCCATTTCCGGAGCATAGCCAGCCTCGTTCAACGTTTCAAAGCCAGCCTCTAGTAGCGACACCATACCGCCGCACAAAACGACTTGCTCACCAAACAAATCCGTTTCAGTTTCATCGCGAAAGGTAGTCTCAATCACGCCTGCTCGTGTACCACCGATAGCGGCAGCGTAAGCAAGTGCGATGTCGCGCCCGTTACCGCTTTTATCCTGTGCCATAGCGATAAGACAGGGCACACCACCGCCACCAACGTAAGTGGAGCGCACTAAGTGCCCGGGACCTTTCGGTGCTATCATAATAACGTCTAAATCTTCACGCGGCTCTATCTGGTTATAGTGAATGTTGAAGCCGTGCGCAAAAGCCAGCGCGGCACCTTCTTTGATAACGCCGTGTATGTGCTCACGATACATATCTCCCTGCAGTTCATCAGGCATGAGAAGCATTACTACATCGGCAGCAGCGGCGGCAGCTGAAATTTCCGCTACTTCCAATCCCGCAGCTTTTGCTTTTTTCCATGATGCACCATCTTTACGCAAGCCGACAACAACAGAAATACCGCTTTCTTTCAAATTGTTAGCGTGTGCGTGCCCCTGCGAACCGTAGCCGATAACGGCAACTTTCTTCTGTGCCAACAGTTCTAAATTGGCGTCTTTTTGGTAATATATATTCATGCAATTTACCTTTCTAAAAAAAGATATTAAAGCCGCAATAATATCATTAACCGACTTAGATGAACGGTAAGGAATTACGTTCATGACTGAAATAACAGCTCGGCACCAAGCAAAAATAGGCGCTCGCCAAAAGCCTACCATTCCTTATGATTACGATTCCGCTCTCAACATGCACTTGCTGGGGCCGGGAGAGCCCGCCTTATCGGAATGGCAAGCGCTGGGTCTACCGCTACCAAATATGGATACCGTACGTGCCTATCGCCTACAGCGGGTGCAGCAAATGCTGCGGGAGCGAAATTTGACGGCGATATTGCTATTTGATCCGCTCAACATTCGCTATGCCACCGATTCCACCAACATGCAATTGTGGACAATGCATGATGCCGCTCGTTATTGCTTTGTCGCCGCAGAAGGACCCGTCATTGTTTTTGATTATCATGAATGCGAACATCTTTCAACACATAATCCACTAATTGACGAGGTACGGCCGGCACGCTCTTGGTTTTATTTTTCTTCCGGTGCCGCCGTTGACCGCCATGCCCGTGAATGGGCGGCAGAAATTGCCGATTTGATGCGCGGCACCGGTGGCATGCGGTTAGCAGTTGACCGTATCAATCCGGAAGGGGCGTCACATTTAAGCCAATTTGACGTAAAAATCGTCAACGGTGAAGAGCTTATGGAAAACGCTCGCCTAATCAAGTGTCCCGATGAAATTGCTGCGATGCGTTGTGCTAACGCTGCCTGCGATTCCGCTATTAATGTCATGCGCGAACATGTCCAGCCGGGCGTCAGCGAAAACCGACTGTGGTCATATTTACACGCCGAAAATATCGCCCGTGGTGGAGAATGGATTGAAACACGCGTTTTATCAGCAGGACCACGTACCAATCCGTGGTTTCAAGAAAGTTCCTCTCGGCCCGTGCAAGCCAGAGAGATGTTAGCGTTTGACACCGATCTAATCGGTCCTTATGGAGTTTGCGTAGATATTTCCCGCACTTGGCTAGTTGGCGCAGACAACCCTTCGCCAGCGCAAAAAGATCTTTACGAACGTGCTTTGGAACAGGTACAAAACAACATTTCTCTACTGCGTCCCGGCATAAGCTGGGAAGAGTTGGTAAAACGCGCGCTAGTGTATCCGCATGAGACTTATCGCCATTATTCAGTGCTGTACCACGGGGTAGGGTTATGTGACGAATATCCTGCCGTACCTTATCCACACCAATGGGAAGATGAGGTTCTTGAAGACGGCGTGAAAGACGGCATGGTGATATGTGTAGAAAGCTACATTGGTCGGCGTGACGGTGGCGAAGGCGTTAAATATGAAGAGCAAGTCCTAATTACCCAAACCGGCGTGGAACGATTGTCAACTTACCCCGTAGACCTAGTCATTTGCTAACCATTAGCGCAATGCTGAAAAAAGCCATCTTTCTGTGAAAATAAGTCAGACCGCGATAGTCGTTACCAACAGTACGTTAAAATTAATAGCATGTCCCACACCTTAATCATACGCGATGCCATCACTGCCGACGCCGCTACTTGTGCTGCAATTTATGAACATTACGTGTTGCACACCACCAACACGTTTCAGGAAAAGCCTTTGCCCCCATCACATTTTTCTTATCTTATTGAAAAAGCTGATATTGTCTCGCCATTTTTAGCTGCTGCTGAAGGAGATGACGTTGTT
Source organism: Candidatus Persebacteraceae bacterium Df01 (assembly GCA_030386295.1). Classification (NCBI taxonomy): domain Bacteria; kingdom Pseudomonadati; phylum Pseudomonadota; class Gammaproteobacteria; order Candidatus Tethybacterales; family Candidatus Persebacteraceae; genus Candidatus Doriopsillibacter; species Candidatus Doriopsillibacter californiensis. The sequence goes on along the minus strand of JANQAO010000001.1, from coordinate 151,608 downwards.
GGTTATGCTTACGCCGATATCTGGCGCACTCGATGTGCCTTCCGTTATACGGTGGAAGTAAGTGCGTACGTGCAAGCCACACGACTAGGCGAAGGAATCGGCGGGAAGCTTTTGAGCGGCTTACTTCAAGCGTTGGCAGCAAGCGATGTTCGCTTAGCGGTAGCGGTCATTGCATTGCCTAACTCGGCCAGCGTGAGAATGCATGAAAAGTTTGATTTTGTCCACAGCGGCACACTGTCCGGTGCCGGCTGGAAGTTTGGTGCTCCACATGATGTGGGTTTTTGGTCCAAAAAATTGCACGACTAAAATGCCCGTTATCGGCACGAAAATTGAAACAGGTGCGGCACAGTTATGTGCAGGAAAGCTTGTCGCTTTTGCCACAGAAACGGTATACGGCTTGGGCGCAGATGCTCAAAATCCGGAAGCGGTGGAACGACTGTATGCGCTCAAAAAACGCCCCCGCAACCATCCGGTAATTATTCATTTAGCAGACTTTTCCGCAGCTTCGCTGTGGGCAGCAGAAATTCCACAAGTAGCAAAAAAATTAGCGGCCGCTTTTATGCCGGGTCCGCTCACGCTGCTACTACCCGCAGGTCCAGCGGCAGCACATACCACCGGTGGTGGTAAAACTGTCGCTTTACGTGTGCCAGCACATCCGCAAGCGCAACAATTACTCGCCGTTTTTGGTGGCGGCGTAGCAGCACCATCCGCCAACCGTTTTGGGCGGCTCAGTCCAACCACCGCTGCTCATGTACGAGAAGAGTTTTCCACTGTAGAAGATTTGTATATTTTAGACGGTGGCAGTTGTACGGTGGGAATCGAATCAACTATCGTCAGTTGCCTTAATGAACGTTTGTCTATCATGCGTCCCGGCATGTTGTCCGCTGATGACATTACTACTGCCGCGAACGGTGAATTATTGCCACCGTCTGGCTTTTTACGAGTTCCAGGAGGATTACCTTGCCACTACGCTCCAAACACACCTCTGTTGCTTGCCCCCGATGTGGCCTGGCAGCGCCCTCCCGCAAAAACAATTGCCGCATTGTCACGCCACCGTCCAGACGCCGTGCCCAAACCATTGTGGCGGCAGGCGACAGACAATATTGATGATTATGCACACCGGCTGTACGCACTATTACGCGAATTAGATGCCATGCAAGCTGACATTATCTGGGTGGAATCACCACCGCCACAATGGACAGCCGTAACCGATCGTCTCAAACGAGCGGCGATGCGGCAACCGAATTAAAAGCAATTCGGCATTGACTTTTATAATTTCCTTATAACAACCTCAATTGTCCCCCGATGGTGGACGAAACAGATCGCAGCACAATTCTTGGCGACGCGGCAAATTCAACCCATAGCGATGCCGCGCCGCAGTAGAGCGTGTAGCAATAAGATCTGCCAATACTCCACGCCCCTTGGCGGGGAAAAAATTCGGGATTGTAATCTCGCGCACCTGTGACATAACCCTTTGCACTCGGAGCGGTAGATGCTAATGAAGCCCATCTTCAAAGACATTTTTACTTCGTGTGGCCGCCGCAACACCACATAACCGGCATGCTGTGCGCCAGCAGTAGCGGCGGCAAAAAGCAATTATTCTATTTCGCTGTCGGTTACAGCCGGAATGATTGGCGCCATCAACACCGTCAGCGGTTGAACTCTTCTTTTTTCGTTCTCTACGATATTTTACTCTCTCTTTTATATTCTGTCATCTTGATGTGCAATGCTACAATTTAAATTATGGGAACCATAATCTTAGGCGTCTGCGGTAGCATTGCCTGCTACAAAGCGGCGGCATTAACTCGGCTCCTGACGGCACAAGGTGATGAAGTGCAAGTCATTATGACTCCAGCGGCAACACGTTTTGTCGGCACCGCCTCTTTTCGCGCATTAAGCGGGCGGGCCGTTGCCACAGATGAATGGAATGCACCACTATCCGCAGATGGTATGGACCATATCCATCTTTCTCGTTCGGCCACAGCACTACTGATAGCACCTGCTAGCGCTGATTTTTTAGCTAAAGCCGCCGCTGGTATTGCCGATAACAGTTTACTTTCAACTTTTTTAGCCGCAGACATTCCACGCCTAGTCGCGCCGGCAATGAATCAACAAATGTGGCGGGCCGCGGCTACTCAGCGCAATATCCAACAACTCCTAGCGGACGGCGTTACTGTCATCGGACCAAATAGCGGCGTACAAGCCTGTGGTGAAAACGGCGAAGGAAGAATGTCAGAACCCGAAAATATTATTCAACAATTGAAAAATCGATTAACTCGACCTCTGAACGGTCTGCGCTTTGTTATCAGCGCCGGAGCCACGGTGGAATACTTGGATGATATGAGAATTATCAGCAATATGAGCAGTGGGCGCATGGGTTTTTGCATTGCCGAAGCCGCCCACCAGGCAGGCGCGGAGGTCGTTATTCTTGCTGGACAAACTACCGCACCACCACCACCGTTACCTCTGCGACGCGCACTAAGCGGCAAAGAAATGCTCGCCGCTGCCATTGAGGAATGCCGTCGTGCGGACGTCTTCATCTCCGTAGCGGCGGTGGCGGACTTTCGTCCCTCTACGCCCAAACGAGGGAAAATTGCCCACAAAGAAGGCGTATTAATATTACAACTCAACCCGACAACCGACATCCTCAGCGCTATTACCGAACAATACCCACGATTATTTGCCGTCGGCTTCGCCGCCCAAAGCGGTAATGCCACCACCCGCGCCACAGCCGCCCGCAAAAAACGACAGCAAAAAAAATTATCCGTCATTGCCGCCAACGCACTCAGCGATGCAGGCAAAAATGACAGTGAACTACTGATTATTTCTTCCGCAGGGGAAATTTCGTTACCGCGCCAACCCAAGCCCCAAGCAGCTCAAGCATTAATCGCCCATATTGCCGAACAATTGGTTTCACATGAAACATCCCAGGAGAAAATCATCCCATGAGCAAAACCGTTTTTTGTATTAAATTAAAAAAAGAAGCTGAAGCAATGGTCGCGCCTCCCTATCCGGGCGAACTCGGACAACGCCTGCTTAGCAATGTTTCCGCCGAAGCATGGCGGCATTGGTTAGAGCACCAAAAAATGCTAGTCAATGAATACCGCCTTAACATGGCCGACCGCCGCGCCCGCGAATATCTTGCCGAGCAAACAGAAAGACACTTTTTTGGCGATGGTGCGGAAACCGCATCCGGCTACGTTCCTCCCGCCAAATGAACCTTACTTTACGTTGGCTAGAAAACGTTGCTTTTGAAGTTGCAAATACTAACGGCAACCAAATTATTTTTGATGGGCCTCCCGAACACGGCGGGAAAAATTGCGGGATGCGCCCGATGGAAGGAATGTTATCAGCCGCTGCGGCTTGTAGTGCTTTTGATGTGGTACACATTCTCAAAAAAATGCAGCAAGAGCCACTGTCACTTCAAATTAATATTGAAGCTGAACGAACAGACGCTGTTCCCAATGTATTTACCTGTATTTCCTTACATTTTGTCTTAGTCGGCGACCACTTAAAGCCGGCGTCAGTCGCTCGCGCGGTGCAGTTAAGTGTTGAAAAATATTGTTCCGCATTGGCCATGCTTAATAAAACTGCCGCCGTCAATCATACGTGGCGCATCTCAAAAACGCCTTAATAAAATTAATATCGCAACTTGTTAATAGGCCTCTTCTAATTCCTAATAAATTGTCAATTAACAAAAATCATAGCGAGCACAAAGCTCTCTGGAACGCTTTCAAATATAATAGCAGTCTGTATCAGGAGAAAGGAACCTTATGCCCACCGATATTGATATTGCCAGACAGGCAACTATGCGGCCCATTATTGAACTAGCCGCCGAACGCTTTGATCTACCCGCCACTGAAATGGAACCGTTTGGCCACTACAAGGCCAAGCTTTCTCTTGATTTGCTGAGGACTCACGCCGAAAAACCTGACGGTAAATTAATTCTTGTCACCGCCATCACCCCCACCCCTGCCGGTGAGGGAAAAACAACGACTTCCGTCGGTCTCACAGACGCGCTCAACCATATTGGAAAAAACGCTGCCGTCGCTCTACGAGAACCCTCGCTCGGCCCTGTTTTTGGAATGAAAGGCGGTGCCGCCGGTGGTGGTTATGCGCAAGTTGTCCCCATGGAAGATATTAACCTTCATTTCACCGGCGATTTTTCCGCTATTTCGCTGGCACATAATTTGCTTGCAGCAATTATCGACAACCACCTGCATCACGGCAACGCCAAACGCCTAGACAGTCGTCGCATACTCTGGCGGCGGGTAGTAGATATGAATGACCGAGCTCTGCGCCAATTAGTAGTTGGCTTGGGCGGCCCTGGTAATGGTTTTCCTCGCAGTGATGGTTTTGATATCGTGGTGGCGTCTGAAATTATGGCAATTTTGTGCCTTTCCGAGTCGTTAACCGACCTCAAACGACGCATTGCGCAAATCACGGTCGGTCTTGACACCGATAAAACACCGGTCACCGCTGACGAACTGGGTGTCGCCGGTGCCATGACCGCCTTGCTCAAAAATGCACTATCGCCTAATATGGTGCAGACGTTAGAAAATAATCCTGCTTTTGTACATGGTGGTCCTTTCGCTAATATTGCCCACGGATGTAATTCTGTTTTAGCTACCCGCATGGCACTCAAAATGGCTGATTATGTTGTCACCGAAGCAGGCTTTGGCGCAGACTTAGGCGCAGAAAAATTTGTGGACATTAAATGCCGCAAAAGCGGGCTAGCCGCTGATGCCGCTGTACTAGTTGCCACTCTGCGCGCCGTCAAATATCACGGCGGCATAACCCGTGATGACTTGAACAAGGAAAATACGCAGGCGGTTCGTGACGGCTTTGAAAATGTCCGCCGTCATTTGCGCAACATCCGTACCCATTACGGCTTACCGGTTGTTATCGCACTTAACCACTTCACCCACGACACGGATGACGAAATTGCGACGTTCCGCTCTCTCTGTGAGGAAGAAGGGGCAGATATGAGCATCTGCTACCATTGGGCAAATGGTGGCAAGGGCGCCGTTGAACTGGCAGAAAAAGTAGCCGCCTTAGCTAATAGCGACGTTAAAATGAATAATCTGTATGATGACTCTTTGCCTCTTAAGCAAAAAGCAGAAGCGGTTACACATAAAATTTATGGCGCTGACGCAGTGAGTTCTGACCCTAAAGTGTCGGCAGACTTGGAACAATGGCAAGAAACCCACGGACATTTTCCAATTTGTATCGCCAAAACACAGTATGCTTTTACTAACAATCCACTCAACCGCGGTATTCCCAAAGATGGTTACAGTTTTCATGTATCGGGCGCTCGTTTGAATACGGGTGCCGAATTTATTGTGCTACTCGGTGGCAATATTATGACTATGCCTGGACTACCAAAAACACCCGCTGCTTGCGCTATTGACGTGGATGATGACGGCAACATTAGCGGCCTCTTCTAATCCATCTCGGCTTAGCCGACAAAAAAGTGTCTTGCGCAAGCGAATATTGGCTACGCGTCACAAAATGGGTACTCCCTTACGAGAGAAAGCTTCTCGGCGTATTTGTTCGCAAATTGCCGCGTTACCTGCATTTCAACAAGCTACCGTTATCGCTGCTTTTGCGCCGATGGAAGAAGAGGTCAATATATGGCCATTGCTGACAGACTGCTGGAAAAATAACAAGCAGCTTTTTTTTCCTCGAGTAACCGGAAAACGACAATTGCAGTTTCATCAAGTACTCGCCCGACACGAATTACAAATCGGATTCAAGGGTATTGCTGAGCCTTATCCACATTCAGTTGTTATACAAAAATCGCAACTCTTTGATTTTGCTATTATCCCAGCTGTTGCGGTAGACGCCGCACATTACCGTCTCGGTTATGGTGGCGGTTTTTATGATACATTTATGTTTGGTCTCTCCTCAACATTCTCCTGCGCTCCCGTGTTTTCATGTCAGAAAGTGTCTTGTGTGCCTGCAGAGTCTCATGATAGACCAGTTTTTTTTGTTTTTTCAGAATAATATTTATGGAAAATTTTTGGTCATCTTGTGTTTCCCAGTTACGTCTCCAGTTTGGTGACACGGTTTTTGACGCTTTTATTTCTCCGACTCAGGCGAAAATGACGGACAATACCCACTTACTGTTGCAGGCACCAAACGAAGCTACTGTGCGCTGGTTATCTGAAAACATTAAGCCGTCAGTTCGAGAAATGGCACAACAACATTTTGGCAAAGACATCCAAATAGATTTTCAGACCGATATGGCTCAATCCATTTCAAAACCGGCATCAAAAACATCGCCTTCAGCGCGTACTAAAACGCAGGTAGACCGTACAACTAATCTGCGCGCCGATCTCACTTTTGACTCTTTTGTGCCTGGTCGGGCAAACGAAATTGCCTTAGTTGCCGGACGCGCTATCAGCAGTGGCACGGTAGACCACATGAGCCCGCTGTTACTTCTTTATGGCCGCACAGGACTTGGCAAAACTCATTTAGCACAGGCTATTGCCAACCACTATTTATCTTTGCATCCTACGCGTAAAGTGCGTTATGTAATGGCACGTGACTTTATGACCGATGTTATTAACGCTTGCCGTTTAAATCAGCATGCCCAGTTTAAACGTCGTTACGATGGTCTAGACTTACTAATTGTGGACGATATTCAATATATCGGCGGTAATATGGAACGCACTCAGGAAGAATTTTTCTTTCTTTTCAACAAATTACACGATGAAAATAAAATTATCATTATCACTAGCGACCGCGCTCCTTCACAAATTCGTGATTTACCGGAGCGTTTAACTTCTCGTCTGCGTTGTGGTTTACCCACACATTTAGCTCCCCCTGAGCTGGAATTACGTGAAGCTATTTTGCATAAAAAAGCGTTGGCCCGGGGTGTTAAATTGGACGAAAAAGTTACCCGTTTTGTTGCTGAACGAATAAAATCCAACGTACGTGAACTGGAAGGTGCGTTACATCGCATTTTAGCTGCCTGCACATTTTCTGGCAAGCCGCCTTCTTTAGAAATTTGCCACGAAGCACTAACCGATTTATTAGAATCCGCAAAAGAAACAGTTAACGTAGATATCATAAAAAAGAAAGTAGCTGATTTTTTCCGCTTACGTGTATCTGATTTATCTTCTCGTAGCCGTCACCGTTCAATAGCACAACCACGTCACTTTGCTATCTACCTCTGCCGACAACTAACTAACCTTAGTCTGCCAGAAATTGGCGCTCAGTTCGGCGATAGAGAACATACTACTGTATTACATTCCTGCCGTAAAATAGAAAAAGAACTTAAAGCCAATTCAAAAACCCAAGAAGAAATACAAATCTTAGAAATGCTCATTAAATCTTAATGCTTGATAACATGTATAAAACCCTTTCACAGTATAAACATAACTCTGTGCAATTTAATAACCAAAATTATTCTATCAATAATCACACACCTGTTATACACAGCTTTATACATAAGATAATAAAGCTCAACTCCTTTTATTTCAATGAAGGATAATAGTTTTTATGTTTTTATACAGGGTACATCATCATTAACATTTAATTAATATTAATATTTAATAAGAAGGAGAAGTCGTTGTGAAAATTACAACAAATCAAAGTTCGTTGTTACACTGTCTAGATAAAGTTAGTGGGGTTACCCAAGGAACTGTAATTAACCCGATTTTTGCTAACGTTTTATTACAGGCAGCCGGCTCATCCCTTAGCATGACCGCGATAGATCAAGAAATGCAAATTATGTCATCTTGTAATGTGGAGACAGATGCTGAGTTCGGCATAACCGTACCCGCTAAAAAACTCCAAGATATCATTAGAAAATTAGAAAAAGGGATGGAAGTTAGTTTGGTATTTGAAGAAGAAAAAAACGATGGTGGAGAAAAACAGCTTCTTATGCAACTGACTGCTGGGCGCGGTAAATATAAATTACAAACTTTATCAGCAGAAAATTTTCCGTTAATGGGAAAAAGTACAGATATTAAACCGTTGCTCAACGTGCAAGCAAAAACGTTATTAGAATCGCTTCGGCAAGTACATTATGCTTCTGCTCAACAATCCCACCGCACCAATCTTAATGGAGTGTTTTTAGAAAGCTCTATTGATGGTTTGCGGTTTGTAGCAACGGATGGGCATCGCTTAGCAATGAAAGTTCTGACGCCGGAAAAGATGGCAGATGATGCTCAACTGATATTACCAAGAAAAAGTGTTAACGAGCTTATTCGTAATTTGTCAGCAGAAGGAGAAAACGAAATAAAAATTGAAGCAGGCAATCGGGTAGTACGGTTTTGTGGTGACACATTTGAGTTGACGTCTAATATTATTATGGAGACTTTTCCTGACTATCGTTCGGTTATTCCTCGTAATAATGACAAAATAGCCTTAGTGGAACGGAGGTCTTTTTTAGCCAGCCTGCAACGAGTCTCTGTGTTGGCTGAGGAACGTGGCGCAACTGTTATCGTATCGCTTTCCCCCGAAGGGATGAAACTAGAGTGTGTAAATAAAGAGAATGAAAGCGCGGTAGAAGAGACTGACGCTAAATATGAAAATGATGCAATTAAATTATGTTTTAATATTAATTTTCTATTGGATATATTGTCCGCTGTGGAGGAAGATGTTTTTAAAATGCGTCTTTTAGAGGAATCAAGTAGTGTATTAATAGAACCAGCTGGTGACGGTGAGCCATCTTTTCAGTATGTTGTAATGCCAGTACGTATGTAATTTATTTGGATAACTAATGAGTAAAAAAAACGCAGCAGATTATGATTCTTCTCAAATAAAGGTTCTTAAGGGACTGGAGGCCGTCCGCAAGCGACCGGGGATGTATATCGGTGATACCAGTGACGGGACTGGTCTACACCATATGGTATTTGAAGTTCTGGACAATGCGGTAGATGAAGCATTAGCTGGTTATTGCGACAAAATAGAAGTAGTGGTGCACCCTGGTAATGCAGTGACGATAACTGACAATGGTCGTGGTATTCCAGTGGATATGCACCCAACGGAAAAACGTCCGACAGCAGAGGTAGTAATGACGGAATTACACGCTGGCGGAAAATTTGAAAATAATGCCTATAAAGTGTCTGGCGGTTTGCATGGAGTAGGGGTGTCGGTGGTTAACGCACTCTCAGAAAAATTATCTTTAACTATCTGGCGTGAAAATCGTATTCATCAAATATCATTTACGCGAGGAGCGCTTGCTACTCCATTTACGAAAGGCGGAGAGGTACGTAATAAACGTGGTACCGAAGTGAATTTTCTTCCCGATCAAGAAGTGTTTGGGGATATTACGCTACATTGGGAAATTTTAGCGCGACGCTTGCGTGAATTGGCTTTTCTTAATGCTAATTTAGAAATTGTGCTGACTGATGAGCGTAGCCAGCGTAGTGAAGTTTTTAAATTTGAAGGAGGTGTTCGTGCGTATGTGGATTTTATGAATCAAAATCGTACACCATTACACAAAAAAATGTTTTATTATTGTGGTCAACGGCAAAACGTAGATTTGGAAATTGCATTGCAATGGAATGACAGTTATCAGGAAAATGTTATTTGTTATACCAACAATATTCCGCAAAAAGATGGTGGTAGTCATCTTACCGGGTTACGTTCGGCAATGACGCGGACACTCAAAACGCACATAGATAACAGTGAGCTTGGCAAAAAAGCTAAAATTGACGTTAGCGGTGATGATATGCGAGAAGGACTGGCTTGCGTTTTATCTATAAAAATACCGGACCCAAAATTTTCATCTCAGACTAAAGAAAAATTAGTGTCGTCAGAAGTCCGACCCGTAGTGGAAGATATCATTGCCGATCATCTGATGATGTTTTTGCAAGAAAACCCAGCGGACGCTAAGGCGGTATGCGGTAAAATTTTACAGGCAGCACAGGCGCGAGAGGCGGCACGTAAGGCGCGGGAAATGACGAGGCGAAAAAATGCCTTCGAATCAGCAGGGCTGCCAGGCAAGTTGGCCGATTGTCAAGAACGTGATCCAGCGAAGAGTGAACTTTTTCTTGTTGAGGGAGATTCAGCAGGTGGTTCGGCTAAACAAGGGAGAGACCGAGGCATGCAGGCGGTGTTGCCGTTGCGGGGGAAAATATTAAATGTAGAAAAAGCTAATACGGGAAAGATTTTATCTTCACAAGAAATTATGGCGCTGTACACCGCTATTGGTGGTATCAATAGCGCTGGCGACGATGTGGAAGTGGATAAGGTGCGTTACCGCCGCATTATCATCATGACAGACGCGGATGTAGACGGTGCCCACATCAGCACATTGCTGTTGACATTCTTTTTTCGCCGCATGCGTGCTTTGGTGGAAGCGGGTTGTATATATTTAGCGCAGCCGCCGCTGTATAAAGCCAAGCACAAAAAAAGAGAGCGGTTTCTGCTGGATGAAGAAGAAATGAATGCTTATTTATCCAAATTAGCACTCGAGCAAGCATCATTGCGGCGGGATGACGGACAGACTCTATCGCCTTTGGAGTTCGCCACAAAAGCTAAATTGTGGTGGGATGCCAAGAATATTATTGCAGTGCATAGCCGCACTATAGACGAAGGAGTGTTAAGTGCGATATTGTGTTTAACAGAACCGTTGAGCTTAGAAGACAAAGAAAAAACGCATCGTTCTTGCGACATGCTCACAGCGTTGCTCGGTGAACAGGACGCAGAATCTGGGGCGGTGCTGCGGGTATCGTATGATGACACGCACGATTCGTGGCGTATTGAAGGTGAGCGGCGTGAACACGGCAATATTCGCATTTTCTATATTGACAAGCGTTTTTTGGAGCATCCCGACTACAACCGATTGCTGATTATTGCGAATACGTTGGCGCCGTTTATGAGCGCGCCCGGACATGTGGTGTTGGATGACAAAGAAGACATTATTGAACAGCGGGTAGAAAATTTCCCGGAAGCGGTCAACTGGCTGGTTAATCGCGCCAAAGCAGGGCTTTATATTCAGCGTTTTAAGGGATTGGGAGAAATGAATCCAGAACAATTGTGGGATACCACGATGAATCCGCAGACTCGGCGTTTGTTAAAAGTAAAAGTGAAAGATGCTGAGGAAGCTGACCGTATTTTTTCCATGTTAATGGGAGATTTAGTGGAGCCGAGAAAGAAATTTATCGGTGAACGGGCACGTTATGTTGCCAACTTAGATATCTAAAAAGGCGGAAATGAGCAAAACATTAATAATTGCCGAGAAACCGTCGGTGGCGGGTGATATTGCCCGTGCCCTAGGCGGCATGACACGACAAAAAGATTTTTATGAAAACGAAAGTTATGTAGTGAGTTCCGCTGTGGGACATTTGTTGGAATTGGTGGCACCAGAAAAGTTTGAAGTCAAGCGTGGTAAGTGGAGTTTGCCTAATTTGCCAGTACTGCCCGATTATTTTGATCTGGCGCCAATAAAGACAGGCGCCGCTCGGCTACAAGTGATAAAAAAATTGTATAAGCGCGCTGATGTTACCGAAATCGTCAATGCTTGCGATGCCGGACGTGAGGGAGAGCTTATTTTTTACAATTTAATGCGCCACCTCAACGGCAAGCATAACAAAAAGCCGGTGCGTCGACTATGGCTGAGTTCCATGACGCCGACGGCAATTCGTGCGGGTTTTGACAAATTGCAAGATGATGCCGATATGGTGCCGCTACAGCGAGCGGCAGTATGCCGTTCAGAAGCAGATTGGCTAGTGGGCATTAACTCCACGCGGGCAATGACGGCATTGCATTCGGTTGGCGGTGGTTTTATGCTTACTACGGTTGGGCGGGTGCAGACGCCGACGTTGGCAATTATTGTCGAGCGCGAGCAACAAAGAGTGGCTTTTGAGTCGCGCGATTATTGGGAGGTTAATGCGCAATTTAGTGTTGCCGCTGGGGAGTATGAGGGACGGTGGCTTAATGTCGGACCCCCTCAAGCTGGTAAAGACGATGAAAAACGGCTAGAGCGTATTTTTGATGGCGAACGAGCACAACAAATTGTCGCTGAGTGCGAAGGCGGTAGTGGAAAAATTGTTGAGAAGAAAAAGCCTTCTTCCGAATCTCCACCGGCACTATTTGATTTAACGTCGTTGCAGCGAGAGGCTAACGCTCGTTTTGGGTTATCGGCACGGGCAACACTGGGGGCGGCGCAAGCGCTGTATGAGCGCCATAAAATGATTACTTATCCGCGGACTGATTCCAAGGTGCTGCCGAGTGATTATCCGGCGGTCGTCAATAAAACCCTGCAATCGTTGAGTACCGAGGCAGAAACCGGGGTGTTTGCGCAAAAGATTTTAGATAAACAATGGGTTAACGGCGGAAACAAGCGAATTTTTAATGATGCTAAAGTATCTGATCATTTCGCTATTGTGCCGACCGGTGTGTTGCCCAAAGATTCTCTCAAAGATATAGAGCGCAAAGTATATCAGGCGATTTTGCGGCGATTTTTGTCGGTATTTTATCCACCGACGCGTTATGAAGTTACTGAGCGGCGCACTACGGTAGGCACTCATGTGTTTGAAACGAAAGGGCGAATTTTATTGGATTCTGGCTGGCGCGAAGCAGCTGGTCAATTGCCAAAAGACGCTATTATCACGGCGGTAACGGCCGAAGAGACGGCAACGGTGGTAGGTATTGAATCTGAGAAAAAGCGCACGGTGCCACCACCACGTTATAGTGAGGCGACACTGCTGTCGGCAATGGAAGGCGCGGGTAAATTTGTAGAAGATGAAGAATTGCGTGAGGCCATGCGCGAGCGTGGTATTGGCACGCCGGCTACGCGGGCAGCAATTATTGAGGGTCTAGTGCGTGAGCGGTATTTAATACGTGATGGACGTGAATTGGTTCCCACCCCGAAAGCTCAGTCGCTGTTGCGGTTGTTGCGGGCACTCAAGGTGGAAGATTTGACGTTACCAGCAATGACCGGCGATTGGGAGTATAAATTACGCCGCATGGAGCGTGCTGACTTTGATCATGAACAGTTTATGAAAGAGATACGAAAATTGACAACACGCATAGTTGACGCCGCCAAAGCTTGCGGCGAAGTGGAAAAATTAGCAGGAGATTATGCTACTCTGCAATCGCCATGTCCCTCTTGTGGCGGTACTGTGCGTGAAAGTCATCGACGATTTTCATGCCAGTCGTGTGAATTTTTTCTATGGAAAGCGGTGGCGGGACGCGAATTTTCTGTTGCCGAGGTTGAAGAGTTATTATCCAAGCGAGAAACCGTAGAGCTGGAAGGGTTTCGTAGCAAGATGGGACGCGAATTTTCTGCGCCCATGTTTTTGCGTAAAGATGATGATGGCAATTGGAAGGCCATTTTTGACTTTGACAATAATGGAGGCAAAGAGTTAACCGCTGCTGATTTGCAAGATAAAGAAACGGTGGGCGCTTGTCCTAAATGCACTGCTTCCGTGCGTGATGTGGGAGTTTATGTGTGCAAACGCAAGGTTGATGATGGTACTTGTGATTTTTCTTTTCCGCGGCGTATTTTGCAACGGGAATTGTTGCCAGCAGAAATGCAAAAATTGTTAGCTGACGGGCAGACTGATTTTTTGGATGGCTTTATTTCAAAAAAGAATCGTCGACCATTCAAAGCACGGCTAAAAATTAACAAAGAAGACAAAAGCGGTGCATTAACTTTTGATTTCCCGCCGCGAGCCGCTAAAAAAACAGCAGCCAAGAAATAATAACTGGAAATATTGCTTCTGATAAACGCAATACTTCGTAATTAATATTGTCGTTTTTTCTAGAAAATATAAATTTCTCACGTATTTTTGACGGTGTAAAAAACTAATTTGCTGGACAATCCAATGCCCGACAGTCTGTTGCCGCCCAGCTTAAAGGCACCGTTTTTCCTACCTGCATGTCGGTATGGTGGCTTTTATTTGGCACTTTGACAATAAAATCTTCCACTCCGAGCAATGATAAACGTACCCGAATATGATCACCCATATAAATAAGCTCGCGGATTACCCCGTCAAAGTGATTTTCTACTGTCGCTTCAGGTTTGCCAATTTGCACTCGCTCCGGACGCAAAGATAATATTGTTGCTTCGTTATTTTCTGCCCGCACCCGTAAAGCAGTAACGTCAGCTTGACCGCCGCCAATCCGTACTCGGCAAAGTTCGTTATCCAAACCCGCTTCTACAGTACCGACAAAACGGTTGTTTTCTCCGATAAATTGGGCGACAAAAGCATTTTCAGGTTTTTCGTACAGCGTGTTTGGCGCAGCCAGTTGTTGAATAACGCCTTCATTAAAAACGGCAATACGATTAGACATCGTTAGTGCTTCCCCTTGATCGTGAGTTACGTACACCACTGTCACGCCCAGTTCTTCGTGAATATGTTTGAGCTCAAACTGCATTTGTTCACGTAAATTTTTGTCCAAAGCTCCCAGCGGTTCATCCATCAAAACCAGAGATGGGTCAAATACGAGTGCTCGCGCTACTGCTACGCGTTGCTGCTGTCCGCCCGACAATTGCGCTGGTCGGCGGTTTTCGAAGCCACTCAATCGCACCATGTCTAATGTTCGTGCTACTTTGCGTGTGATTTCATCTGGTGACAGTTTGCGCACTTCTAGAGGAAAAGCGAGATTTTCTTGCACTGTCATGTGTGGAAAAAGCGCATAATTTTGAAACACCATGCCGATACCGCGTTTGTGTGGCGGTATGGAGCTGATGGGCTGATTATTAATGTAAATTTCTCCGCTTGTGAGCGTTTCGAATCCGGCCAGCATCATCAAGCTGGTAGTTTTACCTGAGCCCGACGGGCCAAGTAGCGTTAAAAATTCGCCTTTGGCAATGGATAAACTCAGGCCTTCAACAATCAGTGTCTTGCCATCATAAGACTTTTGTACTTGGTCAAAAACAATGTGTGCGTTTTCTTCAGTCATTTTAAGTATTGTAACCGACCTTAATAGGGAATTCCCATCGGCTATTTTTGTTGCTGTAGTCGCTCTTCTAAGTAGCGAATGCCAAAATCACTAGCAGCAAATTTTTCATCTGCCAATAGCATATTGTGCAATTCTAAATTGGTGGAAATTCCGTCTACTATGTATTCACGGATAGCGCTTTTCATTCGCGCAATGGCGTGGGAACGATCTTCACCATGAGTAACTAACTTGGCCAGTAAAGAATCATAAAATGGCGACATCACATAACCGCGATAAGCGTGCGAATCCACCCGTACGCCGGTTCCGCCGGGCGGATGATATTCATTTATTCGCCCCGGTGACGGGGTGAATGTGTGTGGATCTTCGGCGTTGACGCGGCATTCCAAGGCGTGGCCGCGAAATTCAATATTTTTTTGCCGCAACCGCAGCGGTATCCCAGAAGCAATGTAAATTTGCTCACGTACGATATCTACGCCAGTAATCATTTCCGTTACCGGGTGCTCTACTTGTAAGCGGGTGTTCATTTCAATAAAAAAGAAATCGTTACCGTCATACAAGAATTCAAAAGTGCCGGCACTAGTATATTTTATTTTGCGGCAGGCAGCGGCGCAATCTTCACAAATTGCCCGCAAGCGTTTCGGGGAGATATTAGGGGCTGGTGCTTCCTCAATCACTTTTTGATTGCGCCGCTGCAAGGAACAGTCGCGGGTGCCTAAATGTACGGCATCTTTACCGTCGCCGAGTATTTGCACTTCAACATGCCGCGGATTATCCAAAAATCGTTCCGCATAAAGTGTGTCATTGCCAAAAGCGGTTTGCGCCTCTCGTTGCAGTATGGGTATGATGTTTTTCAGACTCAATTCATTGTGTACCACGCGCATTCCACGTCCACCACCGCCCGCCGCTGCCTTGACTACCAATGGAAAGCCCACTGCCGTCGCCATACGGACGGCTTCGTCTTGTTGTTGCGGCAAGGCATCTCCGGAACCGGGTACTGTTTTGATGCCGAGTTTTTGCATTGTCTTTTTGGCCGCGATTTTGTCTCCCATCAAGCGAATTGTTTGCGCGTCTGGACCAATAAAAACGAAACCACTTTTTTGTACCTGATCGGCGAATTCGGCGTTTTCGGACAGCAATCCGTAGCCCGGGTGAATGGCTTCGGCGTTAGTAATTTCAGCAGCGGCAATGATGGCGGCCTTGTTGAGGTAGCTTTTCGTTGCCGGAGCTGGTCCTACGCAAACGGCCTCATCAGCGAGACGCACGTATTTGGCGTCGCGATCTGCTTCGGAGTAAATTACTACTGTCTGCACCCCCATTTCGCGGCAGGCGCGCTGCACTCGTAGCGCAATTTCTCCCCGATTGGCGATGACAATTTTTTTTAGCAAGTTATTCAATAATAAACAACGAATCGCCGTATGACACGGGACCACCGCTTTCCGCGAGAATGCTTATTACTTTACCCGACACCGTTGCTGGAATTTCATTCATCAATTTCATCGCTTCAATAATACACAGGGTTTCTCCCGCCTCCACCGTCTGTCCAACACGGACGAACGGCGACATCTCCGGTGACGGAGCACGATAAAATGTGCCGACCATCGGTGATGTGATGGTTGTGCCTTTGACAGGCTCCTCAGCGGCGGGGGTTACTGGTTTGGCGGGTACCGCATCGTTGTCAGAAGGCACGACAACAGCGGGAGTGGGAGCAACTGGAAACAGCGGGGCAGCTCCTTTTGCCAAGCGTAATTTGTCATCCCCTTCGCTAATTTCCAATTCCGTTACCACGGTGGAGCCTTCAAACAGCTCCAGTATGGTTTTAAGTTTTCTTAAGTCCACAAAATTCTCCGAAATCGCCAAATACTGACAATTTTCGTTATCTTACAACAAAAATCTATGAACAAGCAACAATTTATGAAAAAAATAATTTTTGCTGGGTAACAAGCTATTTTCCAATAAGCGATAAAATCAAACGCTTTCAATAAACGTTAAAATTTCTTCTACTGAATGGAATTCTCCCAATTTGGAGGCTTTTATATTTCCTTTATTATCCAACAAAACGGTATAAGGAATAATGCCGGTTTTATTATCATTATTTTGAAAAAAATAGAAAATATCAAAAGATGAAGTAAAAATATCGTAAGTTACCGGTTTTTCGCTGATAAACTTTTTTACTAATGTGGTTTGATCAACGGCAATGCCGACAAAAGGCACATTCGCTATGTTTGCTGCCTTGTCCAATAGAGGCATTTCCTGCCGACACGGAGTACACCATGTCGCCCAGAAATTTACTAAGCGTAATGCCGGTGCCGAAGCTCCTAATGTGGTTTTACTGCCGTTTAGTGTAGCAAGCGGTGCTTTAAGAATATCAAAGGTTGTTTCAGCAGGCCTGTGACTATGGTCATCGTGATGGCCGCCGTGATGACTATGATGAAGCGCACCAAGCACAGCAAATGACAACCCAGCGGTAAAACAGATCCCAGCCAGCAGATTTTTTCCTGTCATTGTCGTTCGTGATTACAGTAGTGGCACGATGAGTAGAGCGACAATGTTGATTATTTTAATCAGTGGGTTAACCGCCGGACCGGCGGTATCTTTGTAGGGGTCACCTACTGTGTCGCCGGTTATTGATGCTTTATGCGCTTCCGAGCCTTTGCCACCATGGTTACCGTCTTCAATATATTTTTTAGCGTTATCCCAAGCACCGCCACCAGCAGTCATGGAAATGGCCACAAAAATGCCAGTAACAATCGTTCCAATGAGCAACCCACCCAAGGCAATGGGACCTAATACCAAACCCACTATCACAGGCACTACTACTGGCAACAAGGATGGCACCAGCATTTCACGAATAGCTGCTTGGGTTAGCAGGTCGACGGCACGGGAATAATCTGGTTTTGCCGTGCTTTCCATGATGCCGGGAATTTCCTTGAACTGTCGGCGCACTTCTTGCACTACGGCGGCGGCGGCGCGTCCCACTGCTTCCATTGCCATGGCGCTGAATAAAAACGGAATTAAGCCACCGATGAACAAACCAATGATAACTTTTGGGTCTCCTAGCAAAAACTGTACGTCAGAATAATTTTCGCTGGTTTCCAAAGCGCTGGTGTAATCGGCAAAAAGTACCAGCGCAGCCAATCCCGCCGAACCAATGGCGTAACCTTTGGTTACTGCTTTAGTGGTATTGCCAACCGCGTCTAGCGGATCGGTTACCTGTCGCACTTCATCGGGCATTTCGGCCATTTCGGCAATACCACCGGCGTTATCGGTGATGGGACCGAATGCATCCAACGCCACAATAATACCTGTCATGGAGAGCATGGAGGTGGCAGCAATGGCGATACCATAAAGACCAGAGTAGGCTACGTCTTCAACGTGGGTCAACTCGTATGACACATAGATAGCTGAGCAGACAGCTAAAATTGGTGGCCAGCAAGATTTCATGGAAACCGCCAGTCCAGCAATGATATTTGTTGCATGACCCGTTTCAGAGGCGGCAGCAATGCCGCGCACTGGCGCAAAAGCTGTGTCAGTGTAATACTGGGTAATTGCTACCATTGCTGCCGTTAGTAACAAACCTACAATAGCACAGGAATACAATGGTGCGAAAGACAGCATTTCGCTTTGTGCTGCCACAAAAGAAGTGACTGGCACATAAAGCACGGCCGCTGTGCTGCCGGCGATGACCAAGCCGCGGTAAAGCACATTCATTAAGGGGCTGCCGGCGTTAACTTTTTTGAGCACGCTGTCAATGATAATAACAAGAGGCTTAAAAGGACCAAAACTGCGATTAGACGCAACAAATAAGCAACCGATAATGGAGGCGGCAATGGAGGCGCCTCCCAGCATCAGTGGATACATTACTGCGCTTTCGTCACCACTACTGCCATAAGCCAGCGCACCCAACAGCATGGTAGCAATTACGGTTACAGCATAGGTTTCAAATAAATCAGCAGCCATACCAGCACAGTCGCCTACATTATCGCCTACATTGTCGGCGATAACAGCCGGGTTGCGTGGGTCGTCTTCGGGTATACCAGCTTCTACTTTACCGACGAGGTCGGCGCCGACATCAGCTCCTTTAGTAAAAATGCCACCGCCCAGCCGAGCAAAAATGGAAATCAACGAACCACCAAAACCCAAACCGACAAGCGGGTGTACGATATCTTTTAATGCAGTGCCGCCGTCTAAACCATTTGCACGTAACATAGCATAATAACCGGCGCAACCGAGAAGGCCTAGCCCCACAACGAGCAAGCCAGTGACGGCGCCGCCGCTGAAAGCTACGGTTAACGCTTGATCTATGCCAGTACGTGCCGCTTCGGCAGTGCGAACGTTGGCACGAACAGATACGTTCATGCCAATATATCCCGCCGCTGCAGAAAACACCGCGCCAATGCCAAAGCCGACGGCGGTATCCCAACCCAGCGCAGCACCGACGATTATAAATAACGCCACGCCGACAATACCGATGGTGCGGTACTGGCGATTAAGGTATGCTTGTGCGCCTTCTTGCACGGCACCGGCAATGGAACGCATGCGTTCGTCGCCGTCTGGTAGGCTGAAAATCCATTTGACCGACAAAGCGCCGTAAATAATCGCGGCAATACCGCATAAGATAGTGAGATATAACATGGTTGTCATAAGGAAATTCTCCACAAATAAAAAACAAGCGTCTTTGCGCTTAAAAACAATCTTTTTTACTGATTGCTGTTGAAAAAAGCTGATTTTACCAAAAATTCAGTGGTGCCCTGCGGCATTGTGTCTTTGTTTTCGGCACGGTTGGATGAATTTTATAGAAGAGGCACCATTCATCCTATTCGTACGACAGTTTGTCAAGTTTGTGTGACGAGATGAATTTAAATATCAAGGAAACTAAAGATTTTACTGGGAACGGTATTTTTTCGTCTTTTTGCAACGCTTAAGATTAGGCTACCGAATTAAATAAATCTGTCGACAATAACAGTTACCATTACTAATCAACGTGTAGTGGTGAGGAAAGGCTTTTTGTGATTGCGATACGGAATTCATTTTTTTACTCAGTTTAAGACGGCAATTGTTGGTTGTCTCAAAAGGATAGGTTATGGAACAATAGGAGGGCTTGAAAAACAACAGTAGCATCCCTATAATACGTTTTATTAGCACTCGTGTAAGAGAAGTGCTAACAAAAAAAATGATAAGCATTATTTCAAAACAAAAAGGAGCCTTTTTATGAGCAAGACAAGAATTCGTCCTCTGCATGATCGCCTGTTGGTGCGTCGCATTGAGGAAGAGCGCAAAACTGCAAGCGGAATTGTTATTCCCGATGCGGCAGCAGAAAAACCCGACCAAGGAGAAATTCTTGCTGTTGGTAATGGAAAAATTCTAGAAGACGGTAGTAAGCGTCCGCTGGATGTTGCCGTTGGTGATCGTGTGCTGTTTGGCAAATATGCCGGCACCGCCGCCAAAGTTGACGGCGAAGAATTGTTGGTCATGCGTGAAGATGACGTGATGGCTGTTATTGAAGTGTCCAAAGGCAAGAAATAATTGTTGCCTTTGCCTATTAAAAAATTATAAGGAGAACCTAAAACATGGCTGCAAAAGAGATTAAATTTTCCGAAGAGGCGCGGCGCAATATTCTAAAAGGCGTGGAAACGCTTTCCCAAGCAGTCCGCGTGACGTTGGGACCCAAAGGACGCAACGTTGTTATTGAGCGTTCGTTTGGTGCGCCAACCATTACCAAAGACGGTGTGTCAGTTGCTAAAGAAATTGAGCTGGAAGACAAGCTAGAAAATATGGGTGCACAAATGGTTAAAGAAGTCGCTTCTAAGACTTCCGACGTTGCCGGCGATGGCACTACCACAGCTACCGTGCTGGCCCATGCAATGGTGCGAGAAGGCATGAAATATGTGGCGGCGGGCATGAATCCAATGGATCTGAAGCGCGGCATTGATAGTGCTGTGTCAACCGTTACTGACAATCTCAAGAAAATCTCCAAAGATTGTCGCACCCGCACAGAAATTGCGCAGGTTGCTTCTATTTCGGCCAATGCTGACAATAAAGTAGGAGAAATTATTGCTGAAGCGATGGACAAAGTCGGCAAAGAAGGTGTTATTACTGTTGAAGATGGTTCGGCACTAGAAAACGAATTGTCAGTGGTAGAAGGCATGCAGTTTGACCGTGGTTACAGCTCACCTTATTTCATCAATACGCCAGAACGGCAAATGGCTGTGCTGGACAATCCATTAATTTTAGTACACGACAAAAAAATCTCTGCTATCCGCGACATTTTGCCGGTTCTGGAGCAGGCTGCCAAAACAGGTCGGCCATTGTTGATTATTGCTGAAGAGGTGGACGGCGAAGCGTTGGCCACTCTAGTAGTGAACAACATGCGTGGTACCATCAAGGTTTGTGCCGTCAAAGCCCCTGGCTTTGGTGATCGTCGCAAGGCTATGCTGGAAGATATTGCTATTCTTACCAAAGGACGCGTGATTTCCGAAGAAGTTGGCTTATCTTTAGAAAAAGCAACGCTGGAAGATATGGGTCAAGCTAAGCGCGTGGAAGTTGGTAAAGAGGAAACCACTATTATTGACGGAAAAGGTGGCAAAAAAGACATTACTGCTCGCGTGGAATCCATTCGCCAGCAGATTGAAGATACGTCAAGCGACTATGACCGCGAGAAATTGCAAGAGCGCGTTGCCAAGTTGTCTGGTGGCGTGGCAGTTATCAAAGTTGGCGCCGCGACCGAGGTGGAGATGAAAGAAAAGAAAGCGCGTGTAGAAGATGCTTTGCATGCTACTCGTGCTGCGGTGGAAGAAGGCATTGTTCCTGGCGGTGGTGTGGCATTAATTCGCTGTCAGAGCGCCGTTGCTAAAATCAAAGGCGACAATGATGACCAAGCTGCCGGAGTGCGTATTGTTTTGCGTGCTTTAGAAGCGCCGTTGGGTGCTATTGTCAACAACGCTGGCGAAGAATCGTCGGTGGTGGTGAATGAAGTGCGTGCAGGTAGTGGTAACCATGGTTACAATGCTGCCGCTGGCAAATATGGCGATATGGTGAGGATGGGAATTATTGACCCAACCAAGGTCACTCGTTCGGCATTGCAAAATGCTTCGTCTATTGCCGGTTTGTTACTAACCACCGATTGCTCGGTGGTGGAATTGCCAAAGAAGGAAACCCCACCGCCGCCAATGCCCGGCGGTATGGATATGTAGGCATCAAGCTTATTTTTCCTTTGATAGGACCCACGCATTTGTGTGCGTGGGTCTTTTTTATGGTATTTTGGGCACAAATTCGGAGAAAATCAAAAAAACAATGATATGTGCGTTGAAAGTTTCTGCTATTGTTGTGCTCTTACTGAAATTGCGGTTTAGCAAAAAATTAACCGTGCCTAATACCATTCGGTATTTTTAGCCATCCAATTGTGGGAAACCAGCAAGTAACAGACGATGTTATTTTCGGCGGGTGTTTTTCGGTGGCGCTATGTTACCAGCAAATTTTTCGGGTAATCGGCAATACCGGAATTGTTGGCAACGCCTTTAAGTTTGGGCAAATTTACTTTTTTCACACTGATAGTTTTTTGTGTGCGTAGATAGCTGGCCATAATTTCCCACATTGGCGGACCGTCGGATGGATTGGCGGTTGACCAGCCAGCTACGGTATAGCGTTTGTTAGCTTCAATGGATTTGCCGGAATCTAGACGCATGTCGGCAATGCGTGTGCCAAATGTCGATGTCGGCTCTAGTGTGTAGTCCATACCGCCTACCCGCACCATGTCACCGCCTTGCTGATAGTAAGGATCAGGATGATATAAGTTATCGGCGACGCTTTCTAAAATAGTTTTGAGTTCCTCGCCGTGCATTTCACGAACGTAAGTTTCGGGATATGTTGTTGCGGTAACATTCATTACATCTTCCATGCGCACGGCATCGCCTGCTAGCACACTCGGTCCCCAGCGGAAACCCGGCGACAGAGCGATTTGTGCGTCATAATGTGACCGGAGTGAGTCTAAAATTACTTGGTCCATGGTGCCGTTAAAGTTACCACGTCGGTACAGTGTTTCATCCGCTATCGCTAACTTTTCTCCTAGTGCGGCGGCGTATGGTGTGCGTACGGTTTCAATATGTGCCGCCATCGTTCTATCCGTTGGCAAGGCATTTGCGAACACGGGTAACAAATGATAATGAAAATCGCTTATGCCATTGCTGTCAAAAGCGATGTCTAAACAGCCAACAAATTTGCCGCTACAGCCGCTATTGAATACCATCGTATTGTCGATACGTCTTGGTTGGCAAAATATATCGTGCGTATGCCCTCCCAATATGAAATCAATCCCACGCACATCAGCGGCAATTTGTGCGTCTAAATCAGCTCCGTTGTGTGAAAGTAGTACCACGGCATCGGGTTTTTCATTAGCACGAATGTGCTCAACTTGCGTTTGTAGCTCAGTGCGGCGCACTCCAAATGTCCAGTCTGGAATAAAACGTTGTGGATTGGCAATCGGAGTGTATGGAAAAGCCTGTCCGATAACGGCAATACGGCGTCCGCCAAGTTCGCGCATCACCCACGGTTGAAACGCTAAGCCGCTGTCTTCGTCATAAGCCTCGGCGCCTTCAAATAAAGCATCTTCTTTGACGAATACATTTTGTGCTAAGAAAACGCCGTTGAATTCTTTAATTCGCGTCCGCAGCGTTTCAGCTGGATAGGTAAATTCCCAGTGACCAGTTATAACGTCTATACCAAGCAGGTTAGCAGCTTCCACCATGTCGGCGCCCATTGTATAAAGCGCAGTTGCTGAGCCGTGCCACATGTCGCCACTGTCTAGAAGCATTGTTTTGTCAGTGCCATAAGATTCGCGCAGTTGCCGAATCAAATGCGCCAAGTGTGCCAGGCCACCTGCTTTTCCATAGCGTGCGGCCAATTCTTCCATGCCTAAATAGGTGGTCGCATGCGCTAGTGGGCTACCGGAGGCAATGTTGTAATATTTTAGAAATGCGTCACCCACCAAATGTGGAGGTTTGCCGCGTGCGCTGTGTAACCCTAGATTGACATGCGGCTCGCGAAAGTAGATCGGTGAAAGTTGTGCGTGAATGTCGCAGGTATGCAACAATCGCACATCACCATAAGTCGCCACATCATACAAGTCACTGTGACCTTCTCCCCGTGCCGTTGGTAGCATACCCACCGCGCCAGCTGCCGCTAGCAGTTGCAAAAATTCCCGTCGTGAACTCAATGCACGCGCTCGTTGTGGTTATGACCTGATGAATGCTCGCCGTAGTCTCGCAGTTCATCATAACGGTTAATCTGCGCGACGGAAAGAATGTTTTTTGTGCGTAAGTAATACATTAAATGTGTAAGACGTAGCTTACCTTGCAAATCGGCAATTTGTAAAACCAGCTCGGCTAGAGATTTTTCATTAGCCGCGGTAGTTGAAAAGAGTATATCCAACGCTATTTCTTTAGTGATAAGAGGTTGACCTAGTGCTTGAGCCCCTTCCGTCATTTGTGCCCCCCAGCAGTTGTATTTCTTTTTCTTGTGCCGGCGAAAGCGCAAGACGCTCGGTAAGCGCCAAAATATGGCGCGGGCCAGGATAATGATTTAATTCCGCTCCAGCGCAAAACCCATGCCGTTGCCAGATGAATAGTCTTCAATTGCTTTGTTGGACAGTGCTTTAATGTCGCGTTGCTGCCATTCAGAATAAAGTGATTCGGCAACGGCAACGGAGGAAAGCAAACAAACGGTAACGACAGTCGGGTAGCGCGAAAAAACATCATTTACGGGTTTATTGAGGAACAGCCAACTTCCAAACGATTTTTGCTTTTTCCGCCTGTTCAATAGCCAGTTCCGCTTCCCGTTTGGCGCGGGCGGCGAGTTTCTGAGCTTCTTCCAACTTGCCGGCGGCTAACGCTTCGGTTGCGCCTTTAATGCGCTTGGCTGTATAACGCCATTCAAAGTCTACACTTGCTGCTTGTTGACGGAGAGTTTCAGCTTCTTCAATGAGCGCGCCAATTTCTGCTTCATTTGCCGCTTGAGCGGGTGCGATAAGAAGTAAAAAGATTGCCGTCGTTACTGTTTTTTTCAGTATTGTCATTTTCTTACTCCTGGGCCATTAACGGGTAAGCCGTTGCTCATGAAAGTCATAAAATATTCCACATTGCGATACGGCGATGATTGTGCTTTGAAATGCTTGGCTCCCTGATCGCGGTGACAAGCGCGAATGCGTTTGTGCAATGTGGCGATGTGGTCCCACTTCAGGCGAAAATTCGGCCAGTGTGTAACTTCGCCCAATGCCGGATGCAATACTTCGGTGCGTACCTTTGTTCCTGCCCCT
The DNA here is from genome assembly GCA_030386295.1 of Candidatus Persebacteraceae bacterium Df01. Lineage (NCBI taxonomy): Bacteria > Pseudomonadati > Pseudomonadota > Gammaproteobacteria > Candidatus Tethybacterales > Candidatus Persebacteraceae > Candidatus Doriopsillibacter > Candidatus Doriopsillibacter californiensis. The sequence goes on along the minus strand of JANQAO010000001.1, from coordinate 126,434 downwards.
TGCACGTGACAAGTGGCGCAAGAGTTATTGAGATAGCCGCGCTTGGAATAATAAAAGCGTTTGCCTTCTTCGTATGCCGCTAGAGCCGCCTCGCTTTGAACTTTAATATCAAAACGCGCTCCCCGCGACACGTGAGCCATATATGCGGAAAGTGCCGTGATACCGCCACGTTCCCATTTTAGTGCCGTTTCGCCGTTCGTTTCGCGACATTGGTTTATTGCCCATTCCAAAGTGACCACCTCTCCGGCATTGTCGTCAAAATAGGGATAGTTGTGCCGTACTTTGCCGTCACCAAAACAGTCGGGATAGCCCTTGCCGTTGGCAAACGGTGTGTGATAAAGTGCTTCGCCTTTTTCAATGGCTTCTTCGTAAGGTGGAAACTCTTCAATCTGTTCCCATTGTTCTCGAGCCTGTTGGTCAATAGCGTATACGCCATTGACAAAATCATCAAGCGGCACGTCGGGAAAATGTGTTTGGAAATATTTAACAAAAGCCGCGCGGTCTTTTTCTGGTTGATCTTGTGGTGCGGCAGATGCCACCGGCATCCCTGTTGCTAATGCCACCGCCAACACTGCCGCTTTTAGTCTATTAATAGCGGTCATTTAACTGTCGCCTTAGTGCTAACTTCCTCGCCTTTGTTGTCTTTCCAGTGCAATATAATTTCATCACCGCTACTACCCTGATAATAAAACTTCAAGTAAGGGTTTTTGGAAACCGCAGGTCCCAAATTAGCAGTAAAAATAATTTCATCGTCAACTGTCGCCGTTAGCTGTTCAATATAGTGGGCGGGAATAATTTTGCCTTCTTTGTCTTTTACCTGTCCTGATGCCATTGGGTGTTTGGCGATGAGTTTGACTTCCACCGCATTATCTTTTATTTTTGCTTTGACTTTCATTATATTCTCCTCGTTTAGTGCGCAATCATTAACCGCCGCAACCGCCGATGGTTACTTTGACTTCTTTAACTGCGCCGATAAGCTTGCCGTCTGCTGTTTGCACAATAGCGTGCACTTTGGAACCTTTGCCCATTTTGATTCGGGTAGAAATGTTAGCGACAGACTTGGTACTCATATCAAAGGAACTAACTAAGGGTGCCGGATTTTCCTCTACAAAAATAGCGATATTTTTGACTGGGCCGTCGTATTTGACTGATATGGGCACTACGGCGCCGTTTTCGGCAATTTCGGGAGCTTTAAAAAGCACCGCATCACTAACGGCATAATCTTCAGTGCCGTAGAGAGCTTTGATGCTTTCTTGCATTTTTGTGCTCTTGAAAGCTTGTGTTGGCCACGCCGCCAAAGCTTTTTGTGGCAACACAGCCAAAACTCCAGCCATCCATGCGCCGGCTTGTAAAAATAATCGTCGTTGCATAATTATTCTCCTGTCACAGGGTGTAGAGATAGTCAATAACTTTTTCAATTTCTTCATCAGTTAAGATGCCATGCTTGCCAAATGGAGGCATTGCCGAAATGGGATTGGCTACGGTGGGGTCGTATAGTCGCGCTCGCAAATCATTGCGATTGGGGAAACGCGCTTTTATGGCAACGAGCGGTGGTCCCATGTTGCCTGGTGATTCGCCGTCAGCGATGGCATGACAGGCGAGGCAATTGCCGACGCCACTAGTACCGCGTCGTTGAAAAGCAATTTTTTTGCCTTCGGCAACGTTATCTGCCAGCACAGGTATTGCTAGTGAAGACAAGAGCATCGGCAATGTAAACATTACCGCGAGTGTTTTTTTCATAGGATATTTCCTCTAATCTCTTTCCACATTTATCTTATCACAAGCCGAAGTTTTTGGAGGAAATGTTTGCATAACACCAAGAATATCAAGGAATGCCGTGTCTGAGTAATTTTAGTTTCAAGAATTATTCAGAGTGTGAAGACAACGGTGGCACAGGCACTTGACATCAGTGGTCAGGTCGTTGGCTTAATCTTCCGCAATATCCGCCACAACAGCGCCGGCAGCTTTTGCTAATTCATCGGCTGCCGCCGGAAATACGGCATATGCTGACCCCGCCGCTGCCCACACAACGGCGTAACGGCGTAATTTTTCATCAAACACTACTGGAAACGCTGTTAGATGTCCCAGCGGCGGCACGCCGCCAATTTCAAAACCGGAGTGTTGTTTAACAAATGCAGCGTCAGCTTTAGTAACCGTGCCGCCTACTGTTTTTGCCAATTTATCTGGCGCTACGCGATTTACGCCCGACAATACCGCTAGTACCGGGCTGTCATCGGTTACACGACGAAACATCAAGGATTTGGCGATTTCACCGACAGTACATTCCAGTGCTTCTGCTGCCTGTGCCGCAGTGGCCGTATTGTCTTGCAATGCTCGTATCTGGGTGTGTAACCCAGCATTAAGCAGAGCTTTGCGCACACGCTCTATGCGCTCAGCGCGCGGTGTTGTCACTCGTTATCGTTTTCTTGTTCTGGCCAATTGCGGATGTACTCTTTGAGCAGGCGATTTTCATAATTAATTTGTTTGGCAAGGCTACGGGCTACATCGTAAAACGACACAATGTCGGTCAAACTGCCGTCTTGTACCACTGGTAGATAGCGAATGTGATTATCAATCATCAAGCTGCGTAGTTGCTCCACACTATCATCGGGTGTGGCACAGGAAGAATGTTCTTTGTCTATGATGTCGCCGCACAATGTGCAGGAACCAGATTCGTAACCTTTTTCGTGCAGCGTGTTGAGCACTTCGCGAAAAGTTACCATGCCGACAAATTGATCTCCGTCGTACACCACTACCGAGCCAGTGTCGTTTGTTACCATGATATCAACGGCTTTAGTGACGAGATCTTCGACAGAAACCGACAATATCTGCCCTGCTCGTTTTTTTGTTTTTATAATGTCTTTGACTTGCATGAACTACTCCTGATTGTTGTCAAATTTGGATAAGAATATCATATCATCAATAAAGTGTCATAAAACCGCTGGCGCAATGTGGGAAAATACTAATGTGTCCGCCAAGCCGCCCGCTGCTACCTCTCCGTCCTTCGTTCCGCCCGAATCTTTCCCCGACGCTGCCCTACGTCCGACCTCGCTTAACGAATATGTCGGTCAACCGTCAACTAAACGGCAACTGGAAGTTTTTATTGCGGCGGCCAAAAAACGCGACGAAGCATTAGACCATGTGTTGTTGTTTGGGCCGCCGGGGCTTGGCAAAACAACGTTGGCAATGATTATTGCCGCCGAATCGGGTGGTACGTTGCATTCTACTACCGGCCCAGCGTTAGAGCGTGCCGGTGACATAGCTGCTTTGATGACTTCTCTTACCGCCGGCGACACGCTGTTTATTGATGAAATTCACCGCATGCATCCAGCTATTGAGGAAACCATGTATTCGGCACTGGAAGATTTTCGTTTGGACATTATTATCGGTGAAGGTCCTACGGCGCGTTCTGTGCGACTGGATTTGCCGCGGTTTACGTTAATTGGTGCTACCACCCGTCCAGGGCGGTTGACGGCACCTCTACGTGATCGTTTTGGCATCGTTTGTGGTTTGGAATATTACAATGATGACGATATGCGTGCCATTGTTCACCGTAGCGCTAGCCTTCTTAATATCAAATTTAAAGATGACGGTGTTGATGAAATAGCTCGTCGTGCCCGCCGTACCCCGCGCATTGCTAACCGTCTGTTGCGCCGTACCCGAGATTTTGCTGAAGTGGAAGGTGACGGTATTATTGACGGCAAAACGGCAGCGGCGGCTCTGACTATGCTAGACGTGGATAACGCTGGGTTGGACAGCATGGATAAGCGTTATTTGGATGCGTTGCTTAACAAATTTGGTGGTGGTCCCGTTGGTGTGGACACTTTGGCAATGGCTATCGGCGAGACGGCGGACACGCTGGAATCATTTATTGAGCCTTATTTAATCAAAGAAGGGTTTTTGGCGCGTTCACCGCGTGGGCGCGTGGCACTACCGGCAGCAGCAAAACATTTTGGATTGCCGGTAGCAAATATCCCGAAATTATGGGAAAAACCAGAGTAACGATGGATTTGTTTATCCTGCCGGTGCGTGTCTATTATGAGGATACTGACGCCGGCGGAGTGGTATATCATGCCGCCTATGTGCGCTTTTTTGAGCGCGCCCGAACCGAATATTTACGTCAACTGGGTTTTGAATTGCGTCGCCTAGCGGCAGAGGAAAGCGTTTTGTTTGTGGTGCGGACAATGACACTGGATTTTTGTCGGCCAGCATTTTTGGATGATATGTTGCAAGTAAGTGCGACCATTTCTACCTGTGGCGGAGCTTCTGTGGATTTTACGCAAACTGCTGTCCGCGCTGCCGATGGCGAAACGGTTGCTTCGGCAGCTGTGCGCGTGGTGTGCGTAAAAAATGGCAGAGCGACTCCCCTACCAGTAACGCTTGCTGATAAAATTAAATTATTATGAATGATGTTGGGTTTTTATCGCTTATTCTCAAAGCTAGTCCGGTGGCACAGTTTGTGCTGCTTATTCTATTTGTGCTGCTGTATTTGACGGTTTGGAAAATTTTACGCAAGCGATTGGGTTTGCGTCATTACGAGGAAGATAGTGATTTGTTTGAAGACGATTTCTGGCACGATGGTGATTTGGACACTATTGAAAATCGTGCCAGAGCTGGCGATTACGGCAAGCAGGGACTGTCAAAAGTTTTCATTGCCGGTCAGGAAGAATTCAAAAAAGCCTGTGAAACCAGTGGTGAAAATGTTGAATTAATATTGGAAGGAGTACGGAGAGCAATGCTCACATCCATCCAACACGAAAATGTTTACTTAGGACGGCACATGCAATTTCTTGCTACAGTTGCTGGCGTATCGCCGTATATCGGTCTACTGGGAACGGTGTGGGGGATTATCAACGCTTTTCATTCCCTGACTCAAACGTCACAAGCTACGATAGCGTTGGTGGCACCGGGCATTGCCGAAGCGCTAGTAGCAACGGCGATGGGGCTTTTGGCGGCTATTCCGGCACTCATCGCTTACAATTATTTTGCTCAGCGACTGGAACAAATGGAAGCGCGATTTGAAAATTTTTCCAATCAATATCTCAACATTTTGCAGCGCACCCTGTGAGCAAACGCCTCGCCCCCATCAGCAATATCAATGTCGTTCCGTATTTGGACGTCATGCTGGTGTTGCTGGTGATTTTTATGATTACGACGCCGCTATTCAATCAAGGCGTAGTGGAATTGCCGTCGGTGGGTGATGCGCCATTGAGTGAGCAAAAGCCGGAAGCGGTTGAAATTATTTATTCAGAAGCGACAGTTAATCCGTATCGCATTATTGACCGCGCCAACGACGAAGAAACGGCTCAGCTTAACATCACCGAATTATTAGATTTATTGAACCAAAAAAAATTATTGCATCCCGACAAACCAATTATCATATCAGCGGCAGAAAAATTGGAATATAAAAATGTAATGGCGCTTTTGGGTAAGTTGCAGCACGAGGGCTTTAACCAAGTGGGGCTGGTGGCTAAAAACAGCGACGGCAATTAGGCAATGCAACTCTGGCGGGACGTAGCTGCCGACCGGGAGGAAGAAGGCAAAATTACAACGGCCGTTCAGTCGTTGGTGCTCATCGGATTGTTTTTTTTTCTGTTTTTTGTTCAGTTCAGCTGGCATTTTTCGTTGCCACAATCGGTGATACAGGTTTCTCTGGTGCCAACGCCGATAGCACAACCGCTTCGGCAGAAACCTACGATTGAAGCGGAGCCACAGCCCGAGCCGGAACCCAAAATTGAACCGCAGCCACAGAAACCTACAGAAGCCGATATTGCCTTAGAAAAAAAGCGGGAAGAAGAATTAAAGCGTAAAGAAGAAGAGGAGAAAGATCGGCGAAAGAAAGAAGAAGAGCAGCAACGAAAGGAAAAAAAGCGGGAAGAAGAATTAAAGCGCAAAAAGAAAGAAGAGGAGAAAGATCGGCGTAAAAAGGAAGAAGAGCAACGGAAGGAAGAAGAGAGAAAGCGGCAGGCTGAAGCAACGCAAAAAAAAGCTGAGTTGTCAGCACGTAGGGAAGAATTGGAAAATCTTAGCAATATATATGTAGGTCGCATTATCAGCAGTATAGAGCCGTACCTCATCACGCCGGCGTCGGCACAAGATGTTGATAATTTGGTGGTGGTGGTGGAAGTGCTTTTAGATTCTGGCGGAGAATTATTGGGGATTCCGATGGTGGTGGAAAGTAGTGGTCTGCCACAGTATGATGAAGAAGCTGTGCGAGCAGTTATGAAAGCTGCACCGCTCCCACTCCCCAAAGAGCGAGAGTTGTTGGAAGAGTTTAAAAAATTGCGCCTGCATATTAGCCCTGAATGAGACGGTTATAATAATGGCATGACTTTGTTGCCGTGTGCTCGCCATTTTTGGCTGTTGGTTGCTTTATTTGTTTTATCATCACCTGCTCGTGCTTTAGATTTGCGGCTGACCAGCGGTGACTGGCGTCCCATCAATATTTTTGTGGAAAAATTTGCCGGAGAAGAAACGCTAGCGGGACAGCCGCTGTCCGGCGTAATTCATGATGATCTCTCCCACACAGGACTGTTTCGCAGTTATTCGCGGACAGTCAGTAGTTACGGTGGTGTGGATACTGCCCGCTTGGTTGATGTTCGCAACCGCGGTGGGGAATATTTGCTAACTGGACAGGTACGCAAAGACGGTGCGGCAGAGCTGCTTTTCTTTGAGCTGCATGATGCACTCACCGAAAAAAGCCTAGGCGCATTCAGTATCAATTTTGACGCACAAACGCAGCGCACGGCAGCACATCAAGTTGGTAATTGGGTATTTGAATCCATTACCCGCAAGCCCGGTATTTTTCATACCAAAGTGGCTTATGTTCGGAGAGCCGCTGACGGCAGCAACGCTTTGCGCGTCGCTGACTATGACGGTCATAATGCGCAGACCATACTGACCAGCGACAACAATATTATTTCTCCCACGTGGACGCCGGACGGTAACGAATTACTGTATGTGTCATTTGAGCGGCGCAAGCCGGTGGTTTACCGTCAGTCTTTGCTGAACGGCGAACGGCGAGTGGTAGCCAATTTTCGTGGTAGCAACAGTGCTCCGGCGATGTCGCCTGATGGCAGACGAATTGCTGCTGCGCTCACCGAACATGGTGGATTGCAACAGATTTATTTGCTGGGTGGTAATAGCAAGCAACAAATGCGTCCCGAATTAGAATCCGGTATTATCAATACTGAACCTACTTTTTCGCCCGATGGCAAGCGCATCGCATTCACTTCGGATGAGGGAGGAAGCCCGCAAATATACGAATACAGTCTGGATAGCGGCCTAACGCGACGACTAACTTTTGGTGGTCGAGAGGCGGTTTCACCTGATTATGACTCTGCTGGTGCACGAATGGTTTATGTGCAGCGACAAAAAGGTGCCAACAATATTGCGCTGCTGGATTTGTCATCGGGAAATACGGTAGTGTTGACCGACATTCAACAGGCGGCGGCACCTACATTTTCTCCCAATGACGTGATGGTACTGTTTAATGACGAAAAGAAAAGAGGTAGTTTATCTATTGTGTCGGTTAATGGTAAAGTATTGTCTGGATGGGGCGTTAAAGAAACAGGAAAAATAATTAATCCTGTTTGGGGGCCTATAAAGTCCAAATGGTATTGATTCAATATTAGAAAATTGAAAGGATTTAACATGAAAGGGCGGGTGTTAGCAAGCACTATTTTGATGGCTTTTTTAGCCATTTCCGGCTGTGCGCAAAAAGCAAATTATTCGGGTGACATCAAAGACGAACAGGCTGAGGTTGACGTGGTAGATATTACCTCAACGAGTGGCGTGAGCGATGATAAGACACCGGGATTTACCTCTCAACCTGACGCCATTGATGATGAGCGCAAAGGTGACGGCCTGCTCAAAGAACGGCTGATCTTTTTTGATTATGATAAGTCTGCAATCAAAGAGCATTACTTGCACATTATTAGCGCGCATGCTGATTTTTTGGTTCGTAATCCTTCCATGGGAATTATTTTAGAGGGTAACACCGATAACCGTGGTAGCAACGAGTACAACCTTGCGCTTGGCCAGCGGCGAGCCGACGCGACGCGGGATATTATGCTTTCAAGCGGAGTCTCTCCCTCCCAAATAGAAACACTAAGTTTTGGCGAAGAAGAGCCGCGCGCACAAGGCGAAAATGAAGAAGCGTGGGCCAAAAACAGACGTGTTAGCATTCGTTACAACGACGAATAAACACCACTTTTTCTTTTTTAACGTTGCCGCCACTTTGTTGGCGGCAACGTTTTTGTCATCGCCGGCTCAAGCACAAATTTTTAACGATAATGTCGCGCGTAAGCAGGCAGTTGAAAACGGCAAACAAATAGAGAGCTTGCTCGGTGTGGTCCGATCTTTGGATACACAAGTTAAAAATATTCGCACCCAGCTGGTGTCTATATCAAAAAAACAGCAAGACACGGAACAGCGGCTACGCAGTCTTTCCGGAGAAATAGAAGAGTTGCGCGCCACCAATGACGGTGAGTCGGTTAATACATTGAAAATTCGATCTCAACAGTTATCGGTTGACCAAGAACAGCTTTCGGGGCGTACTAATGCATTGGAAGCGCAGTTAGCAAAAATAACGCAACAGTTTCAAGAAATCAGTCAGTATGTAGACATTCCTGAAGAAAAAGAGTTATATGCTGCTGCATTTAACGCTTTTCAGGAAGAAAACTACGAAAAAGCTGTTAGAGGTTTTCAGCGGATGTTGCAATACTATCCTGACGGTCAATTCAACGCCAATGCCGGTTATTGGATGGGGCAGGCATTTATGTCGTTAGGGAAATACCAAGAAGCCGTCAATACGGCACGCGATACAATTGCGTTGCACGGAGACAGTGACAAGGTGCCGGATGCAATGTTGACTTTAGCTCGCGCCTTGCGTAATTTGAGTGAAAAAGAGCAAAGTGTGCAGGTATTGGAACAATTGATTGACAGTCACCCTACTACGTTGGCAGCGGATAAGGCACGGCAATTGCTGGTGCAGTAGCCATGTCTGCTGCATTTCGCTCACCTGCCGTTTTTCGTATTATCGGCGGCAAATGGCGCGGAAGAAAAATTCATTTTCATTCCTCATCTTCCTTACGTTCCAGCGGCAGCCGCGTTCGTGAATCACTATTCAACTGCTTGGGTCAGCGGTTGGACAATCTTAATTGTCTAGACTTGTTTGCCGGTGGTGGCGCGCTGGGGTTGGAAGCGGCTTCCCGAGGCGCACAGACGATTACTTTTGTGGAAAAAAATATTACTACAGCAAATGCAATTCGGTGCACGGTAAATTTATTAAATGCGGGCAATGTGCAAGTGCGCCGAGCTGACGCTTTTACTTTTTTGTCGGAGGCAAAGGAATTTTTTGATGTCATTTTTTTGGACCCGCCATTTTCTGATTATGTTGATGATAAACAATGGCAACATTTGTTAGAAAAAGTGGCACCACGACTCAACGCCGGCGGCACTGTGTACTGTGAGAGTGACCGGCATATCGTACCACAAGCCGGTTGGGCTGTGAAAACGCGGAAACAAGCCGGCGCTGTATGCTGGCAACTGCTTTCTCAGGTATGATTCGCGCGGTTTTCCCAGGCTCTTTTGATCCCATTACGTTGGGGCATGAAGCGTTAGTTTGGCGTTCATCGGGGGTGTTTGATGAGGTTATTGTTGCCGTCGCCGCGGGGGTGCACAAAAAACAATTTTTTCGTTGGAAGAGCGGTTACAAATGGCGCGACAATCATTTGCTTCCGTTGATAACATTCAAACGCTATCATTTGACGGGTTACTCGCTGATTTTTTGCGCCGACAAAACAGTCGCATTATCTTGCGTGGATTGCGTGCAATTTCTGACTTTGAATTTGAATCGCAGTTGTCGCATATCAACAAGATGTTGGATGGCAATTTAGAGACGTTGTTTTTGCCGCCCAGCCATGAATATATTCATCTTTCTTCAACAATAGTGCGTGAAGTTGCCCAGTTGGGTGGGGATGTGCGTAAATTTGTGTCGCCTCATGTGGCTGAGGCATTGCTCAAAAAAATTTCCTAAAATAAACGCAGATGGCACTAAAAATTACTGACGAGTGCATCAATTGTGATGTGTGTGAGCCGGTTTGCCCTAATCAAGCGATTTATATGGGAGAGGAGATTTATGAAATTAATTCACTCCGTTGCACTGAATGTGTTGGACATTTCGATGAGCCACAGTGTGCCTTGCGTTGTCCTGTGGATTGTATTCCCAAAGATCCAGCGCATCCAGAAACGCAAAATGCATTACTTAAAAAACATATTCGTCTGACAAGCGAAAAATAATTGTTTAATCTACGAAAGCGATACATTCATCGCGAAACAAGTCGTTGATAAGTTCGCGTTTTCGCACAAGTTCAACTTTATCACCGCTTACCAGCACTTCACAGGGGCGTGGATGGCTATTGTAATTTGACATCATCGCCGCTCCGTAAGCACCGACATCGCGTACCGCTAGCACGTCTCCTGTCACCGCGGTCAAAGTGCAATTGCGACCGAGTATGTCGGCGCTTTCGCAAATTGGGCCGGCTACATCACCGGTTAGTGGTGGAGTTGTAGTATTTTTGACCATTTCAATACGGTGCATGGCATCATACAACATCGGTCGCAAAAAGTCGTTCATACCCGCATCCACAAGCCAGAAATATTTATCGCCAGCCGGTTTCATATATTCTACCGTAGTTAGCAATACGCCGGCTGTTGCCGTAATTGAGCGCCCCGGCTCCATCCAGACTGGAGTGTCAGAAAAAAAATCGGCAAGGGTCGCATCATAAGCGGCAAGTGATATATCAAGTGTGGAACCGTTGTCATAATCCACAGCAAAGCCACCTCCCATGTCCATGTGTTGCACGGTGATGCCTGCTATTCGTGCCTGTTTGACTAATTCAACCATTGCTTGTGCAGCACTTATGTATACTGCTTCGCGGCAGATTTGAGAGCCTAAATGGCAGGCAAATCCCAAAAAGTTAATGTGTGCGGAGGAGGCTGCTTGTTGTGCCATAGCCAGTGCAGTTGCCGGCGGTACACCAAATTTACTTTCCTTGACGCCGGTGGTTAAGAAACGGTGAGTGTCGCCATCCACATCTGGCGTCACGCGAACGGCGATTGGAGCCATCTTTTGGTCGGCTTCGGCGATGCTTTCAATCCGCGTCATTTCTTGCGCCGACTCCACATTAAAGCAGCCGATACCAGCTTGAAGCGCTGCCTTAATATCGTCTGCACTTTTTCCGACGCCGGAAAAAACCGTTTTGCTTGCGTCACCTCCCGCGGCCAGCACTCTCGCTAGCTCTCCCGCTGACACAATATCAAAACCGCAACCGGCATCGCATAACACTCGGATAATGGCCAGATTGCTATTGGCTTTGACGGCATAAAAGAAGCGCGGCGTGCTTTTTGGAAAAGCGGCTTTTAATTGCGCTAAATTGTCCAATAGAACTTGTTTGGAATACACATAGCATGGCGTGCCAAAACGTTTTGCCACCTCCACCAGCGGCAAGTTTTCCACAAACAAGTGTTCGTCGTGCCGAGAAAAACCACTCATTGTGGCATAGTGGATTGGGCTTCTTTCGGTAGCCGTAACGGCCCCGTTTTGCCACACCCGGACAGGATTAAAAACACGCAAAAGGCACTAAGCAATAACAATCTCATGGTATGATGAAAGCATTATAAACTGACTGGGAAAAGCGATGGACGAAACCGAATATCATAATATTTGTGATGAACTATTTATGCGTATTGAAAGTGTGTTGGACGATGCTGGCGTGGATTATGAATCCAATGGCGGTATGATTGAAGTGTTGTTAGATGACGATGGTAAAGTTGTTATCAATCGTCAGCCGGCATTGCAGGAAGTGTGGGTTGCGGCGCGAAGCGGCGGTCACCATTTTGTCTGGCGTGACGGCGGCTGGCACGACACCCGTTCTGGTGGGACACTATCTAATTTATTGCTAGAGGTTGTTGGCGTCGGCATTCAATAACAAAAGATAGTGATTAATTATTGGCAAAAAAGGTGCGGTTTTTTTGACAATGCAAGCGGCACTACACTTTTCGTATCGGCAGGATAATCAGTTCACGCATGGAAGCGCGAGTAGTACCCAGTCGTGCTTCATAATGAGCACGGTTGGCTAGTACATGCTTAACATATAAACGTGTTTCTAAAATGGGAATGTTTTCTATATAAATAAGTAAATCTCGGCCGCGGTTGCGTTTGTCCCAACGTACTGCCCGCGCTGGACCGGCGTTGTAAGCGGCCGCAACTTGTACCGGATGTGCTTTGAATCTACCAGCTAAATCGGCAAGGTAAGTAGTGCCGATAATGACATTGGTGCTTACGCGCGTGAGTCGGGAATGGTTATAGCGATGGTAACCATGTTTGCGAGCCACTAGCTGCGCCGTGGACGGCAATACTTGCATTAGACCGTGAGCTTTGGCGGGTGAAACAATAGTTGACATAAAATGACTTTCTTGTCGGATTAGTCCATAGACAAAGGCATGGTCAAGATTGAATGTATCACTGTTGCCGCTAATGGTGTCGTGATAAGGCAGAGGAAAGCGCAAATTGTGTGCCTGCGGCAGATAATTGGCAGCATCAATGGACGCCAAATGCCATTCCGCTACTGCTGCTGCTTGTGATGCCGCTAGCAAAATGGCGTTATCTGTTTCGTCACGAACAGCATGGCGCCAAATTTTCCGTGCTAGAGAATTTTCGCCCGCTTTACGTACTGCCATCGCCAAAGCAAAATCTCCTTGCGGTTGTGCAGACAACTCGGTTGGCGCATTTTGAATCATTACTAGTGGCATGTCCGATGCCTCGCGCGCTAGTAAACCGTAATAATCATCTTCATCAGCAGCGAGCGAGCGCATGAGCGAGAGCCCTTGTTTTGTGTTGCCAGTTTCTAGCGCGGCTACGGCCCGCCAATAGCGCCACGTTGACAATTGTGCTTCGTCGGAAGGCATGGTATCAATAGTTGCCGCTATATCGGTGTAATCGCCGGCGCGTAAGGCAGCTCTCACTCGCCACGCCCGCGCATTAGTATCATAGATAGCCGCTGGTGATGCAAGGCGATACAATGCTAATGCGTCTTGTCGGTGCCAGCGGGCTGCCCATTCAGCAATAGCCAACCACACTTGGGCGTTTTCTTCTTGGTTAAAATATTGTGAAAAAGCTTTCCATCGGCTAATGGCAATGGACGGGCGGCTGCGGGCGGCGGCCATTGCTGCTATCATTACCAGAGATTGTTTTGCTGGCGTGTTAAGACCGTGTTTGCCGAGAATATGTCGTTGTGCGCTATTGGCAACTTTGCGCACCTGCTGATAAGAGAGATTAATAGGAAAATGACGCAATAGCCGTTTCGTTGCGGATAATTTTTTACTGCCAGCAAGATCGCGCACCTTCATCCATACGTCTTGCTTGTTCAACACGCCGTTTTTTATGGACTGCCGATAGGCGGCAATACACAAGGCATCGTTCATGCGCGAATCGTTGTGCCAAATATCACGCGCTTGCTGTTTGCCGTTGCCGTTGCGAAGTTGCAATAACAATTGTCCACATGGTGGCAAAATGCCGTCCAATTTAGCAAGTTTCTTCCACAAGTTCTTTTCGGCATAATGCGTTGCTAGCTGTTGTATGGCATTGTCACGCAAAAAGGCGGAAGGTGTTTTTTGTGCGACGGTCTCCAGTTCTGCCGGTTTCTTCCTGCGTAAGTTGATTACACCTTGCCAATATTCCAATAAAGGAGTGTACACGCTATTGGATGGGATTTTTTTAACCTGATTGGTAAATGATTTAGCGTGGTCACGCAAAAAAAATTGGCGGGCTGTACTTAATTCTTTGCTTTCAGCGGCTAGCGCGCCGATATTAGCGGCACTAATTAGAAAGATAAAGACAAAGTTAAGCCCCCTCATAACAGTGATTTTACAGGCTTAAAGAATGTCTAAAAAAGCGGCTAAATAAAATCTCTATTTCAGACGGAGGAACAGTAAAAAATTAAGGTTATAGAAAAACATAATTTTTATTGTGCAAGACAATAATTTTCTTGCTGTGCTGGTTATTGGCGTAATTTTTCTAGTAATCTGTCCAATGAGTTTAAAGAACCATAGTAAATGGTTAATTTTCCGCTACCGTTTTTGTGATGCTGAATGTCCACCTGTGCCGATAATCGTGATGATAATTCTTCTTGTAGTCTGCGAGTGTCGGGATCTTTAGCCGAGGGGATTTTATCGGTTTTATTGGCGAGCATGCTCCGTGCTAGATTTTCGGTTTGTCGTACCGATAAATTAGTAGTTATGACACGCACGGCTACTTCTTTTTGCTGACTCGGAGGCAAAGGCAACAGTGCTCGAGCATGACCGGCCTCCAATTTTTTCTCGGCGAGCAACGTTAATACGGGCGTCGATAATGATAACAAGCGCAATGCGTTACTGACCGCTGGACGCGACATGCCGAGGCTGTCCGCCGCCTCCGCATGCGTAATATCTAAGTCTTTTATGAGGTGAGCGATACCTCGCGACTGTTCCACCGAGTTGAGGTCGGCGCGCTGGATGTTTTCCACTAACGCTACCAGCAATGCTTCCTTGTCGGATAGTTGTCTTACCACTACTGGTACTGTTTTTAGCCCCGCTAGCTGCGCTGCCCGCCACCGCCGTTCGCCGGCGACAATTTCGTATTCACCGGCAGCAAGCGGACGTGCTACCAGTGGTTGAATCACGCCGCGGGTTTTGATAGAAGAGGCGAGCGACTGTAGTTCACTTTTGTCAAAATGCCGACGTGGTTGGGCGCCACCGGGTTGCAATTTACTTATTGTAATATTGACAATACCTTCCGCTGCGCCGGCTTCTGACGCACCGCTCAACAAGGTTTCTAAACCGCGTCCCAGACCGCGCCGTTTCATGCGAAGCGCTCCAAAAATTCATCTCCTAATTGTCTGTAGCCTTTTGCGCCGGATGAACGCGGCGCATAAGTAAGTACAGGTAAGCTATGGCTAGGGGCTTCCGCCACGCGCACATTACGGTGAACAGCGGCAGAAAACAATTTTTCGCCAAAATGCCGCTGTAACTCATCGGAAATAGAGCGTGACAGTAAATTGCGCCTATCTAACATGGAGCGCACAATGCCAGCTACGTGTAATGATGGATTCCAGCCGGTGCGAAGTCGGCGCACGGTTTCTGCGAGGTCAGATAAACCTTCCATGGCAAAATATTCACACTGCATGGGAATAAGTACACTGTCGGCGGCAACTAGCGCGTTGACGGTGAGAACCCCTAGAGATGGCGGGCAGTCAATTAAAATAAAATCAAAATCATCCCGCACTGTTGCCAGTGCATCACGTAGCCGGCACTGCCATAATTGCTCGCCAGCCAGCTCAATTTCCGCTCCGGCTAATTCCATGTTGGCACTCAGTACCCAATAGCCACCGACCAGTGAATAAATTAGGCAATTTGCTACTTCCCGATCAAAAAGCACGTCATAGGTGCCGCCGCCAATGTGCCATTTTTCTACACCGCTGCCCGAAGTGGCATTGCCTTGCGGATCAATGTCTACTAGCAACGTTTTTTTACCCAACTCGGCCAACCGTGCCGATAAGTTAATACTTACCGTAGTCTTGCCGGTACCTCCTTTTTGATTAATAACGGCGAAAGTTTTCACACTGACCTCATTTTATCCGTAATTTCCCGTGTTTTGAGATGAGCAGCTACGATGGCCAGCGCCGCCGGCGTGATACCGCTGATGCGCCGTGCTTGCCGAATGCTTACCGGATGGTGACGGTGAAATAGCTCCTGTACTTCGTGTGATAAGCCGGCAATGGCGCTAATGTCAAAATTATTGGGAATACGCATGGCGTCTTCTTCACCCGCGCGAGCTAATTGTGCTTGTTGATGTTGAATGTAGCCGGCGTATTTGCAACGCGCTTCCATTTCAGCAATGTCAGCAGTGTCGCTGAGCGCATCGGGTAGGCATAAATCTACATAATGCGCTTCCGGTCCCCGCAGCCAACGTGCAACTGATTGTGCAGGTGCCGCGGTAACGGAGGTATCACGCATTTTGAGGGTGTTTAACCGTAATTCTTCTTTCTCCAATCGTTCTCTGCGGGCACAAAACAATCGCCACCGCTCATCATCTACCAAATTCAAGCGACGACCTGTTTCTGTTAACCGTAAGTCTGCATTATCTTCTCGCAAGGATAACCGACATTCAGCGCGGCTAGTGAACATGCGGTAAGGTTCTATCACACCACGTGCCGTTAAATCGTCAATCATCACGCCGATGTATGATTCTTCGCGTGTCGGCGTCCACGGTGGCTTGTCCGTTGCCAGCCGTGCTGCATTGAGTCCGGCGATTAGTCCTTGTGCGGCGGCTTCCTCATAGCCGGTGGTGCCGTTAATTTGGCCGGCGAAGAAAAGCCCAGGCAATGTACGTGTTTGCAAAGACGGAAGTAGTGCTCGGGGATCAAAGAAATCATATTCAATCGCGTAACCTAAACGTGTGATGCGAGCATGTGCAAGTCCGGGAATGGTGCGCACAAAATTTGCCTGCGCTTCTTTTGGCAAACTCGTGGAAATACCGTTGGGATAATATTCACAATCTTCCCGCAAACTTTCTGGCTCTAAAAAAATGCGATGCGATTCGCGCTCAGCAAAGCGGGTGACTTTATCTTCAATAGAAGGGCAATAGCGCGGTCCTGCACCTTCAATCGCGCCCGAAAACAGAGGTGAGTCGGATAACGCGGCGCGAATAATATCGTGTGTGGACGGCGTGGTATTAGTGATGTGACAGACGCGCTGTGGTGGATGGCGATGGGCGGCTCCAATAAAAGAAAACACGGGGCGCGGTGTGTCACCGGGCTGTTCTGTCAGTTGGGAAAAATCAATGCTTCGCCCATCTAACCGTGGTGGCGTACCGGTTTTGAGCCGCCCCACCGGCAAATTTAACTCCCGCAATCGGGCGGCTAGAGTCGTTGCGGGTTTGCAACCCGCGCGGCCGCCGGCGATTTGCTGTTTGCCGATGTGTATGATGCCAGCTAAGAAAGTCCCCGCCGTGAGTACGATAGCTGGAGCAAAAAATTTATTGCCGTTGTCTGTCGTATTGGTTAGCACGCCCGTCGCGTGGCCGTTTTGTACAATGATGTCGTCTACCGTGCATTGCAGTACACATAGGTTGGGAGCGATTTCTAACCGCAATTGTACTGTCGCTTTGTATAATTCGCGATCGCTTTGGGCACGAGTAGCACGTACAGCCGCTCCGCGGCTACTATTGAGGCGCCGGAATTGAATGCCAGCATCATCGGCGGCAAGTGCCATCATGCCGCCCAGCGCATCAATTTCTTTCACTAAATGCCCTTTGCCAACGCCGCCAATAGCTGGATTACAAGACATTTGCCCCAAGGTGTTTTTGTTTTGTGTGAGCAGTAGCGTTTGCACACCGCTACGTGCCGCTGCTAGAGCGGCTTCGGTACCAGCGTGCCCACCACCAATCACAATGACATCAAAACGGTTATCCATTGAACATAGAATCATACGCTACCGCAATGATAGCGGCAAGAAAAATCGTTGTTAGGTAAAAACTGTTATAGTTATTGGGTAGTTAGAAAGAGGAAATAATGCAGTATCTTCACACTATGGTTAGAATTCGCGACATTGACGAGTCGTTGGCGTTTTATTGCAACAAACTCGGACTGTGCGAAGTGCGCCGAATAGAAAATGATGCTGGGCGCTTTACGCTGATTTTTCTTGCCGCGCCCGCCGATGTGGAGCGTGCTACGGTAGGCAAGGCGCCATTGTTAGAATTGACTTACAATTGGGAACCGGAACAGTACGATGAGGGGCGCAATTTTGGCCACCTCGCTTATCGTGTGGACAACATTTATGATATTTGTCAGCAACTGATGGATTCTGGCGTAGCTATTAATCGACCGCCACGTGATGGACGTATGGCTTTTGTGCGCTCACCAGACGGTATTTCCATAGAATTATTGCAATCCGGTGATGCGTTGCCGTCGGCAGAGCCGTGGCGATCTATGGCTAACACCGGCATTTGGTAAATCGATTTATATTATTAATAGCCGTAAATGGGTGTTGTGAGCGATTTGCTAAATTTTATGGCGCCGAGCTAGATGCGACATCATGCCACAGGCACTTTTGTATTGGCGCCGAAATACATGAATTCTTGGTTCATTGCCGCCACTTCGTTTTTGTGTAGCAAAATTTCGCCGGAAGACAGCATATTGTGATTTTTTTGTGATTTTATCCAAGTGTCAGCGGATTCAAGTGTGGTCAGTGTAATAGACACGCCTTCGCATAGATAATGTGTCGGAATGATGATTTTCGGATTGAGCATGGCGACAATTTCATTTCCCTGTTCATAGCTGAGGATGTGTTGGGAGCCGTCAACCGGTAAAGTCAGCACATCTATATTGCCTAGCTGACGTAAAACGTGCGGTGATGGATTATGACGGTTGTCTCCCCACATCAAAATGCGTAAGCCGCCGGTTTCCACTACATACATGGACATATCCATGTGTCCGGGGTTATTTGGCGGACACGGGTCGGCACCAAATTCTTTAATGGCGTTTGTCCATTGATACCACCCGGGCGCGCTGCAGGCATGTTTGTCCGCTATCCCTGTGATACTTATGTCGGCGAAACGGTACTCGCCTACCATCCGATCCAGTAACATTACCGCATCCAACCGATCAATGGCATCGTGATCGAAATGTGCGTGAGTGGATAAGCCTATGTCCACCTTGCTTTTGGGGAAATCGTTGGGAAACCACAGCCCCCACGCGCCGGAAGGGTCATTGCGCCAAGGATCAAACATCATGGTTACGCCTTGTGGGGAGGTTAGCTTAAACGCGCAATGACCGAAATATTCTAACAGAACGCTGCCGTCGCCGCCCGCATCCTGTTCCTGTAGTGCAATGACATGATTATTATTGTCAGGTTGTGTCCAGGCGACCGAACCGGTTAGTGGACAAGATTGCTGCGCCGCTACGGTAGTTACCGGAAGTAGTGTGCTAGCGCTTCCTACACCACCCGCCAAAATAACGCGCCCCAAAAAATCGCGACGTGTCGGATCAGATGTTGCTAGTTTGTTAATGTTATTTTTTTTCATGCGTTCTCCTAAACAATTAAAATAAAAAACATGTTCGCTATATTACTCTATATTAGTCAAGAAAAAATTTTGATTGACAACACAAAAAGTTACTCAACGATCGCAAAAGGTGGCGCTGAAGAATTGCTAAAAATAATGTTACCGTAGCGTGCCCGCATTTCTGCGCCGGCCGAATCACCGTCGGTCATCAATCCCGCCGCATTCAATATTGGCGCTGACTCGTCAAAAATATCCTGCCAAAGCTGCGCTAAATTAATGGTGGTTTTCCCCCATTTGCCACGTGTTTTTTTGTTGCCAAGTGAATAAATGTGCAAGTCATAAAGTAGCCCGCTGTAGGGGCTCTGCCACGTGGTGTGCATTGCCGCTTGTGAGCCCACCACGGATAAACTTTTGTATCTTAAGCCGCTACGGGTGATGAAATACAAGCGTAAGGCAAAGTCGTCGCCAGCCTTGCTGCGTTCGTCAAAGCCCGTTTCCATTTGGTCAATTCGCCACTGAAAATGCAACCAGGGGGTTTTTTGTAAATCAATAGATGTTTGTAAAACGTATCCTGATGCGCCTTTCTGGCTGTGGGCAAACAAGGCTTTGCTGCCTAATTCGTCGTCGTATGCCGTTTGGTATTGTGTGGTCGGGATATTGTTAAATGTTTGATATTCCCACGCCGACACATTGCCATTAGTCAGTAATGTTACTGTCTGTCCCGATGGTTGGGGGCGCTCATCGTATGCTGCGGGTGCTGTATTAAGTGATGCTGTTTGTGCTAAGGCAACCGGCGCAAGTAATGCCAACATCCACAGTTTCCATTTAATAATGATTTGTGTTGGTTGTCTCACCTAGGGGCAGAGGACAATGAGCGGGCGCCGGAGTCGGTTACTAGCAATGTTTCTCCCGTACTCATGGCAACGCCGACGTCGCTGTCCATAAGAATAATGTGTAAAAAGAATACCATATTAGGCTGTGCTATAACCGGATTACCATGATAAAACATTGGCCAATCCATCCAGCTGGGGGCGAATTTTGCTCCCAGCGAATAACCGGTGGCATTGAACCGATGGCGTTTCATACCAGCTTTGTCTACTACCTCTGCATAAGCGTCAAATACTTTGCCAATCGGTTCGCCCGGATGTAACGCTTCAATGCCACGCGCCCGCGCTTCTTTGCACACGGCGTACATTGCCGTATGTTGCGGTTCGGGCTTGCCAATAATAAGTGTGCGCATCAATGCGGCGTGATAGTGACGGTAAGCGCCGGCAAATTCCAGCGTTAGCTGGTCGTTTTCAGCCAAATGGCGGCGACCAGAAAAAGAACGACACAATAATGCTCGCTGACCAGAACCGATAATAAATTCGTTGCCGGAGTAATCGCCACCGCCACGAAAAATCGCTCCCTGCATAGCCGCTAAAATATCGCCTTCAAAAGCTGCCGGCTTGGCTAGATTAACTGCTGCAGCAAGTCCTGCGTCGGCTAATTCGGCGGCACGAAACACATATTTTAATTCACTATCACTTTTGATGACGCGTAGCTTACTGATGAGTTGAGATGCATCTTCCAGCGTTATCCTAGCAAAAGCGGCGGCGACTCTTTGACCGTTGCCGGCGGTTAATCCATAAGTTTCCCATTCCACACCCAGCCGGTTGGCGCCACCTTGTTCATCCACAATGGCGCGTAATTCGTCGGCAGGATTGGCGTTTGGTCCGTCTTTCCAGATGCGAATGTCCTCAATCACCGAAGTCATTTGCGCTTGTCGCAAATCAGGTGCTCTGGTTAGTAATGTCATGCGACCATCACCGCGCAAATATAAACACTGAAAAAACACATAACCAAACGTGTCGTAGCCGGTAAGATAAAACATGCTTTCTTGGCTAAAAATAAGCAAACCGTCTAGCCCGTATTTTTGCATCATCTGCAAAGTACGCCCTTGTCGCGCAGAAAATTCTTCTTGGGAAAAATGTAATTGTTTTTCAAGCATATCAAGGATTATAGTTGTAATATTGTGCGGGTTAACTCAGATGATGTCCCCTCCCATGCCGTATACAGGTGGGGGAACGCCTCCTGATGGTTTGGCTTCCACATGTTGCGCAATTCACCTTCCCACGGGTCTGGATCTTTGATGGTATTGGAGCCAGCCCAGCATTTGCCCGCTTTGTCCGCAATTTCTTGGGAAATAAGCTCCGCCGCCCAGCACTACGCACTTTTTGCCGCGGTACTGTTCGCCGCCGAGATGGGAACTGTAGTGGTGTTGCTCTCCCTTAAACGTATCGGCGCCCGAAATATCGGAAATGTTAGATCATCCTGACATTCCGGTTGCTAATACCAATTGTTTTGGGTGCAACACAACCGTTTCACCCTCCCGTTTGATTGTAACCGTCCATTTTTTACTGGATTCATCGTAGTAGGCACTTTCACAAACGGTTGAGTTCCAGTAATTTAATTCCAGGACTTTGGCGTACATTTCCAACTAATCGCCCAACTTATCTTTGGGTGAAAATACCGGCCAGTGTTGAGGAAAAGGAATGTAAGGCAGGTGGTCATGCCATACCGGGTCGTGTAGGCACAGTGATTTATAACGCTTTTGCCACGAATCTTCCGGGCGGACGTTTTTTTCAATAATGATAGTGGGAACGCCTAATTGTTTCAATCGGGGCCAAGACGATGCCGCCTTGTCCACCGCCGATAATCAAACAATACGGTTGTTTGTCATAGCCTAGCAATTTTTCCTCACGTGTTTTTCCCTCGCGGCACGTCAAGCGGTTTTTAGAGGCATTATGCTCAACGCCCTTGATGCGCTGCTCACCTTTTTTCTCCTCATGACCTTTAATTTCCACCATAGTGGTTAGCAGCGTCCAGCACAACTCATTTTTCAGTCGCAGATGCCCTTTGCCCCGGCTAACCGTTGTTTCAAAAGTAAACCACGCTTCCGTAATACCGTCAGTTTCTGTGGCTTCTCTCTCTATCCGCCAGTGTGTTGGTTTAACGTCAGTAGCGCAGGCAGCAACCATGGTGTGAATTGCCCCTTTGCCTTCCATCGTTTTGATATTCCAAGTGAAAGCAATTAAATCTCGCCAAAAACATTCCTCTGCAAACAAGGAAGCCACTTCGTCGGCATCCGCCTGTTTGAGTGCTTTTTCAAATTCGCCAAGCCATTGTGTTACGCGTGCGGTTGCCGTATTTCCAATTTCTTTGTTCGTTGTCATAGCGGTTCCTCTTATTTGTCCAGATTATTTATGCGGGGTGTTCGTCTTTTGAACCCTTGTTCACTTTTCAGATTTTTTAAGACCATTCAACGCTTATTTGAATTGCGCTAACCTCCTTTTTTATTTTTAATAAATAGAGTGCTTTGGTTATAGTCATACTTTAATCAAAAAGACAGACAATCATCTCATGAGCATTTCTTACGATATTTTGAGTTGACGACTCGTCCATTTGGCTGGTGTATATTGGTTCCCAAAGAAAAAAAATGAGAAACTCGGCGCGATACACGCGTTAATATAAAAAAAACACTCTCATCAGCGGGAGCTGAATGAAAATATTGTTTTATTTAATGCCAACAAAGGCTCGTGCTGCTGTCAATGCCGCATCGATTTGCGTACAGTCGCCGCCGCCGGCTTGGGCAAAATCAATCTTGCCACCACCTTTGGCATTGGCTACTGTAGCTACCACGTCAATCCATTCACGGGCGCTAATGTTGAGCGACTTGTCTGTTGCTGCGACAAATGCTGCGGTGTCGCCGTTGCTTCCGGCCAACAATACCGCTGCCGGTGATAAACGCTCGCGAAGCTGCACCGCCAGCTCACGCAACGCTTTGATGTCGGTGTCGGCGTCGGTCGCTACCAAAATTTGCGCGCCATTATGCGCTACCGCCAGTTGCGCTAACTGTATTGCTAACTGGTCTGCCTGTGCTGCTTGTAGTGCTTCCAAACGTTTATTGGTTTCTTTTAACGATTCGCGCAATTGAATGATTTTTTCTTCTACCTTATCAGTAGACGATTTCATCAGATTGGAAATATGTTGTAAGCGAGTGTGTAAATGCTGCGCGTGCGCCACTGCACTGCGAGCGGTTACCGCCTCTACTCGCCGCACTCCGGCAGCAATAGCACCCTCACTGCGAAATTGAAAAAAGCCGATATTACCGGTTCGTGTTACGTGAGAGCCTCCGCATAATTCCACCGAAAAATCACGGTCAATGATGACCGTACGCACGATGTCGCCGTATTTCTCACCAAACAATGCCATCGCACCAAGGTTGAGCGCATCATCATAAGGCAGTGACTGTGTCTCCACAGAGTGATTGTGTCGGATTTGTTCGTTGACGATTGTTTCTACTGCACGTAACTCATCATTACTTACTGCGGTATGGTGGGAAAAATCAAAACGCAAATAATCAGGTGATACTAGAGAGCCTTTTTGTTCAACGTGTTGCCCAAGTACTTGTCGCAAGGCGGCATGCATCAGATGAGTCGCTGAATGATTGCAACGAATAGCATCGCGTCGTGTCGCGTCAACCTCACCACGCACTATCATTCCCGTATGAACGGCGCCGGCATCAATGGTAGCCATGTGCCCCCACACATCAGTGCGAATTTTGTGAGTGTCGGTGACGCGAATTTTTGTTTCTTTGCTGCACATTAATCCAATGTCGCCTACTTGACCGCCGGATTGGGCGTAAAACGGGGTCCGGTTGAGTACCACCAGTGCTTCTTGACCAGCGCGCGCTTCTTTTACCGCTTCGCCGTTAACAAACAGCGCTAGTACCTCAACTTCGGTTTCAGTATCATCATAGCCGACAAATTCAGTCGCTACTCCGTCATAAGCGATGGTCTTCTGGCCGATGTTGAAAGTCATTGCCGCCCGTGAGCGTTTGCGCTGTGTGCTCATGTGCGCTTCAAAGCCCGCCATATCTACGGCGATTCCCTCTTCACGGGCAACGTCAGCAGTCATGTCAGCGGGAAAGCCGTAAGTATCGTACAACTTAAATACGGTATCTCCGGTTAATTTGCGTTGTGTCCCTAGTGTCCCCAATTCACGCCGCAACATTGTCATACCGTGGCGTAAAAGCGTGGAAAAATTTTCTTCTTCAGTTTGTAATATTTTTTCTATCAGAGACAAGCGAGTTTGTAATATTGGATGTGCACCACCCATCAAGGCGGGCAAGTATCGGATTAATTGATAAAAAAATGCTTGTTGAGCACCCAATTTGTGGCCGTGGCGCAATGCTCGGCGGATAATGCGTCGCAACACATAGCCGCGCCCTTCGTTGGTCGGCATCACACCGTCGGCAATGAGAAATGCGGCGGCTCGAATGTGGTCGGCGATAACCTTGTGTGAAGGCGTGTAATCGTTGCCGCTGTCTTTTCCGCCCGCGGTTGTCACTTTGTCATTGACTTTCTTTAGCAAATCGGCAAATAGGTCAATTTCATAATTGCTGTGGACTTTTTGCATTACGGCACTAATGCGTTCTAGTCCCATGCCGGTATCCACACAAGGTTTAGGTAGCTTGTTTAATAATCCTGTGTCATCACGGTTAAATTCCATAAACACCAAATTCCAGACCTCTACACAGTCATCGGCGTGAGATTCGTCCGTGCCGCGAAAATATTCGGAATTTTTGTCGCGATCGTAAAAAATTTCAGAGCAAGGCCCGCAAGGCCCCGTCTCACCCATCATCCAAAAATTGTCTGTAGTGGGAATGCGGGTAATGCGTTGTGCCGCCTCAGCCTCATTAAAACCGGCGGCGACAAGTGTTTTCAGCCATAGTGCATAGGCGTCATCATCCGCTGGTACTGGAGGTGAATCATCGCCAAACAAATGGCCGCCGCCAAACACCGTCACCCATAAATGTTCTTTTTTTAATCCCAACCACTGTGGGGAAGTTAAAAATTCCCACGCGTAGGGAATGGCTTTTTCTTTGAAATATGCACCAAAAGAAAAGTTGCCTAGCATCTCAAAGAAAGTATGGTGCCGCGCCGTGTAGCCGACATTTTCTAAGTCGTTGTGTTTGCCTCCCGCCCGCAGACAGCGCTGAGCAGTGGTGGCGGTGTGGTGGTGGGGTTTGTCAAAACCCAAAAACACGTCTTTGAACTGTACCATGCCCGAATTGGTAAACAGCAACGTTGGGTCATTGGCTGGCACTAACGGTGAAGAGTCAATGCGGGTATGTTCTTTTTCAGCAAAAAACCGCAAAAATTTCTCACGAATATCAAGGCTTTTCATTAGGATATTTTATCAAAAGCATATTCATCACAAAGAGGGCAAAAAGCCACAGAAACTAAGAATTTGTCAATTTTCATTGCAAAAATTGAAAAAATGTTAGCACAATATCACAATAGGCACCGGCAAGCGGCAAAAATTTGCTTTTATTAGGGTTGATTAATTATTTTTTGAAATTAGCTAGCGAGGAGGGTTTTTATATTTCGCTGGTTTATTACACCGAAATACATCGGCGTATTTGTCGGCGGGTGTAAAATGGAATTTTTGCCGGATGCTATCAGTTAAACATTGGGATTGGATTGTTTGGGCGGTACTGTTACTGTCGCTTGGGGAGGCGAGTAGCGCTTTCGCATTTTATAAATGTGAAAAGCCGGATGGCGGCATGTCGTATGTCAACTCTCTTGAGGATTGCGATACGACGGTCGGCGCGGAAAAAGTCCCATCTTATGAACCAAAGCAGGAAACTCAAGTAGAAGCAGTGCCCGTTAAGCCTATTGAAAAACCCAAAAAATCTGCGCCGGTTTCAACCCTAGTACCGTCGTCATCGCCACCAAAAAAATATAATTTCAATTTGAGTGCCGCAGACAGCAAGCGTAGTCAGGTATTGTTATATGAGTTGCAACAAGAAATAAAAATGCAAGGGTTGATGCAGAAGGCGATTAACGGCGCGGCGGCGGGAGATGAAGAGCGATTACAGGTGCTGAGGGAGCAACGGCAAACGCATACGCTTAATATTGCGGCAATAAAACAAGAATTGGCGCGGCTGGGGGTGTATGCAGATAATACCGGCAATTGATATTTTAAACGGTCAATGCGTGCGTTTGCGGCGCGGTGATTATAATTCCGCCAGCATTTTTGGTGATGATCCGGGCATTATGGCGCGTCATTTTTTTGATGCCGGGGTGCGCCGTTTGCATGTCGTGGATTTAGATGCTGCTAAAGCGGGTGCTTCTGACAATAGTGACGCTATTGCCGCTATATTGCACGTTGCTGCTGATTATGATGCGGTCGTGCAGGTGGGTGGTGGTGTGCGCAGCTTAGAAAGCGCGCGGCAATTATTAAACATTGGTGCATCGTATGTGATTGTGGGTACTGCCGCAGTGCGGGATGCTGTTTTTCGTGCGGAAGTTATCGCCGCTTTTCCGCAGCAGGTAATTCTTGGTTTGGATGTTCGTGATGATAAGGTAGCGGTTGCGGGATGGCTGGAAGAATCTCCATTTACTGTTGATGATTTATTTGACAGTGTGCGGGATGCGCCGCCGGCAGCCGTTGTTTTCACTGATATTGGAAGGGATGGCATGATGCGTGGTGTGAATGCGAAAAAAACAGGACAAGTAGCGGCTAAAGCGCCTTGTGGGGTTATTGCTAGCGGTGGTGTATGTGGCGTGGAAGATTTGCAGGCGCTGACGGCGGCGGATTCCAATATTGTTGGTGCAATTATCGGTCGTGCGGTGTACGAAAATTTTAGCGTGCTTGAAAAATTGCTCGAAAATTATGCCTAATTCAGTATTGTGCCATATTGCTGAAAGCGTGCAAACGTTGGCACCGTATCAACCCGGTCGTCCCATAGAGGAGGTGTCGCGCGAGCACGGTATTACCGATATTATTAAGTTGGCTTCCAACGAAAATCCACTGGGACCTGGTAATGTCGTATTGCAGGCATTGCGCGAGCTACCGGCAGCAGCAGTGGCGCGTTATCCCGATTCTGGCAGCAGTACCTTGCGGGTGGCGCTGGCCGAAAAATTGCAAGTGACGCCGGAGTGTTTGATTTTTGGCAACGGGTCTAACGAAATATTAGAATTGGCAGCACAATTATTATTAACTGAAACAACAGCGGCAGTATATTCGCAACACGCTTTTGTGGTGTATAAGTTAGCGGTTGCCGCTCGTCGCGCGCGAGCACGAGTGACACCGGCGGCAACGGATTATGGTCACGATTTAAATGCCATTGCCGAGGCAGCGCAATCTGATGATGTGCGACTAATATTTGTGGACAATCCCAATAATCCTACTGGTAACTGGCATTCGCAGGCGCGCATTGCTGACCTGCTGCGGCAGGTGCCAAAGCATGTGTTGGTAGTTGTTGATGAGGCTTATTGCGAATACGCTGATGAGGAGGGCGTATTGCCTCTGCTGACGGAATACCCAAATTTATTAATAACGCGGACTTTTTCAAAAATTCACGGGTTGGCCAGTTTGCGGGTGGGGTATGGCATTGGCGATGCAGAACTTATCCAGATGTTTAATCGTGTGCGACAGCCTTTTAACGTTAGCATGCCGGCGCAAGTGGCGGCACTGGCAGCTTTGCGCGACACTGCCCATGTAGAACGCAGTCGCCGTCTTAATGATGCTGGCATGAGGCAAATTAACGATGAGCTAAAAAAATTGGAGCTGCCGGTTATGCCGTCGCGGGGAAATTTTTTGACTTTTTCCGTATCTAATGCTGACGTTGTTTATCAACAATTACTTGCTGCCGGTGTTATCGTACGACCTCTGGCTGGTTATGATTTGCCAGAGTGGCTACGGGTGACAATTGGCACCGAGACAGAAAATGCGCGCTTTTTACAAGCGTTGCGGGAAGCACTAAATAAATGCGCTCAGTAGGCGTCATTGGGTTGGGGTTAATCGGTGGATCTTTTGCGCGCGCTGCCACCGCTGCTGGCGCGACCGTTGTTGGCGCAGATTCTTGTGCGCAAACAAGACGAGCGGCACTGGAAGCGGGAGTGGTTCGGGCGGCTTATGATTCTCCATCCGCGGTTTGCGGAGCCGACGATATTTTTATCGCTGTACCGGTGGGTTCAGTGGAAAGCATTTTTGCTGATATTGCTGATGCTTTATCGCCAACGTCGGTGATTTTTGACGGTGGAAGTTGTAAGCGGAGTGTTATTTCAAAAGCGGCGGAACAGTTGGGTGACAATCGCCGTCGGTTTGTTCCGTCACACCCTATTGCGGGCAATGAAAATAGTGGATTTTCGGCGTCCAACGTTGATTTGTTTAAAAATTGCTGGGCGGTGCTGTGTACGGACGGTGTTGATGAAGAGGCCGTCCAAGTTGTTTCTTTAGCGTGGCAGCAAGTCGGAGCTAACACGGTGAATATGTCAGCTGCTGAACACGATGATATTTTTGCTGTGGTTAGCCATTTACCTCATCTGTTATCTTATGCTTTGGTGGAATCAATTCGAACGCGCCCTGACAGTGCGCGCTATTTGCATTATGCGGCGAGCGGCTTTCGCGATTTTACCCGCGTGGCATCATCGCACCCCATCATGTGGCGGGATATTTGTTTGGCTAACGCTGATAATTTGCTGGCTTCTTTGGTGCGGTTTAGAGAAGAATTGGATACATTGGAAGGTGCTATTAAAGACGGTAATAGTGTTTTGTTGTATGAGCGATTTGCCTCAGCTCGCCAGTTGCGGCGTGATTGGGCGGCTACGTTGGAAGATTAATTTATGCGATATGTAATTTCTCCCGGCGGCGAATTACGCGGCGAATTACGCGTTGCTTCCGATAAATCTATTTCTCATCGCGCCGTGTTGCTGGCAGCGCTGGCTGATGGAAAAAGTGAAATATCTAATGTGCTCATGGGAGAGGATGTACGTGCCACTATCGCAGCGGTGCAAGCATGTGGTGTGGAAGTAAACGAAGACGGCAAGCGGTTGATAGTTAAAGGTAAAGGTGGGCTGGCATCGCCTGTGGGCGATATCGATTGTGGTAATTCGGGCACTCTGATGCGGTTGTTTTGTGGTGTGGCGGCAGGTTGGAATGTGAATACGCGGTTGGTGGGAGATTCTTCATTAATGAAGCGTCCTATGCGGCGGATAACCGAACCCTTAGAATGTATGGGTGCTGACATTACCGACAAAAACGGTTGTCCACCAGTACAAATTACTGCCGGCAAAAGGCTTTTTGGTATGTCGCACAAATTACCGGTGGCCAGCGCACAAATTAAATCGGCGTTACTTTTGGCAGGGCTGCGTGCCGAAGGCGAAACAGCGGTTATTGAACCGTTTGCCAGTCGTGACCACACCGAGCGAATGTTGCAAATGTTTGGTGTGCCGGTGCGGCGAGAAGGATTATGTTGTGCGGTATCGGGGAAAGCGGTTTTGTCGCCAACACGCATTAAAATTCCGGCTGATCCTTCATCAGCGGCTTTTTTTATGGTTGGTTCAGTGATAGCGCCAAACAGTGATTTATTACTCAAGGAGGTGTGTGTAAATCCTACTCGCAATGGAGTTATTGAATTACTAAGGCGGATGGGTGCACACATTGAAATGCTCAACCCACGAAAAATGGGATCTGAGCCGGTAGCGGACATTCGCGTTGTGGGTGGTAGCTTGCGCGGCATTGACATTGTCGGTGCCGAAGTGCCAGCGGCAATTGATGATTTACCAGCGCTGTTTGTTGCCGCCGCCACCGCTCACGGGAAAACAAGACTTACCGGTGCTAGTGAATTGCGTCACAAAGAAAGTGATCGTATTGCGGCTATGGCGGATGGCTTGCAGAGACTCGGCGTAGGTTGTGAGACGACGGAAGACGGTATAGTAATTGAAGGGCGAGGCGACAAAAAATCGGTTTTTTCTGGTGGTGAAGTGGATTCGTGTGGTGATCACCGTATCGCCATGGCTTTTACCATGGCGGCACTACGCGCCAAAGACAGTGTTGTAGTGAATGATTGTGACAACGTAAGCACTTCATTTCCTGGCTTCGGAAAAATGGCCACCGCTGCTGGTATTCGCATCGCTGTTAGTAAAGACTAGCATGACGGCTTTCGGAAGGTGAAAAAACTGTCTGAAAAACGAATATGAAAAATTCCATCAAAGGAAAGTGAGTTTGATTCAAGCGATGTGGGATGCGGAGTTGACTTGCTGTCGTAACAAACTGTTACGGTGACAAGCCGATATTCTTCCTATCATAACGTGTAATGATTTTTGGAGTGAACATTAATATATGAAAAAAGAAACGATTATTAAAATCGGTATAGTTATTAGCTTACTGGTCGTTGCCGTTATTTTATATACGCAGTTTAGTGAATATGCCAGCCTAGATTACATCAAACAAAAAAAAGACAAATTTCAGTCCTATTATGAAGGTAATAAAGCCTTTGTATTAGCGATGTTTTTTATCGGTTATGTGGCAGTGACTGCATTGTCATTGCCGGGGGCGGTATTAATGACACTTTTGGCGGGCGCGTTGTTCGGCTTGTTGACGGGTGTAATTGTTGTTTCTTTTGCCAGTAGTCTTGGCGCGACATTGGCGTTTTTGGTGGCGCGTTTTATCCTTGGGGAGTCGTTGCAAAAAAAATACGGTGACAAATTGGAAAAAATTAATGCAGGTGTAGAAAGCGAGGGCAAATTTTATTTGTTCACTATGCGGTTAATTCCGGTTTTTCCGTTTTTTCTCGTTAACATTTTAATGGGGCTTACACGATTACCGGTGCTATCTTTTTATTGGGTGAGCCAATTGGGTATGTTGGCGGGGACGGTTGTTTTTGTTTACGCGGGCACGGCGTTGGCACAGGTAGAAAGCGTAAGCGATATTTTATCTGTAGAAATTATCATTGCTTTTGCTGCGCTAGGGCTATTTCCATTGATTGCTAAAAAAGCCGTAGTGTATTTTCGCAATCGCGCTTAAATTTATTAGGGAACACAGAAAGAAAAAACAATGGCATATGAATATAATATGGTGGTCATTGGTGCCGGCTCAGCCGGATTGGTGACATCTTATGTGGCGGCGGCTGCTAAGGCAAAAGTTGCCTTGGTGGAGCGGCACAAAATGGGCGGTGACTGCCTTAACACTGGTTGTGTGCCATCTAAAGCGCTGATTCGTTCGGCGTCATTTTTACGCGATGCCAAGCGTGCGCAAAAGCTGGGCATTAAAAAAGTGGAAGTGGAATTTGATTTTGCCGAAATTATGGAGCGCGTGCAACGTGTAATTGGCGCTATTGAACCGCACGATTCGGTGGAACGTTATACTAATTTGGGTGTGGACTGTGTTGTCGGCAATGCGTCTATTAAATCGCCGCACGAAGTGGAAGTAGAAGGACGGGTGTTGACTACGCGCACTATCGTTGTTGCCGCTGGCGCGCGGCCGTTTGTGCCGCCGATTAAGGGAATAGAATTATCCGACTATCGTACTTCCGATACTATATGGGAGATTCGCGAGCAACCGCGCCGTCTGATGGTGGTCGGTGGTGGCCCTATTGGTTCGGAATTGGCGCAAGCTTTTGCTTATCTTGGTACCGAAGTTACGCAAATTGAAGACGGAGAACGCATTATGGCACGTGAAGATGCCGATGCCTCAGCCATTGTCATGGAGCATTTCCGTGAAGCGGGAGTGAACATTATGACTAAAACTCGTGCCCGTGAAGTGGTGGTAGAAGACGGTCAAAAAATAATGCTGGTGGAATGTGATGGCAAGGAGGAAAAAGTTCCTTTTGATTTGTTGTTGTTGGCTACCGGACGTCAGCCTAACGGTGACAAAGTGCCGGGGCTTGCCGAGGTGGGCGTGAAAATTAGCAAGCGGGGCGTAGTCGAAGTGAATGAAAAATTGCAAACATCGGTGCCCAACATCTATGCTTGTGGCGACATTATTGGCTCTTATCAGTTTACCCACACAGCTGCACATGCCGCCGTTTATGCGGCAACAAATGCTCTGTTACCAATCAAGCGCAAAGTTGACTGGTCGGTGGTGCCATGGTGTACATTCACGCATCCTGAAGTAGCGCGAGTGGGACTTAACGAACAAGAGGCAAAAGACCAAAATATTCCCCATGAAGTGGCTAAATATGGCATTGATGATTTGGATCGCGCCATTGCTGACGAAGAGGCAGAAGGATTTGTTAAATTACTTACCGAGCCGGGAAGCAAAAAACTTTTAGGTGTCACTATCGTGGGTGACCACGCCGGTGATTTAATCCACGAATATATTCTAGCTATGAAAAAGGGACTTAAAGTTACCGACATTTTGGGGATGATTCACATTTACCCAACGTTGGCTGAATCCAATCGCTTTGCCGCCAGTGAGTGGTACAAAGCGCACCCGTCGTCGTTAATGTTGAGTATTAGCGAATGGCTTAATCGGCGAAATCGAGGGTAGTTTCCGAGTTCTTTTTTGCTTTTTTTGTGCAGAAAATGCTATTTTTAGTGTGCCGGCTTGAGCAATCGTGCGCGGCGTACCGACTTGTTGCCGGTTTCTATGATTTCAAAGCGCATGCCGGCAATTTCCACACACACTGACGTGTCGGGAATGTCGCCTAATACTTCCATAATTAATCCATTTAAATTTGTCGCGGACGTGTCGGGCAGTTGAATATCAGGTAATAACTCGCTTAATTGCAATAACGAAAAATCTCCCGGCAATATGAAATCGCCTTCTGTCGTTGGTGTTGGCGGTGCGGTACTGCCGCCGATAATGGCGGCGGCAAAATTAGCTAACGTGACCATGCCTGTTACTCGTCCGGCGCCGTCCACTACCAGTGCAGCGCGGGAATTTTGAGTGCGCATATTTTGTAATTGCTGCACGGCGTTGGCGGCGGCAGGCATAAACAACGGTTTGACTACTATACGCCGCAAATCGGCAGCGGTGACACGCCCTTGCCGTGTGGCAATTTTGAGTGCCTGAATGGTGTCCACAAAACCGGCAGCATTGTCTGGATTACTTTCGTAAATCAACAGTTTGGCGTAATCGGCGGACAAAATGGCATCATATGCGTCGTTGTCGCCATTTTGTAAATTAATTCCTTTTATATGGCGCCGCGGTGTCATTATTTTTTCCACTGGGATGTTTCCTAGATGTAACGCTTGTTCTACCATTTTGTAATGTTTGCCATGTTGCGAGTCTTGTGCGGCCTGCGCCCGAGAGGCGCGCACAGCGCTATGCAATTCGCGTGTGTTCATGGCAGTATTGAGGACGTTGGCATGACGTACTCCGGCTAACAATAAAATTCCCCGGGCGAAAAAATTGGCAACAACGATAACCGGATGAAACACAGCGAGCAAAAAGTGTAGTGGCACGGCACATACCAGCGAAATAGTTTGGGCGTGCCGAACGCCAATAACTTTGGGTGATATTTCACTAACTACCAAAATCAAAAAGGCTACACCTAGCGAAGCGACAAAAGCCGCCGTTTCGCCACCGCCTGATAATCGGGTGACAATGACAGTAGCGGTAGTCGCGCACAGGACATTGGCAATATTGTTAAATAATAAAATGGCCGCTAGTAATCGGTCAATACCGCCCAGCATAGTTTGCATGATCTGAGCCGAGCGTTTGCCGGACATGGCGAGATGTTCGAGCCGATGACGGTCTTGTGAAATAACGGCAGCTTCCACCATGGAAAAGATGGCGGAAAATACCAGCCCTACGGCGAAAACAAGCAACAGTTGTGGAATAGTCAAGCTCACGAATAACTCAGTAACAATATAATAGTATTTTCAGTTTTTTGCAAGAGGATGCGTTGGTTTGTAGCAGAGGAGACAAAAAATTATGCGTTTTTAACTTAAAAATCAGATATTCCCTGTAAACAAGGAAGTATTGCCACCAGATGTGGTGGTATTAATGCGAATATGTCGTTCCAATAGACAGCGGTCAGTCATGTTTCATTCTGTTGATAATGGAAAGCTTGATTTTCAATTAAGCAATTGTTTGAGCGCGTACAATAATTCCTGCGATTCGCGCGGTGATAAAGTGTCTGGGTCTATTCTCGCCAGTTTTTCTAATACCGGATGGGGCGGCGTGGTAGGTGGTTCGGATATAGAGGAAGCTGACGAAAATAAAGGCATTTCCGGTTTTGTGTTTTCAAAACGTGCGAGCAATGCCTGCGCTCGCGCCAACACTGCTTGTGGAACGCCCGCCAAGCGAGCTACCTGTAAACCATAACTGCGACTTGCTGCACCGTCTTCCACGCGGTGTAAGAATACTATTTCTTCGCCGTGCTCACGCGCTGACAAGTGGCGATTAATTGCGCCGGCACATTCATCAGGCAGTTGTGTAAGCTCAAAATAGTGTGTGGCAAACAAGGTTAGCGCACGGTTGTGTAACAACAGCCGTTCGGCCAACGCCCACGCCAGTGCCAGACCGTCATAAGTAGATGTGCCGCGACCGATTTCATCCAAAAGTACTAGACTATGGGTGTCGGCGTTGTGAGTAATTTCCGCGGCTTCTGTCATTTCAACCATGAAGGTAGAACGTCCTCCGGCGAGGTCGTCTGCCGCACCGATGCGGGTGAAAATATGGTTTATGCTGCCTATTTCGGCGCTTGCCGCTGGCACAAAAGCGCCACAATGGGAAAGAATGACTATAAGCGCAGTTTGTCGTAAATAGGTGGACTTGCCGCCCATGTTGGGACCGGTCACTATGCCTAGCCGCGTTTCATCACCCAGTCGCAAATCGTTGCCGACAAAGTGCGATGTCTGCGCTTCCACCACAGGATGCCGTCCTTCAACAATGCACAAAGCTGTTTTGTCAGTCATCATTGGACGATGCCACTTTTTTTGTGCAGCGATATTGGCAAATCCGGCAACAACATCGGCTTCTGCCGTTGCTGCTGCTAGAGTTCGTATAGCCGGCACATGTGGTTGCAGGGCAATTAGCACGTCATCGTACAGTCTTTTTTCCAAAGCGCGGGCACGCTCATCAGCGGCTAACACTTTTTCTTCATGTTTTTTCAGCTGCGGTGTGATGAAGCGTTCGGCATTTTTAATCGTTTGCCGTCGTTGCCAAGCCATCGGTGCTCGTGCTGATTGTGACTTGGGAATTTCAATAAAAAACCCATGTACTTTGTTGAATTCAACTCGTAACCCAGCAATACCGCTTTCCTCCCGAGCGGCTTCCGCCATGGTGTCTAAATCACCCCGGGCGCCGTTTTGCAATCGACGTAACTCGTCTAACTCGCTGCTGTAGCCGTCGGCAATAACGCCGCCATCGCGTGTGGTTGCCGCTGGCTCTAGGGTAATGGCCGTGTTGAGCAAATTGAGAGCGGCCTCGGGCGGCGACAGAGAATCGGATAATTTTTTTAGTAGCACACTTGCCTCTGCGCCTCGCCGCAATTGCATTGCCGTCGCCGGCAGCGCTACAAATGTTGCACGTAGTGCTGCTAAATCGCGTGGACGTGACGAAAATAACGCAATGCCGGCGGCAATACGTTCAATATCCGCTATCGATGACAACGTTTCTTGTAATGCAGTGGTTATACCGCCTTCTAGCAAAGTAGCAATGGCGTCGTGGCGTGCCAAAATTGTAGTACGCTGCCGCGGTGGTTGGTGCAGTAGTGTGGATAACAAACGTGAGCCCATTGCTGTTTGACAGCGGTTCACAACTGATAGTAAAGTGGGAGCCCGCTCGCCTGATAAGGTGGCGGTCAGCTCTAAACTGTTGCGGGTGGCAACGGTCATGCCGATAAAATCTGTCTCATTTTCGCGTACCAGTCCTTCCACGTCAGCTAGTGGACGTTTAGTTACATCTTTTGCGTAACGTAGTAAGGCGCCGGCTGCGGCTATCGGTAATGGCTGATTGTTGAGACCAAAACCACTCAAGTCGCGTACGCCAAAATGCGTAACGAGCAACCGTTCACAATCTTCAGTAGCAAAACGCCAGTTCGGTAGTCGTTTGATTGCTCCGTTAGCAGCCAGTGCGGGCATCGATTCGGGTAACAAAATTTCTGCTGGGCGAATGCGGGCGATAACGCTCGCCATTTCTGCGGTAGAGCATTCTCCGGCACAAAGGCGGGCGGTAGACAAATCTAGTTGCGCATAGCCGCGTCTTTCTTTATCGCCGGAAATTGCCATCAGCACGCATGATTGTTGTGCGGAAAGCATGGACTCTTCCACCAAAGTGCCCGGTGTCACTACTCGTGTAACCTCACGGCGCATCGGACCTTTGCCGTCCGATGCTCCAATTTGTTCGCAAATAGCGGCCGACTCACCTAACTTAATCAACCGCGCTAAATACTGACCTATGGCATGAAATGGCACTCCAGCCATCGGAATGGAATTGCCGGCGGAAGAGCCGCGTCGTGTTAGCGTGATGTTGAGTAATTCGGCGGCGCGTTCGGCATCTTCATAAAATAATTCATAAAAATCGCCCATACGAAAAAGCAGCAACATGTCGGGATATTTTTTTTTTATCCCTAAATATTGTTGCATCAACGGTGTGGGCGCACTCATCGGGTGCCCATTATTGATGTTTTTTCATTTCGTGCAGATAAGCGGTAAACACACCGGGCGTGCCGGCAACAAAAGGGAGCGTGGGTTCGCCAAAGGCGAAAGAGGTGTGATCTTCAGTGTCGGAAATAAGACCACCAGCTTCGCGGATGAGTAATGCACCTGCCGCCACATCCCAAAATTTTACTGGCCCGCACAACATCGCATCGGCCCGTCCGGCAGCTACCGTTGCCATATCTAAGGCCGTGGAACCAGTGCGCCGCATGCCCATGCTCCGTCGCGCCATGCTTTCTATCAATGGCCACATGCCCTTGCCGTTAATAACGCCGCTTGCTAAAAACAGTGATTTTCCTACGGTCGTTGTCGTTGTCACCCGCAATCGTTGATTGTTGAGATATGCACCTTCACCGCTGGCTGCAAAAAATGTTTCGTTAGCGGCAATGTCGTGTATTGCTGCCACTACTGGACGTCCCTTACGACAAAATGCCACCGACACCGAGCATGACAGATAGCGACAGACAAAATTGGTGGTGCCGTCAATGGGGTCAATCACCCAGCATTCGTTTTGATTGCCGGAAAGACCGCTTTCCTCGCCTAAGATACCGTGCTTGGGGAATTTTTCACGCACTAAGCTGATAATCAGGTTTTCTACTTCACGATCTACATCGGTAACCAACTCACCGTTGAGTTTGTGATTTACTGCAATAGTGCGATTGCCATAGAACCGTCGTCGAGCCAGCGCACCAGCTTCGCGGGCGAGTTCAGCAGCAAAATGTTGCGTGGTCACAGTTGCATTATAGCCGCAGAGCGACGGTAATTACTGGTGCCTAGGGCGCCGAGTTTGGTTGTACACCGTTACCACTTTACCGTTATCAAACACGGCAACGCAATTACGCATGGTTTCTATGGCGTCAATGCGCTTTTTTAGTTTTTTGTGCATAGTGCGATTATTGGGTTGTCGTTTTTGTAACCGTTGTAACCACACTTGGCGGCGAGCAATTTCTTGTTCAGCGTCTTTACTGTGCAAAAGGTAACGGGATTTGGGTTGCTTGCGTCCGTAACGAATCAGCATTTTAACGCCTTCCTTAGTTTTTCCTCGTTGTTGCATCCGTACCCATACGTGACGAGTCATTTCGTAAAGCATGACAACTCCTTTGCCTTATCTTATCATCGTTAATATTTAATGCAATAAATCGTATTTACTTATAAAACATAAAAAACATCAACGGTGCTGTGTAGTTGATTTTTACTGTAATGGGTTGTCAAAAGCCAAACGGCGGTATTGAATCGCCTCGGATAAATGACCGGTGCTAATGTCTTCTTCTTGTGCCAAATCGGCAATAGTGCGCGCCATTTTGAGCACCCGGTGATAACTGCGTGCTGACAATCCAAGTTTTTTTAGTGCTTGGCGAGCAAAAACTTGGGCGCTTTCGTTGGGAATGCAGTATACATCAACGCCGGATGGCGGCAAGCGGGCATTGAGCGCATTTTGGCGCATGGTTTGAAAGGCGCGTGCTTCCGTCACGCGAGCGCGTACGGTCGCGCTGGTCTCGCCATCAGCCGCACCGGTGATTTCGTCCTGTGATAGTGATTCCACTTCAATGTGCATGTCAATACGGTCTAGTAAGGGACCAGAAATTTTAGCGCGGTAGCGACTAATTTGATTGGGCGTACAGTTGCATTCTTTTTGTGGATGTGAGAGGTAGCCGCAAGGACAAGGGTTCATCGCCGTGACAAGTTGAAAAGCAGCTGGAAAATCGGATTTGCGAGCGGCGCGAGAAACGGTAATCATTCCCGATTCCAGTGGCTCACGTAAGACTTCTAACACCTGTCGGTCAAATTCAGGTAACTCATCCAAAAATAATACGCCGTGGTGTGAGAGCGATATTTCTCCCGGACGCGGCTTGCTGCCGCCGCCGATAAGTGCTGCCGCCGAAGCTGAATGGTGTGGTGAGCGAAAAGGGCGTTGCCGCCATTTATTGGGCTGAAAATCGCCACCAACAAGCGAGCGCACCGCTGCTGATTCTAGTGCTTCATCATCGGTCAGTGGAGGCATTAAGTTTGACAATCGTGCCGCTAGCATGGATTTACCGCAACCGGGTGGTCCCATCATCAGCAGACTGTGACCGCCGGCGGCGGCAATTTCTAAGGCACGTTTCGCTTTGACTTGCCCTTTGACATCGCTAAAGCAGGAGCTGTTTCCAATTTCTGGTAATTCTAGTGGTGTCGCTTGGGGTAGCCGCTGTCGTTCTGCCAGGTGGGCGCAAACCTCTAGTAAGGTATGCGCTTGAAGCACCACGGCGCCAGTAGCTAAGGCGCCGATGGCGGCATCTTCGGGTGGCATAATAATAGCGCGGTCAGCACGCTTGGTCGCCAGCGTGATGGGCAAGGCGCTGCCGCAAGAGCGCAACTTGCCATCTAGTGCCAACTCGCCTGCAAATTCAAATTGTTCTAGTAAGTCGGTGGGTATTTGTTCGGCGGCGGAGAGAATTCCCAATGCAATGGGAAGGTCATAGCGGCCACCCTCCTTGGGCATATCGGCGGGTGCAAGATTAATGGTAATTCGGCGGGCGGGGAATTGAAAACGAGAGTTCAAAATAGCAGCACGTACGCGGTCTCGAGCTTCACGTACTTCGGTGTCGGGTAGTCCGACAATATTAAACTGAGGAAGACCGCCGGACAGGTGCACTTCTACCGTTACTGCCGCCGCGTATACTCCGGTGAGCGCTCTACTATGTAAAATTGCTAACGCCATTATCTGTATTGTAAGTGCGTTTGTAACGGTATTGCGGAAATGCGTGTTAGTTTAGTTAAACAAAGCACTCGACAGTCTTGTTATTTATTTTTTATTGTGTGAGTGGTTGATAAATCACGCAAAAAATCCGCCAGTTGTATTGCCCGTTCATCGGGTTCAACATTTAAATTTTCAATAATAACGGATTTACTATCTGTTGCTAGGCGGCATTCTTTAGCAGCGATTTTGGCCATTAATTGATTAAGGCAGCGTGGATTGTCAGCAAATTCCAATCGTGCTGTTTTCTCGCGCATTACTTGCAGACGCGTGATTTCTACTGCTCCCGCCAATAGGCGCAGACGGTGACAGGTAATAAGCCGCCGTGCTGGTGGTGGGGCGATGCCAAAACGGTCTTCCCATTCCAGCTGCACATCATTAATTGCCGCTAGGTTTTCGCAATTAGACAGCCGGTGATAGTAACGCAAGCGCTCATGCGGTGAGCGGACATAATCTGGTGGCAACAATGCCGACGTATTGAGGTCAATAACGGAATCAATATGAACAGCGATTTCATCACCGCGTAGTTGACGTACGGCGTCGTTAACCATTTTTTGATACATAGAGCAGCCTACGGCGTTAATGTCTCCACTCTGCCGCTCACCCAATATTTCACCGGCACCACGAATTTCCAAATCGCGCATGGCGATAAAAAATCCGCCGCCTAATGACTCATATTGCGTCAAAGCTTCCAGTCGTGCATCTCCTTGCTTTGTGGCGGCACCTTCGGGTGGAGTCAGCAGCAGTGCATAAGCCTGCGCGCCACCGCGTCCCACGCGCCCGCGCAATTGGTGCAGCCGAGACAAACCCATACGGTCGGCACGGTTGATGATGATAGTGTTAGCGTTGGCAATGTCCAAACCACTTTCTACAATAGTAGTACATAGCAAAATATCGGATTCGTGTCGCAAAAAACGCCGCATTGCCTGTTCCATTGCGAGTCCGCCCATGCTGCCGTGTGCTATCACCAGCCGCGCTTCGGGTAACCATTCCCGTAGTTGGTCAGCAATACCGGACAAGGTACGAATTTCGTTGTGGACGAAATAAATTTGCCCGCCACGAAATAATTCGCGTTCGCAGGCGTCTACAATAAGCCCGTGTGAAAAAGGTGCCACTGTGGTGTGCACCGTTAGTCGCGATGGTGGCGGTGTGGTAATAATGGAAATATCCCGCAACCCATCCATCGCCATCGCCATAGTGCGTGGTATCGGCGTTGCCGACAGCGACAAAATATCTACATCAGCGCGTAGCGCTTTGAAATGCTCCTTTTGCCGCACGCCAAAACGGTGCTCTTCATCAATGACCACCAGATTGAGCTGGTGAAAATTTACTGCCGGCGATAACAATGCGTGGGTGCCGATGACAATATTGATGCTACCATCGGCAATGTCATGCAGCAGTGTTTTTTTTTCGGAGCTACCAGCAAGTCGTGTGAGCGAGGCGATGCGTACAGGAAAGCCAGAAAACCGGTCAGTGAAAGTGCGAGCATGTTGCTCGGCGAGCAAAGTGGTAGGTGCTAATACTGCCGTTTGTCCTCCCGAAAGAGCGCAGGCACAAGCGGCACGCATGGCGACTTCGGTTTTGCCGAAGCCCACATCGGCAGCGACGAGCCGGTCCATGGTTTTTTCTGCTCGCATATCTTCCAGCACTTCGCGTACGGCTTTTGCTTGATCAGGCGTTTCTTCGTAATTAAAACCATCGGCAAAGCGTGCTAACGCTTGTTCATCAGGAGCATGAACATTACCGTCTTTGGCGGCACGGCGGGCGTGAATTTCTAATAATCGTGCTGCCGTATCGCGGGCATTTTTTTCTGCTTTGGCGCGGGCGCGTTTCCAGCCATTGCTACCGAGTTTGGACAATGCAGTTATTTCGCCGTGGTGTGGCGATAACAAATTTAATTGCGGTACTGGTAGCCACAATCGCTGACTGTCGGCATATTCAATTTCTAAAAATTCTTCTGTTACGTTGCCGATGGTTTTTTGCGTTAACCCCAGATAGCGACCAACGCCGTAATCACGATGGACAACCATGCCATTGACGGTCAGCTCGCCGACGTGAATGACGTCGCGTGCTTGTTGACGAATGGCACGAGGTGGTGGACGTACATCAAACACTTCCGCTTCGGTAAGCACACATAGACGATCGGTATCCATAAAACCACCGCGCAGTGGCGCCGTGACTAGCGAAATGTCTTCGGGGCGGCAGTCGGAAAAAGAATCTGCCACTCGCAGACGCAAATCGCTGTCGGTGAGTGCTGCCTGTAACGTCTGTCGCCGTCCTTCGCTGTCAGTGGCAATAATGACTTGTTGCTTGCTTTCGCGGAGGAAATTAATTAGCGGTGTGTGCGAATCGGCACGACGGTGATTGATCGCTACTGGCGGCGGTGCTTGTAAATTTTCACTGTCGTTATTAATTTCCAGTACGGA
The DNA here is from genome assembly GCA_030386295.1 of Candidatus Persebacteraceae bacterium Df01. Taxonomy (NCBI): domain Bacteria; kingdom Pseudomonadati; phylum Pseudomonadota; class Gammaproteobacteria; order Candidatus Tethybacterales; family Candidatus Persebacteraceae; genus Candidatus Doriopsillibacter; species Candidatus Doriopsillibacter californiensis. Next base: position 84,728 of record JANQAO010000001.1, on the reverse strand, counting down.
AAAGCAGCGCAAGGCGGCATAGAAATCTTCTGGACTCACAAAAACTTCTTTAACTGGTAACACCGTACGGTTTTCATATACGCTAGCCAATTTTTGCCGCCGCCTTGCTTGATGCATAAAACGTTCTATCGCTGTGTGACAGTCGTGGTGTAATACGATACCGGTGTTGGCAGAGGGATAATCTAAAGCAGTGGCGGTATTGTCAAAAAAAAGCGGCAGCATGAATTCTATTCCTGGCGCTCGTTCACCGTTGCTGACGTGTTCATATATTGGGCTTTTTGTGGCACCAAAGTGTTTGACATAAGCCTCGCGAAAGCGCGATACGCCTGCCGCCGACAAATCGCATTCACCGGAAGGTAATATTCGGATAGTGTCGGTTTTTCCGGTGGAACGTTGTGTTTGCGGGTCAAACAAGCGAATTTGTTCAATTTCGTCATCCAACAAAACCAAACGAAATGGGGTTTCTGAGTCGGGAGGGAAAATATCTAACTGACCACCGTACACAGCAAACTCTCCTGCTGCCAGCACTCGATCTGCACGGGCATAACCATTTTGCGTCAGATTCCGAATTAAGGATGATATATCCAGACGAGCGCCTACTTGCAGATTAAAAGTGCGGGCAAGAACAAATGCTGGCGGTGGGCAGGGCAGCAGCATGGTTGTTGCCGCCGCCACGATGATGCCGCGTGGACTTTCATGCAGCGCCGCTAATGCGGCTAGGCGGGCACCAGCCGTGTCCGCTGTCGGTGATACTCGGTCATAAGGCAGACATCCCCAGTCAGGAAGCAGGCGCGCTGGTAGCGTTGGCGCAAAAAAAGCTAATTCTTCTACTGTGTGTGCGGCGCTGATGGAATCGCGTGTCAGCAACAATATTTGGCGATTGTTGTGTGTCGCTAATTCCGCTAGCGCTAGGGATTCTCCGGCACCGCGTAAGCCGTTAATGCGGTGGCGTTTGCCGGTGGCTGGAAACGACGGTAATGAGGCGGCGGATGAAAGTGCGCGTTGGTTGAGGATTTAAACTTCCTTATGTTGTTTGAGCTTGCGATACAGATAGGTGCGTTCTATGCCGGCAATTTCTGCTGCTTGTTGGATATTACCTCGTGTTGCGTGCATGATGCGGCGTAGGTATTCGCGCTCAAAGCACATTCGTGCTTCCCGCATGGACATAGAAAAAATCTCGCTGCGCACGCCTTTGAGTGAGGAATTGAGCGAAAATTGTTCAATAATAACCTGCATGGTGGCAGCGTCTACTTTATCACCCGAAGCGTACATCAGGGCGCTGCGTACCAAAGACAATAATTCCATGAAATCATTTTCATAGTCGTGTTGAGTGAGTAGATTTACTGCTTGCGGTGAAAGTCTGCGTCCTACCATGTCAGTTTGCTCAGTCAATTGCCGGGTGATAATGTCAACAATATAAGGAATGTCCTCAATATATTGCGTCAAAGACGGCATGGTAATAACGTGATTGGAAAAAGAGTTAAGCAGTGCTTTATTGTAACCTCTATCGGTTTTTAACTTTTCTGGCGGATTCACAGCGGCTGCGATGAGTCGAACGTTCATACGTCCAGATTCACGTACCAGTGCCAGCAGCCCACTTTGCTGAATTGAATTGAGCATGTCTATCAAACGGATTACAAGAATGCCGCCGTTGGCTTCGCGTAAAATATTTTCTATAGCGCCTTCCAGTTGTGTGGAATTATCCAAAAATACGACGGGCATTTTTGGCTTGGCTAGCAACTGCGCAAAAAATGAGGCACCAGAACTGGGCGTGCCAACAAGCAGTGCCGGCTGTGAGCCAGCCGAAGCATCCAGCAATTGTTGTTTGAATTTTTGGATGATTGCCGATTTGCCAAAATTGGTGCGAATGATGTTGGGATTGCCGCGCTCATTATTGCTGGCATCAAGAGCATTTTGCATTGCTACTAGCAGGCGATTAGTGGCAATAGGTTTTTCTAAAACTTCCAGTGCTCCGAGTTTGACCGCTTCTACGGCGGTGTCAATAGTAGCGTGACCGGACATGACAATAATCGGCATGTCGGCAAGTCCCGCATCTTTCCACTGCTTGAGCAAGGTTAAACCGTCTTTTCCTGGCATCCAAATATCCAGCAATACCAGAGACAACTGTTGTTCCAGGCGAATTTGCCAAGCTTCGGCAGCATTCTCAGCCATGACTACGGCATAGCCTTCATCGGTGAGAATCTCCATGAGCAATTCCCGGATCCCCGGTTCATCATCAACAATTAGTACTTTAGGGCGCGTGCCGGTAGGCATAAAACTTTCCTTGTTAATTTTTAGTATTGACAACTAGTAAGAGGTGAATTTTTGCACAAAATCATGTCGAATCACTCTTTTTTTGCGTCGTGTCGGATTTTTTTTTGGGTGCGAGCAATAACCCCAGCTCAAATAATAGCCAGCACGGGATTGCCAGCAATAATTGTGAAATAATGTCTGGTGGTGTAAAAATGGCTGCCACGACAAAAGCACCAACGATAAAATAGCGCCGTCCTCGGCGTAGTGTGTCAATTTCTACTAAACCGGTTCGCACCAGCAAATAGACTACTACCGGTGTTTCAAAGGCGACGCCAAAAGCAATAAACAACGTGATGGCAAAACTGAAAAAATTCTCAATGTCGGGCATCCATACCACGCCGTCAAAACCCATAGATGCGATAAAGTTAAATACCACCTTGAATACCATCAAGTAGGCAAAAGCCATACCGATGTAAAACAATAATGTGCTGCTAACGATTAGCGGTAGAACAAGTTTTTTTTCGTGTATATACAGGCCGGGCGCGACGAATTTCCAAATTTCGTACCATAAATAAGGCAATGCTACAAGTATGGCAGCGAGTGCCGCAGTAACGATTCGCACGGTAAAAGGAGTCAGTACGCCAATAGCCACCATTTCTTGACTTGGTAGCGCTGTCAGGAGCGGTGCCGACAATGTTGTGTATATATAGCCGGCGATGGGAAATAGCACAACCATCAGTGCCAATACTGCAAAAATGCAGCGCAACAAGCAACTGCGTAAGTCTATTAGATGGCTGAGCAAACCATCTTTGACCAAATCATTACTCACGGGGAAGTTTGGTGTCTGCAGATTGCGCAGTGTCAGTGTTTTCAGAGGAAGCCGTGCCGACATCCGAAGACTTGGCAGTTTTTTCGCTGGTTGAGGAGGACGGTGTAATAGCTTTTGTCGCATCCGCGGCAACTTGGTTTAATTCCTGCGCGGGTGACTCAAAGCTTTTTTTCAATTCTTTGGTGGCATCCTGATATTCGCGCTGAATGCTTTTCATGTCTTCCAGTTCCATTTCGCGGCGCACATCGGCTTTGACAGTAGCAGCCTGTCGTTGCAACCGCGACAAGAGATGACCAATAAAACGGGCGGTTTCGGGAAGCCGTTCCGGCCCGATAATAATTAGGCCGATAGTTGCGATAATAAAAATTTCGCCGAAGCTGATATTGAACATATCACAGCGCTCAGGCGTTTTTTTGTTCGGGGTTTTCTTTTTCGGCAGAAAAGTCTTCTGCCGTCGCTTCTAGGGCCGCTTTTTCCGGGTCGTCGGATTCTTTCATGCCTTGCTTAAAGCCGCGCACAGCACCGCCTAAATCACTGCCCAGATTGCGCAATTTTTTTGTGCCAAACAACAGTACTACGACCAGTAATACAATAAGCCAGTGCCAAATGCTAAATGCTCCCATAATTATTGTTTCTCCTTGCGTGCGGCTTTTTCTGTAATTCCGGATGTGCCGCGGCGAGATGATAAAGCCGCCGCCACCTCATGCCACGATAAATTATAACGCTCCATTACCACTAAGCAATGAAACCACAAATCGGCCATTTCTTCGGTTAGCCGAGCCGTATCGCCGGCTTTGGCAGCTAATGCCGCTTCACAAGCCTCTTCCGCTAATTTTTTGAGCAGAGAATCTTCACTACCAGTAAGTAATTTAGCAGTATAAGATTGAGGTGCGTTCGTTTGTCGTCGCTGGCGAATGCATGTCGCTAATTCTTCTAATATGTCGGTGTTGTTACTCATGCTGCTTCTCGTACCTCCAGGTCGCAATCGGCCAAATATTGTTTAACCTCGGCAATGCTGTAAGTGCCATCGTGAAAAATACTAGCGGCCAAAGCGGCATTGGCAGCTCCGGTTTGTAACGCGGCGGCCAAATGTGCTGGCGTCCCCCCGCCACCGCTGGCAATGAGCGGTACTGGCACTGCATCGGCGACCGCTCGTGTAAGGGATAAATCATAACCATTTAATGTGCCGTCAGCGTCCATACTAGTAAGTAAAATTTCACCGGCGCCGGCATCAGTTGCTTGTCGTGCCCAAGTGAGAACGTCCAGTCCCGTGCTGTTCCGGCCACCGTGGGTGACGACTTCCCAACTGTCTTGAGCGGTGCGGCGTGCATCCACCGCTAGTACTACGCACTGGGCGCCAAAGTGTTGTGCGCATTCGCTAAGTAAAGCTGGTCGCTGTACCGCAGCGGAATTAATGCTGACTTTGTCGGCACCAGCGCGCAACAGCGTTTCAAAATCTTGCAGTGAGCGTACTCCGCCGCCCACGGTAAATGGGATAGTAATTGTTTCCGCCACGGCGCGGACTGTTTCCAGCAAAATGTTGCGCCCGTCGCTGGTGGCGGTGATGTCCAAAAAAACCAATTCATCGGCACCACCTTCATCATACCGCTGTGCTGCTTCTACTGGATCGCCGGCGTCACGCAAATTGACAAATTTCACCCCTTTGACTACACGCCCGTCGCGAATGTCTAAACAGGGAATGATGCGGCACGCTAATCCCATCAGGCTACTGCCTTGGGATAAGAGCCCAACATTTTTAAGAAAGTAGCCCGCTCGCGGATTTCTTCTAAGCAATGTTGCAACTCGGTGTTTTCTTGCACATGGCCGTCCACATCTACATAAAATGCATAAGCCCACAAATTGCCAGAAGACGGACGGGATTCTAGTTTGCACATGTTCACCCCTCGCTGTGCCATTGGCTCCAACAGGCGAAGCATAGAGCCTGCTTCGTGGTGCGATGTCATTACAAAGGTAGTTTTGTCTTGTCCTGATGGACCCGGTTGGTGGTGTCCGAGGATCAAAAATCGTGTGGTATTGGCGGCCGAATCTTCAATATCCGCCGCTACAACGGACAAGTTAAAAATAGTTGCTGCTGACTCAGAGGCGATAGCGGCAGCGTTGGTGTGGTTAGTGGCTTTTTCGGCGGCGGCGGCATTGCTTTCGCACGGTACTTTGGCGACGCCGGGCATGTTATCTTCTAGCCAGCGGCGGCACTGATCCAGTGACTGCGGGTGGGCATAAATCGTATCAATTTTCTTGATGTCTTCGGTGTGTGCCAGTAGGTTGTGACGAATGCGTAACATGGTTTCACCACAAATGACAAGCGGCGTTTCTAACAGTACATCCATAGTGGTGCCAACGGTACCGGCAGTGGAATTTTCAAAAGGAACTACGGCATAATCGCAGTGTTTTTTTTCTACTTCGCGCACGGCAGCATAAATGTTTTTAGCTGGCTGTAGTTGTGCGGTGTGACCAAAGTGCTTGCGCGCTGCATCGTATGTATAGGTGCCCGGCGGGCCGAGATAGGCGATTTGCTGTGGTTTTTCACATGCCAGACAGGCGGCGATAATCTCACGATAAATTGCTGTAACTGCTTCTGCCGGCAGTATGCCTCCTTGAGATGACAAGCGACGTAAAATTTCTGCTTCTCGTTCCAGACGGGCGTAGCAATTGCTTTTTTGTTTGTTCTTGATGGCGCCAGCGCATTTTGCCAAGTTGGCGCGTTCTCGCAACAAAGCAATAAATTTCTCGTCCAGCGCGTCTATGCGCAGACGAATGTCCGCTAACGTTTCCATTATCTTGGGATTAAACAATTAACCGCGGCGCTTACCAAAGAAATGTCATTGACCACATGTTCTTGATTTTTTAAAATGTGCAGAATAAGCAGTCAGAATTTTGCTTTAACAGAAAAAATAATTTATTACTGCGGTTGAATTTCTCCACCACCTAAACAAACATTGCCGTCATACAGTACGGCGTATTGTCCTGGTGCAACGGCGCGTTGCGGTTCGGCAAAAGCAATTTCTGCGCCGTTATCATCTACTTGCAACAACGTGCAGCTGGCAGGATCTTGCCGATGTCGTAAGCGAGCAGCAAATACCCAATTAGGCGGCGGTGGATTACCGGCAATCCAGTGAGCATTTGCAATAGTCACTCGCTTGTTGTAAAGGAGTGAGTGTGATTCGCCTTGTGCTACTACCAGCGCGTTTTGGTGTGGGCGTTTGGCAATGACAAACCACGGTGAGCCTTCACCACCGATACCAAGCCCTTGTCGCTGCCCGATGGTATAAAACGCCAGCCCGCGGTGTTCGCCGATAATCTCACCTGCTGGCGTTTGCATGGGACCGGGGGCGGGTGGTAGGTAACGCGCTAGAAAATCATTAAAACGTCGTTCACCGACAAAGCAAATGCCGGTGCTGTCTTTGCGCGCCCAATTATCCAGCCCAGCTTCACGAGCTGCGACACGGACATCAGCTTTGTGCCAGTCGCCCAAGGGGAAATTTACAGCGGTCAGTTGTTCGGCGTTTAACCGATGCAGAAAGTAGCTTTGATCTTTTGCCGCATCTTCGCCTTTTAGTAATTGCCATTCACCATTGAGTTGCCGAACTTGGGCATAATGACCCGTGGCGACGGTGTTGGCGCCCATGGTTGCTACCTTGTTGCGAAAAGCCTCAAATTTAATTTCTGAATTGCACAATACATCGGGGTTAGGCGTAAGCCCATGCCGCAAAGATTGCAAAAAAGGAGCAAATACTTTTTGTTTGTACTCTGCAGCAAAGTTTACTACTTCCAATTCAATGCCTAGCACGTCGGCAGCGGCAGCGGCAGCCATTAAGTCGGCTTTGTCGTGGCAGCCGGCGTCGGTGTCATCGTCTTCCCAATTTTTCATAAATACAGCAAAAACATCAGCGCCACTGCGTTTAAGCAGCATGGCGGCTACCGCTGAGTCGACGCCGCCAGATAAAGCCACGGCGATTCGGGTTGAAGAATTTGCTGTCATGTGGCGAATTTTAAAGAATGTTTGAAAAAGCTTCCAAATTTATAAAAATAAGGGAAGATAAATATTCTAATGATTTTGAACGAATTAATTTTTTTAGAAATTAAGACAAGGGTAGAAAACGTTAACGGCAACAGGAAAAATTAGAAAAAACGGTAAAAATTGCCTAAACACTCAGCACATTTTGTAAATTAAGCATAAAATATTAAGTATAAATGCCTCATTCCTCAACCGTTACTGCTGTGTCTTCTAAAAGATGTTTTCGACCCCATCCAATATTGACTGTTGCCGCAATTTTGTTAATGATTATCACGTTTCGATTGGCATGGTGGCAGTTTGATCGCGCCAACGAAAAGCGTGTGTTGGAACAACACGCACAAGCCGGGTTGCGTGCTGAACCGCTTACCGTTACCACTACCGTTGGTATTGCGCCACACCGCAGTGCTGTTGTCAGCGGACAATATCTGCCATCGCACGAAATTTTGCTGGACAATCAAGTTCATCAACGGCGGGCGGGATTTCATGTTATTACGCCGCTTCGCCTTGCTGGCGGTGATGTTATCGCCATCAATCGTGGTTGGGTTGCCGGCGATGTTTCTAGCCGTACCGCTGTGCCACTGCCGCCGCCAACTGGAAAAGTTACTGTGCGTGGTGTGCTACAAAAAGACCGGTCTGATGCGTTTACTTTGTCAGAGCAAACAGAAAACGGTAACGTCTGGCAAAATCTACAATTACCCAAGTACGCTGCTACCACGGGATTGCCGTTGCTCACGCTGGTGTTGTTTGCGCAAGACGGTGATGGAGTGCTTGCGCCTGCTGCCGTACGTATTAACTTTAAATCGGCACAAAGTACTGCTTATGCTTGGCAGTGGCTTACATTTTGCGCACTTACGCTATTGTTTTATATTTTGTTGGGATTGAAACGAAAAGAATCATGAAAAAACGTTGGCCACTTGTATTAATTATTCTTATTAGTGTGCTTACGCCCGTTGCGTCCACGCTGTTATTTTATTTTTCGCCACCGACCGCTCACACAGAAAATGGTGATTTGCTTTCGCCGACGTCATTACCGGCGTGGGGAAGTAGTGTTGAAAAAGGCAAGTGGGCTTTGTTGCAAGCTGCTCCCGGAGAGTGTGGTGATGATTGCCAGCGGAGATTGTGCCGAATGCGGCAGTTGCGACTGATGTTGCCCGGACACTATTTGCGGTTACAGCGAGCATGGTTAATGCCGGATGCTGATGAACCAACGTCGCAAATGACAACCAGTGATTGTGGCGAAACTCTCGCCGCTGCATTTTCTGAGCGAGCTGCAGAAGTGAGCGTGAGCGACAATGTGCTGATTTTGCGCGGTAACATTACCGATTTGCCTGTTGCGGCACCGGGACTTCAGCGTAGTGACTATCTATATTTAGTGGATCCGGCGGGGTTACTGTTTATGCGTTTTGCACCGACGTTAGATATTTATGAGATTCGTAAAGACATGGCCAAACTGCTCAAAATATCTAAAGGGCGCCGGCGAATTAGTAGATAACCGCAATGTTAGGCTGGCTTGCGAAAGGTTAGCGGTGTTAGCCACAGCAAGACAGACGAGCCGCCCAACCAAGCCGCACTCAGTAACAATATCATTGACCAGCCGATATTTGCATCTAACAATAAACCGTAAATTATCGGTCCAGCGGCACTGAACAATACCATCGTTGCTTGTGCCAAGGCACGTACTGCACCTAAATTTGCTGCTCCGTACATCTCCAGCCACAACGCATTGACTGATGGCACTCCGATACCAACCGTCATACCCATTAAAGCGTAATACACTGCCGGCAATGCGACAAAATCCAAGTTAATTGGTACGAGGCAAGCACAAATAATTGGCAGTAACGAAAATCTCACTACTCGGGCGCCACTCCATTTGTCTACCAGCACGCCGGCAATTAGCGATGTGCATACGGATGATAGCGAATAGGCAATAATTGCCGCTGACCAAAGGCGAAAATCCACCCCTTTGAAAGCAGCTAAACTGTGTTGGTGAAACAATAATGCGGTGACAATAAACGCTGGTGAAAATAACGCTGGCGCCGCCCGCCAAAAACGCGAATCTGCTAAAACTTGCCGGCGTGTCCAAGAATCCGTATCCGTCGTTGACGCTGTATTTGACATTTTTCGCGGCGGTGCGGTTGATATGCCGCGCAACAGCCACTGCGCCAACAGCATAACCGCAAACAGTTCTACTAGTGCCGACAATCGCCAGATTTCCCGCCATGAAAGAGCCAGTAACAAAACGGCAATTAACGGCGGTGAAATTGCTTCACCAACGGGCATGCCCAAGCCTGCCAGGCTTATAGATTTGCCTCGTCCTTGTGCGGACAACCGGGCGGTGGCGGCAAAGCCAGTGTGCGAGGATAACCCTTGACCAAATAACCGCAACAAGAAAAATGCTGCAAGCAATTGCCACCATGTTGTTGCATAAGACATGACTGCCGCTGCCACCGCCAAGCCGCTAATGACGATACCGGCGTAATAGCGCAAGTCAATGTCATCAATTAAACGTCCTAGCCAAGGTAGCAACATGGCACTACCCAGTGTCGCAACAGAATATAACGTGCCAATGCCGCTGTGACTTAGCGAAAAAGCTTCGCGTAATGGTGCATTGAATAGCGATAAAAAATGTGTTTGGCCAAATGCTGATGATAGCGTAAATAAAAAACCGAAGGCGATAATGTGCCAAGACATTGTTTTTATTTAACGCCGCCGAATTGCAAATTTTGTTTGCCGAATGACGTTATCTTGTAGTAACCAAGCAGCCGTAGTCATTTAATCAACCAAACCATAATGTTTCAACAAGGCTGCCGGTTTTGGCACTCGCCCGCGAAAGGCGGTGAATGACTGCATTGCCGGGCGAGAACCGCCTACCGCCAGCACTTCTTGACGAAAACGTGAACCCAATTCGGCATTTAATACATCACCACTTTCTGTAAACAAAGCAAAAGCGTCTGCTGCCAGCACTTCCGCCCACAGATAACTATAATAGCCTGCCGCATAACCGCCGGCAAAAATATGCGAAAAACAACAGGGAAACCGATTCCATTCTGGCGCAGGCAACACGGCAGTTTGTTGGCGTGCTTCTTTTAGCACTGCCATAAAAGGGCGTGGTGTACCGCTGTGTAGTTTTAAATCAAACAGCGCAAATTCTAATTGTCGCACCAAGCGTAAGCCAGATTGAAACTGGCGTGCTGCCAGTGCTTTGTCAAACAGTGCTTTGGGCATTGGCTCACCGGTTTTTTTATGTGTGCTGTCATCGGTTCTAGCACTCGCCAATCCCAAATGAAGTTTTCCATAAATTGGCTTGGTAGCTCTACCGCATCCCATTCCACACCGCTAATGCCGGAGGCAGAAAATTCTTCTACCTCAGTTAACAAATGATGCAGAGCGTGACCGAATTCGTGAAACAACGTTACTGCTTCATCCCAGTTGAGTAAGGCTTGTGAGCCGGCTTTTGGTGGGGCGAAGTTACACGTAACATGTGCTACTGGCAATTGCAGCGTTCCCGAGCGACGACAACGCGATAGGGCATCTGCCATCCACGCACCGCCACGTTTGGTATCACGCGCGTACAAATCAAGATACAGACCGCCGATTTCTTCACCGTTGCGGGTGTGCAGCTTGAAGTATTGTGCTTCTGGTAGCCACAGCGATGTTGGCACTGCTGTCGCACAAACGCCAAAAAGTTTTTCGGCACAGGAAAATAATCCATCTAATACTTTGTCGACGCGCAAATAGGGGCGCAACTCGGCATCTGAAAAATCAAACTGGCGGCGGCACATGTGTTCGGAAACAAAACCCACGTCCCACGGCTGCAAATCATCAATGCCTAGCTCGGTGGCGGCAAAGGCGCGCATGGCTTCTAATTCTTTAACAGCAGCAGGATACGCTCGTGCCGCCAGATCATATAAAAAGTCCAGCGCTTCATGTGGAGTACCAGCCATTCGCGTTTGTAGTGCCATGTGGGCGTAATCATCAAACCCCAGTAAAGATGCTTGTTTGGCACGCAATTCTAAAATTTCGGTGACAAGCGGTGTATTGTCGCGGGCGGCATTGCCAAATTCGCTGGCGCGGGTATTGTAGGCGTAATACAGTTCGCGCCGTTGTTTACGGGCGGGAGAATACTGCATAAATGCCACATAAGATGGCTGTTGTAAGGTAAAGCGAAAGCTGTTGTTATCTCCTGCTGCCAGTGCTGCCGCTTGTTTGAGGTCGGGTGGCATGTCGCCCAAGTCTTCTTCGCTTGCTATATCCAACGCATAATCGTTGGTGGCATCTAGCAGGTGTTCTACAAACGCTGCCGACAAAGCCGACAGTTTTTCGCTGTGCCGGCGAAATATTGTTTTTTGTTCATCTGCCAGAGCGATGCCGGATAATTGAAAATCCTGTAAAGCGTCAGCGACGATTTTTTTTTGTGTAGGAGAAAGCGTTTCCGATTGGGTGAGTGTTTGCAGCTGTTGGTATACGCCTTCATGCTGTCCCATGCGGGCGGAGTGTGCCGAAATTTTTTCTAGATTATCGCGATAAGCGGCGCGCCACGACGGAGTACTCATAACGGCATGCATGTGTTCTACCTGATTCCAAACGCGGGCAATGGCTTCATCGGCGGCTTCTAGCGGTGCGCAAACCGTCTCCCACGACGGCGATGATTCATCGGCGACGGCATCGGCAGTTTGTTCGGCGGCGGTTAACACCGAGTCAACGGCAGCACCGACGTCATCGGGGCAAATCTCGGCAAATCTCGGTAGTTTTTTAAAATTTAATAAAGTATTGTCTGGCATAGTATCTTTCCTGTTTTAAGGTCGCTTGTATAATGAGATTTTGCCGCGCCTTTAGCTCAGCGGATAGAGTGTTGGCCTCCGAAGCCAAAGGTCAGAGGTTCGAATCCTCTAAGGCGCGCCAGCAGATTATATTGTAATCGCCCTATTGCCCATTGTTGGCGAATGCGTACTTACTGTATAAAGTAAAAAAAGAAAAGAATATGCTATGGGTATTGGGTGAAGATGCAAGAAGCAAAAAAATACTCACAATGATGGTTCTCTTTGTAAAAGAGGAAATGCGAGAAGCGATGATTATTAAATTATTTGAGCATCTTGATAAAAACAGCAGCGCAAATTTGGTATTGCGCAGTTTAGATGAAAAAAAATGATGATGGAGTTGTCAATCAAATCAGAAATTTTGTCAGCCGAAGTGATAACAAAAATAACTAGCGCACCATTATCAAATTAATATTGAGTGGGCGTCTGCCACACGCCGAGTGTTTGCAATTGTGCGGTGGCGGTGGTGGCGAATCCTCGATTGGCAGCAGGGTTGGCAGGGCTGGGATGTAAAATTTTTCCGATTGTTATATCGCTGTCGGAAAATAGTGTTAATAATCGGGTTTCGGCAAAACCGCCAACGCCAATTAAATATTGTGGCTGTAATATGTCAACAACACGGCGTAAAAAAATATCACACGCTTCAAACAGCGGTGTTTTTTCTGCTGGCGACAATTTGTCGGGTGTGATGTTAGTACACCGTTTGCCCTCAGCACTCAAAAAAAGTAACGGACAATAATTTAACACCAGGTGGTCGGAAAAAAACGCCGCTGCCGTTTTATATTCCTGCGCAAATAAATCCCACAGCCGCCGCCCGCTGACTTCGGAGCGAGGACAATCAAAACCCAGTATAGGGCGCGCCGGATGGGTGTCGGGCTGCTGCTGTGGTGCTTCGCAAATCTTCATCCAGTCGCGTACTGCTGCCACTTCGCCAAAAGGGACGCCGGTTTGTGTCATTCCCCACGGACCGGGATTCATCCCCCAAAAAAGCGTTCGTTTAGTGCCGTCGCCAAACTGCCGTAAATATTTATTGTGCGCCCGGCGGGCATATCGCAGCGGATGATATGTGTGCGTTATTGGTGCGCCAAAAGTCAGCTGTTCACAAGTGGCGGTGAGCTTGTCGGTGGCGGCAATGAGGCGGGTGGCAGTCATAAAATATTAAAACAGGCAGTTTGTGTCCGCCATTGTATGTGTTTTCTTCAGAGGATTGTTTCTCACGGCAGGTAATTGATGACGCTCGGACGCGGCGATGGCGGGGATGAGAACGGTGGAGGATTGGTTGAGCGCGAGCGATGAAAATGCACACGGCGGCGGCGATGATAAAATTAACGGTTATGAGCCTCTTGGCGGATTTATTAAAAGCACGGTTTGATAGCGGTGATTTTGTCGTAAACGACAAATTGGATGAAATTATGCTACTGGTGCCAGAAAACCGAATTTCTGAAACAATGCGGGCGTTGCGTGACGAAAAAGACTTCTGTTTTGAGCAACTCATTGATTTAGCAGGAATTGATTATTCTGAACACGCGGCGTATCCAAACAAAAAATTTGCCGTGGTTTATCATTTACTCTCCCTCACCCACAACCGCCGATTGCGAGTGCGCGCTTTTTGTGAGGATGAGAGTTTTCCGCAAATGTCTTCGGTTACCGACATCTGGGCCGCCGCTGGCTGGTTTGAGCGTGAAGCATTTGATTTGTACGGTATCGTTTTTCATGGACATCAAGATTTACGGCGAATTCTTACCGATTACGGTTTTATCGGTCATCCATTTCGCAAAGATTTCCCCGTTTCTGGCCACGTGGAAATGCGTTATGACCCAGAAAAAAAGCGGGTGGTGTACGTCCCCGTGAGCATAGAACCGCGCGAGGTAACACCGCGTATTGTGCGTGAAGACGATTTTGGCAGAGAGCGCGACGATCATGGCTGAGATTCGTAATTACACAATGAATTTGGGTCCCCAACACCCGGCGGCACATGGAGTGTTGCGGTTGGTACTGGAGTTGGACGGCGAAGTCATTGAGCGCGCTGACCCGCATATCGGTTTACTCCACCGTGCTACCGAAAAATTAGCCGAACAAAAAACATTTATTCAAGCACTGCCCTATATGGATCGGTTGGATTATGTTTCCATGATGGTCAATGAACACGCCTATGTGATGGCGATTGAAAAACTTTGCGGGCTGACGCCGCCCATACGTGCGCAGTACATCCGTGTGATGTTTGATGAAATCACACGTATTCTCAATCACCTGCTGTGGCTGGGCGCGCACGCGCTGGATATCGGTGCGATGAGCATGTTTTTGTATGCCTTTCGCGAGCGCGAAGATTTGATGGATTGTTATGAGGCCGTTTCTGGTGCTCGCATGCATGCCGCGTATTATCGTCCTGGTGGAGTGTATCGGGATTTGCCTGATACGATGCCGCAATACAGCGTTTCCCGATTCAAAAGCGAATCCCATGTGAAGGAACTTAACGCTAATAGGCAGGGTGGTTTATTGGAGTTTATTGCCGATTTTATTGAACGGTTTCCGGCTAAAGTAGACGAATACGAAACCCTGCTTACCGATAACCGTATCTGGAAACAGCGTACCGTGGATATTGGTGTGGTAACGCCGGAGCGGGCGCTGGCACTGGGCTTTACCGGACCCATGTTGCGTGGCAGTGGCGTGGAATGGGATTTGCGCAAAAAACAACCTTATGAAGTTTATGAACAGCTGGATTTTGATATTCCGGTAGGCGTTAACGGGGATTGTTATGACCGTTATTTGGTGCGTATGGAAGAAATGCGCCAGTCCAATCGTATTATTAAACAGTGCGTAGAATGGTTGAGAGCAAACCCCGGTCCAGTTATTGTGGAAGATCACAAAATCGCACCGCCGTCTCGCGTCAACATGAAAGACAACATGGAAGAACTCATCCACCACTTTAAGCTGTTTACTGAAGGAATGCACGTGCCTTCTGGCGAGGCTTATTGTGCGGTGGAGCATCCTAAAGGGGAGTTTGGTATTTATTTGGTGTCGGACGGTGCCAACAAGCCGTACCGTCTAAAAATTCGTGCGCCGGGGTTTGTTCATCTGGCAGCGATGGATGAAATGGCACGTGGACACATGTTGTCCGATGTGGTGTCTATCATTGGCACAATGGACATTGTGTTTGGTGAGATTGATCGATGAGTGCCGAAAAAAACTTATCTGCCGAGTCACTGGCGGCGATTGATCGTGAAATGGAAAAATATCCGCCCGGCAAACAAGCGTCGGCAGTAATGAGTGCCTTGCGCATCGCGCAAAAAGAAAAGGGCTGGCTGGCTGATGACACTATCGCTTTTGTTGCCGAGTACTTAAAAATTCCAGCAATTCGCGCTTATGAAGTGGCTACGTTTTATAACATGTACGACCTAAAACCAGTGGGACGAAACAAATTGTGTTTGTGTACTAATCTTCCATGTATGTTGATGGGAGCGACAGAAACGGCCGCCGCCTTGAAGGAGGCGTTGGGTGTTGATTTTGGCGAAACAACGGCGGATGACGAATGGACTTTGCGCGAAGGTGAGTGTTTTGGTGCTTGTGGCGATGCGCCAGCAATTATCGTTAACAACGAAAAAATACACAGCGGCATTACGGCGGAAAAAGTACCGGGTTTTTTGAGAAAATTGCGACAACAAAACGATAACGCAAGCGATTAATTTTGTTTTGGTAAATTATGACGATGCTAGTCCGTCGGTAAGTTAATGTAGATTTCGGAAAAGTAATGAATAACGGCAAGTTGTTTGACGGTAAATTTTACTCAGCGACTTTATGCCTTTCGCGAGGATATAATTATATATGGCACGATATGTTTCATTAATAATTAACTATCAGAAAGCATAATTAAATTTTATGGCCAATAAAACCACTAAAAAAAGCAGAAAAAATCGGAGACGAATAAGCATTTCTTTAGCAGATTTTAAAAACGTTGCTGCAAAAATCTGCTGTTTGGCGTCGTTAAGTGGTTTTTGGTTTGTCAGTACCTACAACAGTGCTGCTGGAGAATTTTCCTACGATGACGCGCTCTTTGCGGCTTCTCTAACGATTGTAGTGCTTTGTGTTCAATCTATAATTATTGGAAGTTTAGCGTGGTTGAGATTTCGTTTTATTAATACAGCACTTGGGGCTTTCGCCGCTGTCAATATCTGCTCGCTGTATCTTTTTTATAATCAAGACATTCTCACGTTGTCTTCTATTTGGCAATGGCTGATAGCGTTCGTGGCTTTTTTGATAGCCACTGTTTTTTTTCAATCGCTGTCTGATGGAGTCCGCTGGCTGAAAATTGCTACTGCATCAACGGTTTTGTTGCTAGCTTTTGCGCTGACAATAACGACCGTGAATTCTCTAAGTTCTCAACAATATGTGTCTTCTCCGGCTGTTCCTCTTTCTGGTATGACCTCCTCTTCTAATATTAAAATTGTGAATTTTGTGCGTAGGCCAAATGTTTATTTTCTTTCTTATGACGCGATGATACCGGAATCGCTAGCTCAAAAGCTTATGAATATTAAATCGCTACCTTATGCGCAGATGCTGAAAAAACATGGCTTTATACTGTTTAAAAATGCATTTAGTGATGGCGCATCAACAAAATCTGCTCTTAACATGTTTTTGGCGATGGATAGAGAATACTATCGTGCTATGCCAGAAAAACAACAGCACGAAATAATTATCGGTAAGGTCGCAGGGCCGCTATTAGAAATTTTCAAGGCTAATGGTTATTCTACAAATATATATCATAGAGATAATTATTTTGGTTCCGCCAAAGGGCCTCATATAGATAGCTACAACACCGCTAATAAGTATTCTGCCGCTTGTTCATTTGTCAACAATTGGCAATTTCATTACGGGCTTTTTGGTTATTGTTTTTTATTGCGAATAGCAATTGATAATAATTGGGGAGGATTAAAGGATAAAGTCGTCAACACCATACTTGACCCAGTGATGTATACCGATTATTTCCTTGAGGAAGTTTCTCGTCTCTTGCCCAAAGGTCCTCAAGTGATTATGTCTTATATTATTGCACCTACCCACACTCCTCTTCACTATGCTGGTTTGCCGGGGCAATTTTCTGCTTACCAGAAAGAATATATAGAAGGTAGTCAACTTGCCGCGCAGTCTATTGACAAAATTATGTCTTTTATTAAAAAAAATGATCCGGATGCTTTAGTTTATTTGTTCGGTGATCATGGTGCTAGCCTTTCTAGAGGGATGGAATGGGAGACGCTGCAAGAGGACGAAAAAGATTTTTATATACTTGACCATTATGGTGTTATTGCCGGTTTTTATCCGCCGGATGCTTGTGCCTCTTATATTCAGCAGAACTCTAGTTATTCGGTAAATTCACAAGTTGCCTACAATATTGTTCGTTGCTTGGCTGATGGCGGTGACCCCGCAATTAATGCGATGGAGTATGATTTAATATATGCTGGTAGGTATGGATATGGGGAGGGTGATGAAGACGAAAAGGATGGAGATTATGCAGACTATTTGTACGAATGATTCTTCGCGTCCCCGCGTAACCGACAAGCGGTTTTCTCGCTTGGGGGTTATTACGTTGTGGACAATTATTTTTCACGTGGATGCGCACGCTTATATCGATCCAGGTTCGGGTGCGGCAATTGTTACCGCTATTTTGGGCGCATTTGGTGCGGTGACATACACATGCCGTAAGTACTATCACAAGGTCAAAGCACTTTTCTCAAAAAAAAATAAAGACGATTAAAATTCTACGGCAGAGTCGCTTGTTCCGCCTCGTGGAAAAATAATACTAATCTATTATCTAGCGGATTTATTGGGGTTTATTTACTTCTTTTGTGGGTTCTTGATACTGCGATAAAAATCTGGCCTGCAAGCTTTCTAGTGTTCTGGTTTTTTCTTTTATCTGCGCTTGAGTTCGAATTTCTCCACTTTTGACTTGCTTGTCAATAATATCTTCTAGTCGTCTCAATAAAAATTCAAACTCTGTCGGATCGGTTACTTCACCTGCTTCTAGTAATCCAGCCAGTAAAGAAGCAGAAGCTTCATACTCCTCCTCTTCTTCCAAAATAAATGCTTCCGTTTGCCGCACCCAGCCCGGTACTTTTCCTGGCGTGGTTAGGTCGCGCATTTCTTTTGCCATTTCTAATGCGAGTGCGTTGTTTTTTAAAGTGTGTCGCGCTAGATTAGTCATGTGCGCCATCCACTCCCAACGAGTGTCTGGAGAACGAGCAAAGTGACGACGTACCCATTCAATCATTTTGTTCTGCCGTTCTTCATTTGATACGAAAGAATATATTTTAGCGGCGGAAAAATGTGGGTATTCGGCTTTTTCATCTAATGACACAATCCGGTCAAGCCATTGTCCCAGCACATCATAATCCAGTTCTCTAAAGGGAATGCTAAGACCTTGTTGATTGTCATGGGCTTGTAAGTTCATCATCAGTATTCGCCCTAATGCCAGTGGGTCGCCTAAAGAGACAGCTTGTAAAAACAGTGCCGACGGTGGTTGATGCAATGCGCTAATTTTCGGTTTTGGCTGTGGTAACAGTAACACCGAAAAAGCGATTTGTGCCGCTATGGCGGTTGCCATCAGCAACCACAGCCAGCGTGGCACATTACGCAGAGGTTGATACTCTTCTTTGACAATTAGCCGGAAACGAAATTTGAGACGGGCGACGGGCATAGTCAAAGATTTTTTCGGGAAAAATCAACTAGTGTGACGCCGCCGATTAACATCACGTAAATTACCGTTTGCAGTGCAATTAACGGCAGTGCATCAGCAAACGGGGCATTGCCGTATGCCACCCAATCGGTTTGGGTAAAACGCGCCAAACTCGGCAACGCTACTGCTAGATTATCTACTACAAAAGAGATTACCGCGTTGCCAGTGGTGTGCAGCAAAATTTCACTTTTGCTGATGAGCACTATGCTATCTGCTGAGCGACTCATCAAATAAAAGAAAAAGGCGGCGGCAAAAGATGCCGGAATTTGCTGATTAAATGTTATTACACAAAATACGCTTACTGACGCAACAATTGTTAGCTCACAAGCGAGAGATAAAAACCATAAAAGAACTGGTGCGGGTTCGGCATATAACAACAACACCGCTGCAAATATTGCCGCCAATAAAGTGCTTACTGCAAAAAAGCCGGCCATTTTGCCGATAAAATAAATTGGTCGTGAGATGGTTAGTGATAAATATAATTCTAAACACTTGTCGTTAAATTCGCGTACTAATGTGGAAATTACCAACACCATTAGTACCAGCACCGCACAAAAACGATAGGCGGCTGCAAGAAAGGTTGCTTCCACAATTTTGTTTTCAATAATTGCAATGTCGCCAATAAAGGCGGATACGCCAATGCCGATAACGGCAAAAAATAAAGCAATCCAAAAAATACGATTTTGCAATGCTTCACGCAATGCATACAGTGCGATAACCGATACAATTTTCCAATCGGATGTTTTTTTCATACAGTCACCCTGTGTAAGAAAGTTATGTGCCAAATTCGTTTTTTCATCCGTTATTTTCTCTGGTGATACGGGTCATGTTCCCCATCAAAGGGCGTAAAACATCGGGGATATTAATGCTACCGTCCGCTTGTTGATAATTTTCCATCACGGCAATGAGTGCTCGTCCTACCGCCACGCCGGAGCCGTTAAGTGTGTGTAACAAGGCAGGTTTGCCATTTGCTTGTCGGTAGCGCGCTTTCATGCGCCGTGCTTGAAAATCTTCGCAGTTGCTGCACGAAGAAATTTCACGATAACATTGTTGACCTGGCAACCACACTTCTATGTCATATGTTTTGGCAGCGGCAAAGCCAATGTCGCCACCACATAGGGATACTACGCGATAGGGTAGCTCCAACAATTCCAAAACCCGACAAGCGTGAGTTGTCATTTCTTCTAGCATGCGATAAGACTCTTCTGGCGTACAAACAGATACCAACTCCACTTTGTCAAATTGATGCTGACGCAACATGCCGCGTGTGTCTTTGCCATAAGATCCAGCTTCGCGCCGAAAGCACGGCGTGTGTGACACCAGCCGCAAGGGTAACTCGGCTGGTGAAATAAGACGATCGCGCACTAAATTAGTGAGTGCCACTTCTGCAGTGGGTATTAAATACAGCGCGTCTCGTTCCATGAAAAACAAATCTTCTTCAAACTTGGGTAGCTGTCCGGTGCCTGTCAGTGTGGCTGGATTAGCCAGATAAGGCACATACATTTCGCGACAACCGTGTTCGTCAACATGCAAATTAAGCATAAATTGTGCAAGCACTCGGTGTAGCCGCGCGAGTGGTCCGGCGAGTATTACAAATCGTGCTGCGGCTAATTTGACGGCATCGTCAAAATTTATTAACTGTAGTGCTTCGCCCAGCGCCGTATGGTCTTTAGCGACAAAATCAAACGATGGCGGCTTGCCCCAGCACCGAACTTTTACGTTGTCTTGTTCTCCGAGACCGTCGGGAACTGACTTATGAAGTAAATTGGGAATATCATATAAATATTTGTCCAACGCTGCTTGTGATTGATTCATTTCTTGTTGTGCTTGCTGAAGTGGCGTCTTAAAATCTTCCGGTGTTGTTATTTTGCCCGATGCTTTATCGGCACTAATTTGTTTAGTTTGTGCGTTTCGTTTAGCACGCAACGTTTCTGTGTATTCTTGCGTTTGTCGTCGTTGCTGATCCAAGGCAGAAAAAGCCGCCTCATTTAGCGTTATGCCGCGTCGTTGAAGGTTGTCGGCGACTACGCCAAAATCTCGCCGCAACAAGGCTACGTCAAGCATTGGTATTAATCGCTGCTAAGTAAGCTTCTTCTAGTGTATTGCCGCCAAACTGCTCTCGCATCATTGCCGGTGTTCCGAGGTAGCAAATGCGGCCGTCATGCAACACTCCCATGCGTGAGCAGACTTCTTCGATATCGGCTAGCATGTGGGAAGTAAAAAAAAGTGTTGCACCGCGTTCTGCGAGTTTGCTAAATTGACGTTTAACTAGCACTCGCGCTTTGGGGTCTAGTCCACTCATGGGCTCATCTAAAAAATAGATGTCACGCTCGGCTAAAAAACAAGATGCCAATCCCAATTTTTGGGTCATTCCCTTGGAAAATGAGCGCACCGGCTTTCGGAGTGCTGAATCATCTAAATCCAAATCGGCTAGCATTTCCAGTGCCTGCTTATGTGAAAAAGGTGTATCTTGTAGTTTCATCATAAAGCGCAAAAACTGTTCGCCAGTTAAATAATAGGGTGGAATAAAGCGCTCCGGTAAAAATGCCATACGCGCTCGAGCATGTCGGTTTTTACTAGATACATCGAACAGACGAATATCACCGCTTTCGTAATGGCAAAAATCCAGCAGACATTTCAAAAATGTACTCTTACCCGCGCCATTAATTCCAGCAAAGCCAAAAGATTGACCAGCCTCAACAGAAAAATTAATGCCCCGCAATACGGGAGTGCCATAGTAAGATTTAGTTAAATTGTGAACTTCAACAGCCAGCATGAGAGGTTTTCTTTTCAGTAGAATATTGAAAATTAATTAAGTTTATTACTTCAGGAAAAAATTTTATCACAGTGTCAGCGTCTGGTAAATGACCGTTGCGGTGGTAGCCGTATGACACGACAGCAAAGTGGCAGCCGGCGGCGGTGGCGGCGCGAGCATCGGCAACAGAATCGCCTACCATCCACGTATCGTGGCAATCTACGTTGAGTAAGTGACATGCTTCTTGTAACGGTTCGGGAGCGGGTTTTTTGACAGGTAACGAGTCTCCTGCCACAACGGCACTAAAGAAAACGTCCAGCCCACACGCAGCTAGTACTGGTTGAGTAAAACGTAACGGTTTATTCGTTACGCATCCCAGCGCTATTCCCGCCGCTTGCAGTGTCGTTAGTGTTTCTTTTACGCCATCATATATTAAGCGGCGTACTGTGCATTCCCGTTCGTAATGAATATTCATACGGACTTTAGCGTGTGTTAACAGGTCAGTTGCTGGTTCTCCCCACCACTGGCGGGTGAGAATACGCTTTACAAACCGTTCCATGCCGTCGCCGATATACTGTTTGGCTTCCGACAAAGGCACTGGTGGCAGTTGTAAGTCGTTTAATGTACCAATAGCAGCGGCGTGAATGTCTGGTGCTGAATCAATCAAAGTGCCGTCTAAGTCAAACAAAAGCGCTTTTGTCATGCCGATTTTCGTAATCCTGCCACAGCAAGCGCATAATCGTCAGTGCTAAAGATGGCATTGCCTGCTACCAGTGTGTCGGCACCAGCGGCTAGACACTGGGAGGCCGTTTCCGCATTGACGCCACCGTCTACTTGCAGGCGAATCGATCGTCCACTGTCGTCTAGTTGCCGGCGCAAGGAGGAAATTTTATTTAGCATCTGGCAGATAAATTTTTGCCCGCCAAAACCGGGATTAACTGTCATAAGCAATACAAGGTCTGCGACATCCAGCAGATAATCTAGCTGAGTCAATGGAGTTGCCGGATTGAGCGCTATGCCGCATTGCATGCCAGTAGCGGTGATGCGGGTGGCAGTCCGGTGCGGGTGTGTCGTTGCTTCTGGATGAAACGTTAAAATATTGGCGCCAGCTTCGGCAAAAGGCTCAATTAAATTATCTACCGGCGAGGTCATTAAGTGCGTATCCAGTACTGCTGTTGGTAAGTGGTGACGCAATGCTGCACAAACAGGTGCACCAAAAGTTAGATTGGGTACGTAATGGTTATCCATTACATCAAAGTGTAGCCAATCGGCGCCCGCGCCAAGCACTTGGCGAGATTCTTCTCCTAGACGTGAAAAATCAGCCGACAACAAACTAGCGGCGATAACCGGCGGTTGCACCATAATTACAAGTCAGATTATACTCCCCGTATGTCTACACGTATGGTTTCGGCTTTAACCGACGCAGTTGGTGCCAAAGTGGAAGTGTTGGTGAAAGCTAATTATCTGCCTCATGCTAACCTAGTTGATGGCGGCGAATTTATCTTTGCCTACGAAATTACTATTTGTAATGTGGGGAACGCCGCCTTCCAATTGCTTTCGCGCGCTTGGAAAATCACTGACGGAAACGGTGATATTCGAGAAGTGCGCGGCGATGGCGTTATTGGAAAGCAGCCTAGGATTACACCCGATACAACTTTTTGCTATACCAGTTATGTGGATATGCCGACCCCCGCTGGCTCCATGACCGGTGTTTACACCATGCGACTGGATGACGGAAGCCATTTTGATGCTGCCATTCCTATTTTTTCTCTTGTTGTCCCTAGCATGGTGAATTAATAGGTTGACCAGTTGCGCATTATTATTTATGCTTAAAAGGATGCTTTAAGCGTTGATAATATTGTGTTCTGGACCGTAAGGAAAGCCGGTAATATTTTCTGCGGCATTGTCGGTTATCACCAAAATGTCATGTTCACGATAGCCGCCCGCGCCGGGAGAGCCTTCCGGAATCATGATCATTGGTTCCATGGAAACAACCATATTCGGCTGTAAAATCGTTTCAATATCTTCCCGTAATTCCAACCCGGCTTCGCGTCCGTAGTAATGGCACAAAACACCAAAAGAATGTCCATAACCAAACGTCCGTCGCTCCAGTAAGTCGTATGACTTATAAATTTTATTTAATTCGGCGGCAATGTCACAGCAACGTGCGCCGGGACGAATCAATTTTAATCCCGCTTCGTGTACTTCAACGTTGATTTTCCATAGGCGCAGCGAATCGGCATCACAATCGCCATAAAATAGCGTTCGCTCCAAGGCGGTGTAATAGCCGGCAATCATAGAAAAGCAATTCAACGAGAGAATGTCGCCGTGTCGTACCGCGCGGGTGGTGACCGGATTATGTGCGCCGTCGGTGTTAATGCCGGATTGAAACCAAGTCCAAGTGTCCATTAATTCGGCATGCGGAAAACGGCGAGAAATTTCACGTACCATTGTGCGCGTGGATTCTAGTGCAACTTCATGTTCGCAAACGCCCTCCCGCACCGCTGCGGTTACTGCCGCACCGCCGATGTCACAAACTTGCGTGCCTTGTTTGATGTGCGCAATTTCTTCGTCGGATTTAATCATCCGCAGGCGCATTGCTGGTTTGGAAATGTCTTTAAATTCACAGTCGGGTAGTGCGTCGCGTAATTTTTGCAAATTGTCAGCACTGATATGGTCCATTTCTACGCCGATTGTTCCACGTGTGGGCAATAGTTGCTGTGCCGCGCGGAAGAAATTGTCGCGCCGCCAATCGGTATATACCAAATTATCTCCAACAGTCCGTCGTCCGGGCTGACCGCCGTCAATATTCGCCGAAACCGTGGTAACTTTACCATCATACATTGCTAAGCCGTACGGGCGACCAAAAGCACAGTACAAAAAATCGGCATAATAATTAACGTTGTGAATAGAAGTAAAAAAAGCGGCGCTAATGTCGCTTTCTTGCATTAAATTAAACAGTGCCGCGTGGCGCCGAGCGTATTCGGCATCAGAAAAAGTGTGCATTGCACGGGTGCCGTTTTCAATTGTTAACAGATCTTTCATTGTAGTTGTCTTTCAGTGTGCGGTGATAAAACAGGCGTCATCCGCTTTCGCCCCGGTTGTTTGAACGACCCAAAACACTCTTTACCATTTTGCAGGCTCGCTCACGACATGTAGAAATTCGTTATATTACTATTTTGTTGCGCAGCAGCAGGTTAAACAATCACCACAATAGGTCGTATTTAAGTCTGAAAGAAATTAAGGTAGTAAGTGCTTTAGCGCTGTATTAGTTTTTTTCGCTGCATTGATAAGCTGCTTGTTGCAGCCAGTCGTCTTTGATGCGGATGCCCCAACCAGGTGCTGTTGGAATTTCCACTTTGCCGTCTCTGGCAATTGGCATTGGTTCATAAATGCCATATTGCCACGGATAGTAATCTTCTCCCTCAATTGAAAATTCAACATATGGGCCGGCATTGGTAAGTGCACCCATTAAATGTAGTGTGAAAATCGTTACCAAAGATAGATTAGCAGAATGCGGTGTTATCGGTATGCCGGCGGCTTGCGCCAATGTTGCGACATGTAACGTCCGACCAATGCCACCCAAATAACAAATATCTGGCTGTGCCACGTCCATGACATGGTCATCAATCAGATAACGCCATAGCGTCAGATTATTGTCTTGTTCGCCGCCGGTTACGTCCAATGTCAGTGCTTTCCGTACTTGTTTTGTCCAATCAGGTCGCCAGTACGGGCACGGTTCATCATAATGGACGACGCCGTACTCTTCCAACATACGTCCGACAGCAATTGCTTGTGCCGGTTCATAACAGCTATTAGCATCCGCCAACAAGGTTGCGTTATCACCCAATGCCTGTCGTATCGCCGGAATAATAGCCTCCGTTCGTCCCAGCCATTCATCCTGATTGCGACCGCATTCGGCACCAACGCGAAACTTAAAAGCGTCATAACCACACTCTTCGCGGAGGTGGAAAAACCGAGCTGCTTCATCTTTCGGTGCAATATTTCGTTTCATACTGGAGGCATAAACGCGTAGTGGGCGTGGCTTGCCGCCAAGCAGTTCACAGACCGTTTTGCTGTGTCGCTTGCCGAGCATATCCCACAGTGCTGTTTCTAATCCACCGACAGCACGACACAAGTAGGAGCCTGGAAATTTGTGTTCGCACTCAAAAATGCGGGCGATCAAATCGTCAAATTGTGCAGGTTCTTCCACTTCCATGCCGAGCGCCCAAGGTGCCACTTGCCGATGTAATACTGTAGATGAAATGTCGGCATGATAGGTTGACACCTGTCCCCATCCTTGTGCGCCGCTGTCGGTTGTTACTCGTGTGATACCGACAGTGGAAGTGCAAAAAGTTTCTATTTTTTGTATTTTCATGAGTTGTCAAAAAGGATGATGTTGCGCAAGGCATCGCCGCGGCGAGAGGCGTCCATAGCGCGGTTAATGTCCACCAGCGGATAATAGGAGGCGATAAGTTCCTTCAACTTAAGCCGTCCTTCACTGTGTAAGCGGAGAAATTTCGGAATATCAGTGCGGAGGTGGGAGTTACCCATTTTACTGCCGAGAAAGCGCCGCTGTCCTTGCGCTACGTCGGCGATGTTAATGCGCGCCAAATCGCCATCTGGTGGCATGCCGGTTAGCACCAACGTTCCCATCGTGGCAAGTAAGCTTGCAGCCTGTTCCGCCGCTTTAGCGCTACCTGCCGTCATAAAAACATAATCAAAGCCACGTCCGCCGGTGATGTGTTGTGCTTGTTCGCCGTAGTCATCAGCGTTGGCAAGGATGGTGTGTGTTGTACCAAATTGTTCGGCGGATTTCAATTTTTCTGCTGATAGATCAATCGCGACTAGCGGCGATGCGCCGGCAATAGATGCTGCTTGCAGGCAATTAACGCCGACACCACCGCAGCCGACAACAGCGACAGAGGCACCTGGCGGAACATTGGCGGTATTTACCACTGCCCCCCAGCCGGTCAAAACGCCGCAAGCCAGTAAACAGGCTTCTGTGAACGGTAAAGTATTGTGTATGGTGGCGACCTGTGAGCTGTCAACAACGACTTGTTCGGCAAAAGCGCCGGTTTTTAGACCGATGGCAACTGGCTTGCCGTTGATATCGTATAGGCGCGTCAGCGGGTCAAAATTGTCTTCACACAAAGTTGGTGCACCGTGCTGGCACGGAATACAGCCGCCACACGAGCGTAGCAGTGTTACGACAACGCGAGTGCCGACGGCGATACCACTGTCAGCACCAGCTTCAACAACGGTGCCGGCAGCTTCGTGGCCAAAAACAATTGGTGGTGTGCCGCCCCAGCCGCCGTCAGCATAAATAATGTCAGAATGACAGATGGCGCAAGCAGCCAAATTGACGCGCACTTCACGCGCCGTCGGCGGCGCTAGAGTTAATGTTTCTATGCTAAGTGGAGAACCGAATTGTCGACAAACGGCAGCTTGGATGGTTATTTTAGACATGAATGATTTCTCCAAATAAAATTAATCGGAATATGAGGTAATCGTTGACTGTGTCGGGGGCTTGTCGGACAAAAACATCCATTTAAAAGCAATGTGAAGCCTACCACATATTGGTCACGCTATTTTTGCATGACATTGTTCAAAGCTGCCTCTGCGGTGACATCTTTTCAGAATTAATTGGATGATTTTTCTAATGCTACATATTGGAGCGATATAATTCACCTGTTTATGACCTTGCGGCACGTTGCGTATTTAGGACTTCCGGCGGACGGAGAGATTGAAAATAAAATCAATGGTGAGGATTTCGCCATTTGTCAACAACAGCCGGGACTGATCGTTCGTTATGCATATTTTGCGGCGTGGGAAGGGCAGTTGTCTGTCTCCGATGAGGCATTGTTGCGCCAAATATTGCAAGCATCAGATAATTTTTGTGACGAAACGCTTGATGCGGCAATTATCATCCCCAACCCCGGAGTGCTGTCGCCGTGGGCTTCCAAGGCGGGAGATATTCTTCGCCGCTGTCATCTGAACGGCTTGCGGCACGTTGAGCGAGGATTATTTATTGGTGATATTAGTGGGCAATTCAATCCCGATGTAATCGCCGACCGCATGACGCAAACCGTTTTGCGGACACCACGGTTGAGGGAATGGCGGCGGCTTTTTGCCGTGCACTCTCCTCGCTCATCGCGCACTTTCGCCACAACGGATACAGCTTTGTGGGCGGCGGATGCGGAATTGGGATTGTCGCTATCCGCAGAGGATGTTGCTCACTTGCGGGCAGTGTATGTGCGGTTGAAGCGCGAAGCGACGGAAGCTGAACTGTTGATGTTTGCGCAGGCAAATTCTGAACATTGCCGCCACAAAGTATTTAATGCGGCGTGGGAAGATGGTGGTGAGTCGCTTATGCAGTCTATTCGCCGTACTCACGCCGCGAGTCCGGAGGGTGTAATTACCGCTTTTGCCGACAATGCAGCTGTCGTCAAAGCTGCCGCCGGAGAAGACTTCGCACCTGCCACTGACGGCGTTTATGCTGCTGGCAGTGGAGGGTTATTACTGGTCGCTAAGGCGGAAACACATAATCATCCAACAGCAATTTCACCTTTTGCCGGTGCTGCTACTGGTAGCGGCGGTGAAATTCGTGATGAAGCTGCTGCTGGCCGTGGTGCTACAGCACGTGCTGGGTTTTCTGGTTTTACAGTGTCCCATTTGGGGCTGTCGCAATGCGGTACCATGCAGCGGCGAGAAACGCCAGCGCACATTGCATCGCCGTTGCAAATTATGATTGATGGGCCTTTGGGCGCAGCGACATTTTGCAATGAATTTGGGCGTCCTTCGTTGGGTGGGTTTTTTCGTAGTTTTGAAAGTGATGAAAACGCGATTGATGAGCGGCGATTTGGGTTTCACAAACCTGTTATGCTGGCTGGTGGCTTGGGGCACATGCTGTCGACGAGTGCGGGCAAACATTCCATTCCAGTGGGAGCTAAAATCATTCAGCTGGGCGGGCCGGGGTTTCGTATCGGTATGGGTGGCGGCGCGGCTTCCAGTCGTGCTGACGGCGGTTCTGAACTAGACTATGATTCAGTACAACGCGATAACGCCGATATGCAAAGACGTGCCCAAGAAGTTATTGATGCCTGCCGTCGCCCACCGCATGATGGATTAATTTTGTCATTACATGATGTGGGTGCCGGTGGGTTGTCTAATGCGGTAATTGAATTAGTTAACGATGCGGCACGCGGGGCACAAATTAACTTGTCAGAAATTCTAGTTGAAGACCGTAGTCTGTCACCGGCAGAAATTTGGTGCAACGAGTCGCAGGAACGTTATGTATTGGCGGTGATGCCCGAGTCGGTAGATGAATTTAGTGCTATCTGCCGGCGCGAGGCTTGTCCTTTTGCCGTAATCGGTGAAGCGACTGAAGTGCGGCGCATTGTGGTGATGGGCGCAGTTGAAGTGGTAGTGGATTTGCCGTTGGCGGATGTGTTGGGTGGTGTGGAGTCGCCACCGAAGCGCGTTGTTGTTGCTGACACGCGGCCGCTTGCTGTGTTGCCGGTGTGTGGAATAGCATTGCGTGACGCTGCTTACCAAGTGTTGCGACATCCGACGGTAGCGTGCAAGCGGTTCTTAATTAATATAGGTGACCGCAGTGTTGGTGGGATGACCGCACGTGATCAGATGGTGGGGCCGTGGCAGATACCGGTGGCTGATTGTGCGGCATTTTTTAACGATTATGAGCATCCCGGCGGCGCAGTGTTTGCACTGGGTGAGCGACCGAACGTCGCCGCGTCAGCCCCTGACAGCGGTGTTCGTATGGCTGTTGCCGAAGCGTTAACAAATTTAGCCAGTGTGGGAATTGATGACTTACGACAGGTTAAATTGTCGCTCAACTGGATGGCTAATTGTGCCGATGAATTGCGCACCACCGAATTGCGCACTACTGTACGCGCTGCTGCCGATTTTTGTGAATCTTTAGGAGTGGGCGTGATTGTGGGTAAAGATTCACTTTCCATGCGCATGGGTAGTGGTGATACAACGGTGGAATCACCGGTGATGGCGGTGGCAACGGCGTTTGTTTCCCACGAAAATGTTCGCCGTGTGCTGACGCCGCAGTTGTCGGGGCGCAGCGATACTTTTTTAATGCTGGCTGCACCCGGTGAGTTACGGCGACTTGGTGGTTCAATATTACAGCAAACGTCGGCAACGGTATTTGCCGATGCGGTGCCGGATGTGGAACCGACTATTTTGGCGGCATTTTTGCGGGCGGTAGCGGTGTGCCACCAAAAGGAATTGCTGTTGGCTTATCACGATCGCTCCGATGGCGGGCTATGGGCTTGTGCTTGTGAAATGGCATTTGCTGCTAATCGTGGGTTAATGCTAATCGCTGACGGTTTGCGTGGACCTGCCTCTCAAACCGATGGTGGCGATGTGACCGTTGTCGGTGGTGGCGAAGTGGAAACTTTTTTTAACGAAGAAATTGGCGTTTTATTGGAAGTTCCACGGGAGTGTGCTGCTGATGTGCTGCAGGCTTTTGCCGATGCCGGCTTGCCAAATGCAGTGCAGACTGTCGGTTATACGGTTGCCGACAAGCGGGTGCGAGTGTATTGCGGCGGACGTAAATTATTGGACGAAGCACTGTCTGACTTGCGCCAAGCGTGGGATGAAACAAGTTATGCTATTGCCCGTCGGCGCGATGATGCCGATTGTGCCACCACCGAACACCAGCGTGATTTTGATGAAGATACAGGGTTATTTTGCCGGTTGCCGTTTACGTGGAATGGCGATGTGCAAGCGCCTGCTATTATCGGCAAACGTCCGCGGGTGGCAATTTTGCGTGAGCAAGGGACCAACGGTCAGCGCGAAATGGCGGCGGCGTTCACTCGCGCTGGCTTTGATGCTGTGGATCTGCCGATGGGCGATTTGCGCGCAGGGCGGCAACTAGACGAATCCTTTCAAGGCCTGGCGTTTTGTGGAGGTTTTTCTTTTGGTGATGTGCTGGGAGCTGGGCGTGGCTGGTCTGGTGGGATTTTGCACAACGCGGCTTTAGCCAAGATGTTTTCCGATTTTTTTTCGCGCTCAGATACGTTCACTTTGGGCGTGTGTAACGGCTGCCAAGTTTTGGCTGGCTTGCAGCCACTTATGCAA
This sequence comes from Candidatus Persebacteraceae bacterium Df01, assembly GCA_030386295.1. Taxonomy (NCBI): domain Bacteria; kingdom Pseudomonadati; phylum Pseudomonadota; class Gammaproteobacteria; order Candidatus Tethybacterales; family Candidatus Persebacteraceae; genus Candidatus Doriopsillibacter; species Candidatus Doriopsillibacter californiensis. Next base: position 54,203 of record JANQAO010000001.1, on the reverse strand, counting down.
GATGCTAGTAATTGGCGTTTCCCACAATTTGAGCGTAACCGCTCCAAGCGTTTTGAATCGCGGTTGGTAATGGTTGAAGTGTTGCCGTCTCCGTCGCCGTTGCTGGCGGGAATGGAAGGTGCTATGTTGCCGGTAGTGTCATCCCATGTGGAAGGGCGTGCTGCTTTTGCGTCATCGCCGGCAAATATCAAAAACGCTTGTGCGGCGTTACGCTTTGTTGACAACCGTGGCGAGGCAACGGAAACGTATCCGCTCAATCCCAATGGTTCTGCCGGAGGAATGACAGGTTTTTGTTCTCCTGATGGGCGAGTGACGGTGATGATGCCTCATCCCGAGCGGGTTTTTCGTTGCGGGCAACTGTCGTGGTCGCCCCCAGAATGGAAAGGGGAATTTAGCCCGTGGCTCAATATTTTCCTAAATGCGCGCCGTTTTGTTCATTAATAATTTAGGCCATTGTTTTTTATGAGCACAAAACCGTTGCTCGTCGCTCAATTATTGCCACGTATGGAAGAAGGAGGAGCAGAACGCGGTGTGGTGGACTTGGCGCGTGAACACGGTGATGCGGTAAGGCATGTGATTATCAGCGAAAACGGGCGGCTTGTTAGTGATGCGCTGCTTGCTGGTGCGAGACATTTGTCGCTACCGATGGCAAGTAAAAATCCGTTGACTGTACCCGGACGAGTACGGCTCCTGCGTAAAACGCTGGAATCCATTGCACCTGATATTGTGCACGTGAGAAGTCGGTTGCCTGCGTGGTTACATCATTTTGCTAATCGTCAATTGCGGTTGCCGACAGTCTCCACTGTACACGGAATCAACAGTGTTAGCGCATACAGCCGCATTATGGTGCGGGCTGATGCAATTATCTGTCCTAGTGCTGCTGTTGCTACACACATTCAGCGGCATTATCTTGTGCTAGCGAAAAAAATCACGGTTATCAGTCGCGGGGTTGATGTGGAATATTTTGACTCGACGGCGGTGAATGCGATGGTAGTGGAAAAATTGCGTGAGGAATGGGGGGCTGCTGGTCGGCGTGTGGTTTTGCACGTGGGGCGGTTAGCAGAGCAAAAAGGGCACGATGTACTGTTGCGTGCTTTGGCTTTGATGCCGGCGCGAGCTGGATGGTTGGCGGTATTTGCCGGCGGCGGCGTACTTAAACGCCGCCGCCGGCTTGTTGCGTTGGCGCGGCGGTTGGGAGTTGCCGACCAAGTACGCTTTGTTGGTGGGCGTCGTGATATACGAGAAGTTTACGCATTGGCTGATGTGGTGGTCTCCTGCGCGCGCAAACCAGAATCTTTTGGTCGCACGATGGCTGAAGCGTTAGCGATGAACAAGTCGGTTATTGCCACCGCTCACGGTGGCGCATTAGACATTATTACCAATAATGAATCAGGTGGTCGCTTGGTGCCTCCGGATGATCCAGCTGCGTTGGCGGCTGCGTTATCTGCACCGTTGCCTGTTGCCGATGATTCGCGGGCGCGTATTACCTCCGTATTTACCGCCCGTAAAATGGCAGAAGAAACACTGGCAGTATATCGGCGATTGGTAGAGTAATAACGTTATCGTTTTTTGCTACTCAAAGGTACAATCATTTTGGTAATGAAAATGCAGACAGTCGGTTTTTTAATTATTGGCAATGAGATTTTGTCAGGCCGGACGACGGAGAAAAATTTATCAGTGTTGGCGGCATTGCTTGCGCCTAAAGGTTTGCGGGTTGATGAAGTGCGGGTAGTGCGTGATGTGCCGACGGTTATCGCTAAGGCGTTGCAGGAAATGCAGATAACGCATAATTATGTACTGACCAGTGGCGGCATTGGTCCCACCCATGATGATGTAACCACTTATGGTGTGGCGCTGGCTTTTAACACAGAAGTAATCGAAAATTTGGAAGCATTAGCATTACTGGAGGCGTTTTATGATGGGCGCGGGCTAGAATTTACTACCATGCGCCGTCGTATGGCACAAGCCCCCCGCGGCGCAACACCGCTTAAAAGCGAATTTCCGGGCGCGCCTGGGTATCGAATAGAAAATGTATTTGTTTGCGCCGGAGTACCTGCAATATTTAAACAGATGGCAACTGCGGCGGCGTTGCAACTGCCGGATTTGCCGCCGCGTCGTTCGCTGTCGCTGCGCGTGATGGGGCCGGAAAGTGAATTTGCCGAGCAACTGGAAGCAGTCCAGGCACAGTGGCCATCATTGGAAATAGGTAGCTATCCGCGCGATGACGATGGCGTGCTTTATTGCCATTTGGTATTTGGCGGCGTTGACGAAAAAGCGATTCGTTCGGCGGCGGCAAAAATGACTGAATACTTGCGGTGTGAGATGAGTTTTGAAGTTACCGAAATCGGTAACTAATTTAACGTTACCGCTTCCGGTTCACTTGAATCATTTAAATTTAACTGCGCTGCCGGTTTTGAGGTGCCTTCCAGTAGCAGTTTGGCAAGCGGCGTGTTTTTCCGAATCAAACAAAAACTCAGCCAGCGCTTTGTACAATCGTCTTAGCAACGCCAGCCAGCCCTAAAAATAAAAAAGAACCTAGCGGTCGGTCTTCCTGTATCAACCCAGTGCGAGTGAGACGCATTGCATCGTGTGGGAGTGCCACAAAGACAGGTGGACGGGTGGGATATGTATACCAAACGGAGGCAATAGCATTTGGAACAATCTGCCCACGAGTGTGCCATATACGGCATGAGATAGACCTATAATGCGCTTGTGATGAGGTATCTAATAGAACGGTTGGGTCATCATATCCTGTTATTCCGACCGATATTGGCGGCGGCGATATTCGAGCTGGTTGACGTCAGGCAGCGGATCTTATGGGGGAGGCAGGAGCCTGCAAGGCGCAACTACTTAATGACATTATTCGCCGCCATCAAGTCAGCAGCATAATAGATTTTGGGTGCGGCGATGGCAATCAAATCGCTAAGTTAGCAGACATTGACTACTTGGGCTTTGATATGGGCGGATTAGCGCTCACATTATTTCGCCAGCGTAATCAGATTTTCCATTTGTGTTTTTGTTTTACACCGGCGGTGGGGTTGTCACCAGTATCTGATATTTCACGTTCAAATAAGCGAGATTGAGCAGTCGTGCGGTTTGCTGTGACGCCTGAACCATGCCAGAAATTTCCTGCGCAATAGGCAATTCATGAATTTGATTTTTTAGTTGCGCTTGATACGCACAACATTATCGCCGGCGTGCGTCAGTAATGCCTCTAGTTCGATGTTGCCGTCAAGCATGGTTAGCAACAGATGGGACGGTTCTAACAATGTGTGGTTCGACTCTGGCGCCGTTATTTGCGCCGTCCCGACAGCGTCTTGCATTTTAGGCGAAATTGTTATTTTGTAAGTTGCACGTAAACAGAAAAAATACAGGAATTAATAACAAAGAATGGAGTATACAGGTCACAGCATTGGTTATCGTTAGGTATAGATAAATATTAAAAGCACTAGGACTGCGTGTCTTGTAGCGGGAAATTGGGGCGGATTAACGCAAACATGCGGCAGGTAATAGCAAAAATTAATATATAAACAGACGACCAAGCGGCCATTATGTTTATTTTGCCACTATTGTCACGGTTCGTATTGTCAAAATAATAGCATGAAATTTGTCAGGCGGGTAGTGGGTTTCTACGCTTCTTTCTGTAAGATATAAAAATTACTTTTCAAGCTAAATGCTTAAGGAATGAAATTGTATTTTGTTGACTTTTTGTATGGAGAGTGGTTTAATTGCTACATCAGTAGGCAATCAAAAAAAGATTGTGTGCTTTTGGCTTAACTTGTTAATGTTAGAATGGTACAAGTTGTCATCAGAATTAAGCAAAAGAAGGGATAAAAAATGAAGTTGACCAAAGCGCAACGACTTGTTTTAAGTTCATCGCTTTCCGTATTTCTTGCTGGTTGTGGCTCGCCCAATTACTCGCCCAGCGAAATGCATATGACCTTTGAAGAGGTTGAGAGCAGTCAGCCTACTGACAGGGACGGTATTCCGGCTTTAGTAAAAGCCACTCCTACTGTGCCAACATTGAGTAATGAGAGAGGCTCAGACACTTTTGATGTCGTGGTGACCGCCGTTCCGGTGCGCGACCTTTTATTTGCTCTTGCTAGAGATGCGGGCGTCAATATGGATGTTGATGCTAGCGTTGGTGGTTTGGTAACTATGAGTGCAATTGATCAAACATTGGATGCAATCATAGATAGGATTTCTGAGCAAATACCGATTCGTGTAGTGCGCGTAGGCAATGCAATAATTGTAAAAAACGACGAGCCTTACTATAAGCGTTATCATGTTGATTATTTGTCTATAAGTAGGGAATTCAGTTCTTCTGCGAGTAGCTCTGGCGTTGGTGATGGGGGGTCATCAAGCGTTACTAACACAGGGTCAAATGATTTTTGGGAAAGTTTTGAGGATTCTATCGAAGCTATTCTTGATGTGGAATATGAAGCTGCAGATGGAGAAGCCGCGGTTGCTGGAGCTAAGGGTAATTCTGAAAAACTTTCGGATGCGCTGGACTCTGCGGCAAAATTTAATCCGGAATCAAGTACATATGATTTTAATTTGAATACGGGAATTTTAATGGTTTATGCTCCTGAGCGGCTGCAAAAAGAAATACAGTTATACATTGATGAGTCGATGAGTATTATTAAGCGGCAGGTTTTGTTGGAGGCGACTATTGTTGAGGTTGTTCTTAACAATGAGTATAAGCAAGGAATTGATTGGTCAATATTCAATAGTTTGTCAGAAACAGGTCTTGCTCTGTATAAGGGAGCCGGTGTTGGTGGGGCTGTCGCAGCTTTGCAAAGAATTGTTGAGGATTTTACTTTCTCTGCTTCTAGGACTTTTACTGCGGGGAGCGATGAATATAAAGCTTTCATTAACCCCTCAAGTGTAGAAGATAGTAATAACGTGGTCACGGATTTTACTTATTCGGAAACGGTGAATGCAGATGGTACCGTTACTGTCCAAAGGGATTATACTGTTGCTCGAACCAATCAGCGGGCTACTCATGACCGTTCTGGTGGCCTCGCTCCTGTGAATTCTGCGGTGCCTGGCGCCGCTTTTACGGGGGCTTTTCGTCTTGGTGATATTAGTGCTGCTGTTGAATTGTTAGAAGAATTTGGTGATGCTAAAGTGCTTTCTAGTCCGCGGATTAGTGTTCTGAATAATCAGCCAGGGCTTCTGCGGGTGGTTGATGAAGAAGTATATTTCAGTGTGGATGTAGAAGAAGAAGTCAACGAAGATACAGGAAATGTGCAGAATCGAACTTATGTATTGACAGAAAATACGGTAGATGTAGGTTTTGCCATGAACGTATTGCCCCACATTACTAGTGGGGATGAGGTTTTTTTGAATTTGAAGCCAAGTGTTACTCGCGTTTTAGGTTATCGTCAATCTCCTTCTGTTTCTGGCGTGAGTGGCGACAACTCCGTGCCAATAACCCGTGTCCGGGAATTGGAGTCAGTGATGACATTGCGTGATGGTGAGATTGCTGTGATGGGTGGTTTGCTGGAAGATCGTACAGGCGATAATAATCAATCCGTTCCTGGAATTAGTAAATTGCCGGGTATTGGTAATCTGTTTCAAAATAAAAGCGAAAAAACCTATAAAACGGAATTTGTTGTTTTTATCAGGGCAAAGATTATTAAAGACCCAAGTATTTATGGTGATTACTCCGATTATCGAAGATTGTTACCGGATTCTGACTTTATTGTTCGAGATCAGGAGAATAATATTTTGCCGCCGAAGCAAGAAGACGCGCGCTAAAAAACAGGGAAAAATATGAGTCTCTTATTAAACTCGCTAAAAAAAGCGGATGAAGAAAATAAAGTTCAAAGTTCTTCGGAAGTGTTTCAAGAAAAGCCAGCTTCTGCTGAATCTGTTTCTGGTGCCGAAAAAAGCATAGACTTTGATACAATCGTTAGTGCAGAAAGTCAAAAGTCGATAGCTCCGTCCGTTGATGCAGGAACAAGTTATGTTGGTGCTGCAAAAGTATTTAGGGCGGGGGGCGAAAGGTCAAGTGCCGAAAACACTGGAGGCAGCAGAAAAAAATTGATTTCTGTTTCGCTAATAGGCGTGGTGGCGTTGGGTAGTTATTTTGCCCTGTCAAATAATGTCGTCCCAGGGTTAAATTTTGATTCTGTCTCTGGGTTGCGAGGCGGTGATTCGTCTCCGCAGATAACTTCCAGTTCGAATCGATCAGTAGCGGCGCCAAAACTTAAGGTTGCTTCTAGTCAAGAAGGAGTTCTTTCTTTGCCTATACCGAGAATTGATGTGCAAGCGGAGATAGATTTTGCTGCATTACAAATACCAAGGGCAGACGATTTGTCTAGCGTAGAAGAAAAGAGAGAGTATGTTGAAAAGATTGCTATTTTAACTGGTTATGACCCTCGATTAAAAGATGAGGGGCAGAAAGAAAAAAAATTAAATATCGAGGAAGGCATTTCTTCGCCATTAGATGGTGAGGATGTAAAGAAAGAAGAAGTAAGTGCAATAGTTAATGCGGAATCAAGTCGCGCTCGTAAGAAAAAATTAGATGCGTTGACTTCGTATGAAAGTGTCTTGAAAAACAATTTGAGAATTCATTCTTCTGATAGTGGGCAAGATAGTATGGTGGCAGAAGCTGATGTGGTGGTGGAAGGTCAAAAACTTGCGCAAACGAACTTATTAGAGGATGATAAAAAATCAAATTCTGACAAGAAAGTTAATATAGCGCCTTCTATGGATGGGGTGGAAAGAAATAAATTGTTATTGCAGGCGCAGTCTTTTTATAAAGCGAGTTCTTATGCCGAAGCGGAATCTTTGTATCGGCAGGTATTGGTAAGAAACCCAACAAATATTGATGCGCTTCACGGGCTTGCTCTTGTGGCAGTGGCTAGTGGAAGGTATAAATTGGCGGTTGCGACGTATTTGCAAATACTTGATTATTATCCGTCTGATTCAGTGGCAATTGCTGATTTGGCTAATTTGCATAATATTTCCAATCAAAACATGTATGAATTAGAAGCTGCTCTGAAAAAAGCCATAGGCGATAATGCTGTTTGGGATAGTCGTTTATATTTTTCTTTGGGTAATTTGTATGCGTCTAATGATCGTTGGTTGGATGCTCAAGAAGCTTACTTTGAGGCTCATTCTAGAGAGTTGCGTAATCCGGATTATTCTTACAATCTTGCTGTTGTCTTAGACTATTTAGCCAAGTCTGAATTGGCTATTAATTACTATGAGTTATCTTTGAAATTGTCAAAAAATTCGGTTATTGGCTTTGATGCAAATCAGGTCAAAGCAAGAATTAATAAGCTAAGAAAATAAAAAGGAAATTCAATGGCTGATTTTTTAGATGATTTAAATGATGGCGATCAAGAAGAAGCCACAGTTCCTCTTGGTGAACGGCTTCTTGAAAAGAGGGCTCTTTCAGATGATCAGTTGCGAATTGCTCTTTATGAACAACAATCATCTCAGGAGCCTCTTGGAAGGGTTTTAGTTCGATTAGGCTTTGTAACAGAAGCGACTATTCGGGATATACTTTCTGAGAGTGGTGGTGTTAGTGTTGTTGATTTAAGAAAAATCACAGTTGATCCTGAAGTGTTGGCAAGACTGCCGTTGGATGTTGCCAAGCAATATAACGTTTTTCCGATAGCTTTTCGCCCCGAAGACAGCGCCATTGTTTTGGCTGTCGCAAATCCCAATGACTTTGTTTTAGCGGATCAAATACGTGCTTTTCTAGGGGGGGATTATGAAATTGAATTCATGGTTGCCGAAGAGTCAGAAATATCTCGTGCGGTTGATGAATATTACGGATTAGAATTGACCATTGAGGGGATACTTAGAGAAATTGAAATAGGTGATTTTAGCGATGGAAGTGGGGTAAGTGATTATCAAGGTGATGGGTCATCAAATCCTATTGTTCGGCTAGTTAACGCTTTTTTGAATGATGCGGTAAAGCGTGGAGCCTCAGATATTCATTTTGAGCCAGAAGAGAGCTTTCTTCGAGTAAGATATAGGATAGATGGTGTTTTGCGGCAAATAAGAAGTTTGCATAGAAGTTACTGGGATAGTATGGCTGTACGATTAAAAGTAATTTCTGAGATGAATATAGCGGAATCTCGTCTTCCTCAAGATGGGCGTATTAGTTTTACTTTGTATGGGCGTATTATTGATTTTCGTGTGGCTTGCCAACCAACTACGCACGGCGAAAATTTTGTCTTGCGGATTCTTGATCAGCAGAGAAATGTAACGAAGCTTGATAATTTAGGGCTCCCTAATAAAGCAAAAAAATTACTTGAATTAATTATTTCCCGTCCTAATGGAGTCATTATGGTGACCGGGCCTACGGGTAGTGGAAAGACAACCACTTTGTATTCCATTATTCAGCATTTGAATACAGAAAGGGTCAATATCATGACGTTAGAAGACCCTGTAGAATATCCTCTTCCAATGATACGTCAGACTCCCATTGGAGAAAGTGGAAAAATGGACTGGGGAGTAGGTATTAATTCTATATTACGGCAAGATCCGGACATTATTTTAGTGGGTGAGGTGCGCGAGCAAGAAACGGCAGAGCAAGTTTTTAGAGCAGCTATGACAGGGCACTTGGTTTTAACCACGTTGCATACTAATGACGCGATAACAGTTATTCCGAGATTGCAAGATCTAGGTGTGCTGCCTGACATTATGGCTACTAATATCAGCGGTGTTATTGCGCAAAGGTTAATTCGTCGTTTGTGTCCTCATTGTAAAAAAATCAAAGAATCTTATGAAGAGAAAGAAAAAATAATATTAGATAATTTTACTGATGATATTTCTCAATATAAAGTATATTCACCTGTTGGTTGCCCGAATTGTGAATACCAAGGGTATCGTGGACGCATTGCAATTATGGAAATACTTAAGTTCAATGAAGCATTAGATGCAGCAGTAACGCAAAGAAAAACAGCCAAGGAAATAAAGGAAGTAGCAATAGAAACAAAAGCTTTTGTTTCTATGGCAGAAAGTGGTGTGGGGAAAATATTTGAGGGGCTGACCACTTTGGAAGAAATTGGGCGAGTGATTGATTTAACTTCGTTTTTGCACGGTATGCTGCAAAATGAAAGCAGTGATTGATGGTAAATTATCGATATAGCGCGGTTAATCAGACCGGCCAAGTTGTAAGAGGCAGGCTAGAGGCTAGGAATTTATCTGATTTAGAAAAAAGGGTAAATCGACTTGGCCTTTCTTTAATCAGTAGTGATGAAATAGGGGGTAGTTTATCTGTTGGTGGAGGGCTTTTTCAAAGAAGAGTTACCAAAGATGAATTGTCGCAATTTTGTTTTTATGTTGAACGGCTAGTTGCTGGTGGGGTTCCTTTGCTTGAAGGGCTATCCGATGTCCGAGATTCGGTTTCTAATCCCTCATTGAGAAATACCATTGGTATTATTATCCAAGATGTTGAGCAGGGTGCGACGTTGTCTCAGGCAATGCGTCAGCATCCTAAAGTTTTTGATGATGTGTTTGTCAGTTTGGTTGAGGCAGGAGAATTTTCTGGCGAATTAGATTTAGTGCTTAGAAATATTGGTGATAATATTAAATGGCAAGACGAAATAATCAAAAAAACAAAAAAAGCTGTTCGTTATCCGTTGTTCGCGTTTGTTGTGCTGTTGCTTGCAACTTGGGCGTTAATGGTTCTTGTGGTACCACAATTAACTAGGCTTCTAAAATCTCTGGGTCAAGACCTGCCTGTTTACACAATTGCCCTTATAAGCACGTCTGATTTTTTGCAAAATCAATGGAAGTTTTTGATATTAACAGCGATAGGAATTTATGTGACATTGAAAATCCTAGTTAAAACTATTCCAGGAACTGATTATTTTTGGGATAAAGTTAAGATTAGAGTGCCGGGTATGGGACCTGTGGTTGAGAAATTATTATTGTCTCGGTTTTCAAATGTTTTTGGTTTATTGTACGGTGCCGGAGTAAGTGTTATAGATGCTTTAAAAATTTCTCGCGGTGCATTGGGGAATAGATTTGTAGCAAGAGGGCTTGATCAAATTATTGAAAGTATAACAAACGGTCAGTCCATATCGCAGGCTTTTAGAGAATCTGGTCTTTTCCCCCCTTTGGTCATAAGAATGATTAAGCTGGGTGAAACAACAGGTGGTGTAGACGCTGCTATGTATCAAGTTAAAAGTTATTATGATCGAGATGCTAACGAAGCTATTGAGTCCGCCCAAGGGATGATTCAGCCTGTGATGTTGCTTCTTTTGGCCGGTCTTTTGGCGTGGGTTATTATAGCGGTTTATGGGCCTTTGTATGATTTAGTTGGTAGCGGTAGTATTGGTGGATAATGAACAATAAGGTGTTATAAAATGAATCTCCCAAATTTTATTAATTTTCAAAAAAGATATGGGTTGCTTATTACCGATAATGATGTGACCTTAGTGTCATGGCAAAAAGGCGATATTAAGCGGCTGGCATTATTTAGTAACGATGAATCAGGAATTGCACGATTCCATGCTTTTATTGAGAAAGAAGGTAAGGTTTTTAACGGCAAAGCTTTTCACTTGCTTGTTAATATTATTGGCGAAGATTATAGATTTGAAAAAACGGCCCACTTGATCGGAAAATATAAGACAGACTTTCATTCTCGTCGGATGCAGCACTTGTTTCGTGGTAGTAAGTTGAGTATGTCTCAAGTTCAGGGGCGTGAAGAAAGAGGGCGGCGTGAAGACTGGGTTCTTTTTTCTGGCATATTGACTGAAAATAAAGTTTCTCCATGGATGGCAGCCGTATCGCGCGGTGGACGTTTCTTGGCTGGAGTTCATATGGTGTCCCATTTGACCGGTTCCTTGCTTAAAACTATGGGCGGTGTCGGGAAGGGAAATAATTTGGTAATGACAATACATGAAAGAGGATTGTTGCGCCAAACTTATTATTCAAACGGGCATTTGCGATTTAGCAGAGTTTCAAAAGTTAATGATGAAAGTGCTGATTCGATTAGCACTTTCATTAAGAAAGAAGTAGATCGAACTCTTCAATATTTGAATTCTCTTAAAATGTCAATTGCAGGCGGCATTACAGTGCGAGTAATTTCCCCTAGTAATATGGTAGGACAGTTGCGTGAAATAGTTTCTGGTGGGGAAAAAATAAAGTTTGATTTTCACGATGTGGCAACAGTAGCTCAAAATATAGGGTTGAAAAATCCAGTGGGCGATTTGGGGAAAGACAGTTCTTTGGCATTACATGCCATGTTTTCTGAATTGCACATAGAGCAACTCGCTAAAATTAACTATGTAACATATTATAGAGCTCAATTTGCCGCTAAAGTTATTATCGCTGTTTTTGCAGTTTATGGAATATATGCTTATAGCTTTCCTCTTTCTTACCTGAAAAAAGGATATATTGACCATTCACGAGCAGTAATTAGTTTGCAAAGTCAAGAAGCAAGGTTACGCCAAAATTATCAAGCTGAAGTAAGCGGAGTGGGTGGGGAACCTCTTTCTTCGCCTACAAACATGAGAGCGGTTTCTAATTTATATAAAGCATTAGACAATATTAACATTTCGCCAACCCAAATGATGTACTTTTTTTCTCAAGGATTGGCTAAAAATAATGACGTTCGCATTGAAAAATTTGACTGGTATCTTTCCAATAACGTGCGAGGAGAAAAAAAATCTTCCAGTTTGGCTGTGTTTAGTGGTGAGGATTTGTACCAAATTATAGAAGTAAGCGGAACGTTCCTTCCTTTGCCTAATGAAAATTACATTGACGTTGCTGACCGTGCTGAAAAATTCGTAAAGTCTTTTGAAGAGAGAGAGGATATTCTTATTGAGGTTTTAGAAATTCCCAGTAGAGAAATGTCCACGAAAAATATAAAAGGCTCTTTGGATGATAATTCTATTGTTGACGCTCCTCGGAGTCGTAAGTTTGTTCTGAGAGTTATTTGGAAAGAGTATGAAAAAAGTATTTTTGAGAATTTTGTTTCAGAAACATAATACGTTGGAGTGTAAATAATGGATATTAAAATTCAAGAGAGAGAACAAAAAATTCTCATAAAAGTTTGCTTAGTGGCTTTTGTTGCCGTTATTTTGCCTAATATTTTGAGTGGATATTCTCTCAATTACATGTACGATCAAGCTAAGAAAGAAGCAACACTTGTAAAAAGCGTAAAATCTTATGAGGATCGTTTGTCGGGTATTGAGGGAGAAAGAAAAATTTTGCGACTCTTCGCTGAGCAATACAGGAATTTAGTAGATCGTGACGTGATTGGAGAGATAAATTTAGTTGATTTAGTAAAAGAAATGAAAACTATCAATGATGAGAGGAAACTTTTTCCTGTCAACTACGCTTTTTTGGATCAACAGGAGTTTGAATCAAAATATTCTATATATACTAAAGATAGTTCTATTGGTGTTAGTGTTTTGCCCATGACTATAGAAATGGGAATGTTGCATGATTTGGACGTATTTATGTTTATACAATCTCTTTCCGAGGAAATTGGGCATGTATCATATCCTGTTGAATGTACACTGCAGAGGATAAAGAACGATTTTTTGTTGGAAGAAAGAGAAAATATGAAAGCTAATTGTACCGTTGCTTGGTATTGGGTGAATGATCCGGACAGAGAAATAAGCGTGGGTGGTGCTAGTGATTCCCAATCTGCTGCGCTTTCCCAATGAAAACACGTACACATGGGAGTATTAATATGAACAATATCGCTAGTAGTTTTAGATTTATAATCTTTTTCGGTTGTGCAATTGTTAACTATTCCTGTTTTGCTCAAAATGTTTCTGACGAGAAACAAGGGGTGAACGCCGGAATTAAGATAGACAGCGCTCCTAATATGCCAGCGCTTTTTTTTACTGCTGAACAAAGACGCATATTGGAAGCTATTCGTCAAGGTGCGGTTGCTGAAGAATCACTGCAGTTAGATGAATTTATCCCACTGATATTAGTGGAGGAAATTTTTTCAACTGTAAATGAAGCGCCCGAACAAGGACGAACTGAAGATATACGCGTTAATGCTTTTATTTACAATAATAATAAAAAACAAGCAGTATTGTGGTTAAACGGAGAGTCTTATACTTCTCAAGAGCAGAATGATTTTTTTAGCAGAGAAAATATTTCTGAGGTTTCTGTTTTAAAATCTGGGACTGGAGAGATTGTGGGAATTGATCATGCCAATAATTCAAAGTTTGTTGTTAAGGTAGGACAAAAGCTTTCCAGTGATGGTGGGGTAGATGAGACTTACCCAGTCATTCTTGTTAAGAAAAAGTAAAAAACTTCAGAAGACTTAATGAAAGAGAAGAGTGCGCCAGATTTAGATGGCGGCAAAAAAAGTACAGTTAATACTGGACGTCGTGTTCTTCTAAATGTATCCTCCGTTGTGGGAGGAGTTGGAGGACTGTCAATTTTGGCTCCTTTTTTTTCGAGCCTTCGCCCTAGTAGGCGGACGCAGGCTGCTGGGGCTCCTGTTACTGTGTCGCTGAAGGATATTGACGAAGGCACTATGAAGGTTGTTCTATGGAGGCAAAAGCCAATATGGATACTGCGGCGTAATGAATTTATGATAGAAAGCTTAGAAAATAAAAACGAAGAAAATCTTTTAGATCCTTCGTCGGAAAATGCTCAACAGCCAGAATATTGTAAAAACAAAACTCGCTCAATTAACCCCGAATATTTCGTCGCAGTTGGCTTATGTACTCATTTGGGATGTTCACCTGGAGAGGCGAAAAAGGGATTTTTATGCGCTTGCCATGGTTCTTTTTTTGATTTTGCTGGAAGGGTGGTGAAGGGCAGTCCGGCACCCAAGAATCTTTTTATCCCACCTCACCATTATGACAATGACGGTAACATTGTTATTGGCATGGACGCTTCAATCGCTTAATTTGTCAACGTGAAAAACACCACTGCTATTGGTGATTGGCTGGATAAGCGTATTCCATGGCGTGAGACGGTTCGGAAACACCTTACCGAGTATTATGCCCCCAAAAATTTTAATATATGGTACGTATTTGGCGCCTTATCAATTTTGATGCTGGTAGTGCAAATTGTTAGCGGCATATTTCTAACCATGAACTATAAGCCTGATGCTGAACGGGCGTTTGCCTCTGTTGAATATATCATGCGGGATGTTCAGTGGGGATGGCTAATACGATACATTCATTCAACTGGGGCCTCATTTTTCTTTATTGTTGTATATTTACACATGTTTCGTGCTCTCATATATGGTTCATATCGTGCGCCACGAGAATTAATATGGATTTTAGGGATGTTGATTTTTCTGGCTTTGATGGCCGAAGCTTTTATGGGGTATTTGTTGCCTTGGGGACAGACCTCCTTCTGGGGGGCGCAGGTTATCGTTAACCTTTTTTCTACGATTCCGGGAATAGGAGAGTGGCTTTCCGTGACTATTCGCGGTGATTACGCTATTTCGGATGTTACGTTAAATCGATTTTTTGCACTCCACGTTGCGGCGATTCCGCTTTTTATCATTGTTCTAGTTTTTTTGCACATTATTGCGCTTCATCAGGTTGGCTCTAATAATCCCGATGGTGTGGAGATAAAAGAGCAAAAAGATTCCAACAGTGGACTTCCACTTGATGGAATACCGTTTCACCCTTATTACACCGTTAAGGATACTTTTTGTGCTGTGGTTTTTCTTTGTCTCTTTGCGGCGGTTGTGTTTTTTGCGCCAGAAATGGGAGGGTTTTTCTTGGAATATCCTAATTTTGAGCCAGCAAATCCTTTGAAAACGCCCGAGCATATTGCGCCAGTTTGGTATTTCACGCCTTACTATGCGATTTTGCGCGCAGTGCCACCTTTTTTAGGTACTCAAGTTTGGGGAGTTTTGGCGATGGGTTTGTCAATTGTTTTGTTTTTTTTCCTGCCATGGCTTGATGGCGGTTTGGTACGTTCCATTCGTTATCGGGGCTGGCTTTATAAATCAGCTTTGTTGGTTTTTGTGGTGAGCTTCGTTGGATTAGGAGTTTTAGGTGCATTGCCTCCGAGTGCGGGACGGCAACTTTCCGCACAAATATTTTCCGTTATGTATTTTGGCTTTATTATCTTGATGCCGTTTTACACAAAAATGGATAAAGTGCAAACACCTCCGACTAGAGTGCGATAAAAATACAAGTATGGTATTTGCGCGTTTTCTGATTTGTTTTTTGTTGTTGTTTCCGTTGCTGCCAGCGTGGGGAGCAGGTGGCAAAACTGTTCTGTCGCAAGCACCTATTGATTATAACGATATCGAATCCGTGCAACGCGGTGCCGCCGCATTTGCCAATTATTGTCAAGGTTGTCATAGTGTGAAATATATGCGTTACGGTCGCTTGGCAGAAGATTTAAAAATTAGCGGTGGGCAAATTGAAGATTTTCTTATTCACAATGAAGCAGGCTTAGCTGACGAGATGGTAAGCGCAATGACAAAAGAGGAAGGTAAAGAATGGTTTTGGCAGGCCAGTCCTCCGGATTTGAGTCTTGTTGCTCGTTTACGTGGTGTTGATTGGCTTTATGCTTACTTAAGGGGTTTTTACCGTGATTATTCCCGTCCCAGCGGTTGGAATAACGCTGTGTTTGAGAATGCTGCCATGCCACATGTGCTTTCTCACTTGCAAGGCATTTACGAACGCACTTCTGACGGCACAGTCAAGCAGATTCGCCCCGGAAAAATGTCTGTCGTAGCCTATGACGCCATGATTGCTGACGTGGTCGGCTTTTTGGCGTATGCAGGTGAGCCGACGCGCGCACAAAGAATAAAAACCGGTTACCTTGTGATGGCATTTTTGTTGCTGTTTTTGTTGATAGTTTATTTTTTGTATCGAGAGTACTGGAAGGATATCCACTAATATGCCTATTATTTTTTATTCAGGGAGCTATTGCCCATACTCTCATCGTTGTCGCATCGTTTTGGGTGAAAAACAAATGGAAGTTGATGTGCGAGAGGTAGATTTGAACAACAAGCCTGAAGAATTGGCTTTGTACAATCCATATAATCGAATTCCGGTTTTGGTTGACCGTGACGTGAAATTACACGAGTCGGGTATTATCAACGAATATTTAGACGATCGTTTTCCTCATCCGCAATTGATGCCAGTTGATATTACATTGCGCGCCAAGGTACGATTGATGTCTTATCTGATAGACCGTGAGATTTTTAGTCATGTTGACACGTTAGAAAACAAAACAGCCAAAAAACAAAAGCAGGATATTGCGAGACAGCGAATCCGCGAAGGGCTTTTAGGATTGGTTAATCATCTTTCAAAAGGTAACCATTATTTGGTGGATAAAGAGTTTACTATTTTAGACGCTGCGTTGGCGCCACTGTTGTGGCGGCTGGAGCATTATCGTATTACGCTACCACCTAAGGCGGTGGCGTTGAGCAAATATGCTGAGAGGGTGTTTGCTAGACCTTCTTTTAACGATTCGTTGACTACCATTGAAAAAGCGATGCGCAAGTAAGCTAATGCACGAAGATTTGACAATACGTCCTTATCTTTTGCGTGCTGTTTATGAATGGTGCGTAGACACAAAACACACGCCTTATTTAATTGTTGAGAATGGTCGTGACGACGTTTCCTTACCAAAAAGTTCGGTGGGGGAAAAAAACACGGTACTCAATATTGATGGTGAAGCTGTGCGTGATATGGTTATGGCGGATGACGTGGTTTCTTTTACCGCACGTTTTCAAGGTGCTACTTTTCATGTTCACGTGCCGATGGGCGCAATCGTTGGCATTTTTGCAAAAGAAACCGGTTCAGGTCTTTCCTTTTCTCCCGTAGGTGGGCAGTCGCAAAAAAAACAAAGCGCACATGAAGGCGAAAAACCTAAACTGAAAATTGTTTGATTAAATTTAAGACTGTTTTTAGTCATTATCAAAATCGGAGAATATGTTGCTTAGCCGATACCGTTGCCATGAACACGGGGTAAAATCTCATTTAAATGCTGACTACGATTCGCAATTTTTCCATTATCGCGCACATTGACCACGGTAAATCTACGTTGGCAGATGCCCTTATTCAGCGGTGTGGAGGTCTTAGTGAGCGCGAAATGAAGTCACAGGTGTTGGACTCTATGGAGTTGGAGCGCGAACGTGGCATTACCATTAAATCGCAAACAGCGACTTTAAATTACAAGTCCGAGCAATCAGCATATACGCTTAATCTGATTGATACACCGGGGCATGTGGATTTTTCGTACGAAGTGTCGCGTTCTTTGTCTGCTTGTGAGGGCGCTTTGCTGGTGGTGGATGCGGCTAAGGGAGTGCAGGCGCAAACTATCGCCAATAGTAGTATCGCCGTGGCATTGGGGATAGAGATTGTGCCGGTTATTAACAAAATTGACTTACCCGCAGCTGACGTTGATAGGGTGTGTCGTGAAATTGAAGAAATGGCGGGAGTAGATGCCTCTGCAGCTATTGCAGTGAGTGCAAAAACTGGCGTTGGTGTGGATGAATTACTGGCCGCCGTTGTGTCACGAGTGCCGCCGCCTATTGGTGATGCGAAGGCGCCATTACAAGCGTTGATCATTGATTCGTGGTTTGACAAATATTTGGGTGTAGTAATATTGGTACGAGTCAAGCATGGTTGTTTGCGTCGCCGCCAGCGAGTGCGATTCATGGTGACGGGTGAAGAACGTGACTGCGATTCGTTGGGAGTATTCACACCAAAATTAGAAATGCGCGAATCACTTAGTGTTGGTGAGGTGGGTTGCGTTATTACCGGTCTCAAGGATATTGCTGCCGCCCGCGTTGGCGATACGCTGACAGCGGTGCGGCGTCCTTGTGCCAAACCGTTACAGGGTTTTAAAGAAAGCAAGCCTCATGTATTTTCTAGCTTGTATCCAGCCCAACCTAATGACTATCCGTTATTACGTGAAGCAGCGGAAAAACTGCGTCTCAATGATGCAGCATTGGTTTTTGAAACCGAAAAATCGCCAGCTTTTGGTTTTGGTTTGCGTTGCGGTTTTTTGGGTATGCTGCACATGGAAATAACGCAGGAGCGACTAGAGCGCGAATATGGTTTGGAATTGGTATTGGCATCGCCGACAGTTGTGTATCAAGTATTGACCGTGGCGGGCGAAGAAATTCTGGTGGACCATCCTGGGCGGCTGCCTGAATCAGGAAGCATCCGTGAAATACGCGAACCCATTGCCGACATGACTATTGTGACAACAAGTATGCATGTGGGAGCAGTGATGACACTAGCGTCCAAGTGCCGCGGTGTGCAGCGGCGGGTGGATTACGCTAGTTTGCAAGTGGTAATGATTTACGAAATGCCGTTGGCTGAAATTTTAGGCGGCTTTTTTGATCGGTTGAAGTCAGCAACTCAGGGCTATGCGTCCATGGATTATGAATTCAAAGTTTTTCGACCAGCTAAAGTTGTGCGACTGGACATTCTCATTAACGGCGAGCGCATGGACGCATTGTCTTCTATGGCCATTGCCGAAGAAGCGCAATCGCGAGGGCGAGCATTGGCGCTTAAAATCACAAACTCTATTTCTCGCCAGATGTTTGACGTAGCAGTGCAGGCGGCTATTGGTGGAAAAATTATCGCTCGCGAAACGGTTAAAGCCATGCGTAAAAATGTGACGGCAAAATGCTATGGTGGCGATGTGACTCGCAAGCGCAAATTATTGGAAAAACAAAAAAGTGGGAAAAAGCGAATGAAACAGTTTGGGCGAGTAGAAATTTCTCAGGATGCATTGATGGCTGCGTTGCGTAGCGACGAAAATTAAGGGAAAGAAGCATGTACTCAACGGATTTCTTTTTTATGATTTTGAGTGCTGGGTCGGGATTGTTGTATGCGTATTACGCTATAACGCGCCGCGATGACCCACCAGATTTTCGTAAGCCGATTGCTTTTTGGCGTGATATTTTTTTTATTTTCGGCGCGGTGTTTTTATTTCGTGGGCTAATTTTTAATTGGTTTTCCATCCCCTCAAATTCTATGCAGCCAACGCTTATTATTGGTGATTATGTGCTGGTGGACCGAAATCAATATGGTTTTCGGTTACCAGTGCTGAATACTCGTTTGTCTGCGGGTTCGCCGCCGCAGCGTGGTGACGTGATTGTTTTTCGTCATCCCGATAGCGATGTGCATTTTATTAAACGTATTATCGCGGTACCAGGTGATCGTATAGAAATTCACAATGACGGAGTAGAAATTAACGGTGTGTTGCTGGAGTCAAAGCCAGCGGAGCCGGCAGCTTATTTTTACAGTGGCGAAAGCACGGGTACCAGCGCTGGTTTTCGACGTCATGCAGCGAGGTTGGTAGAAAAAATGCCTGATGCCGGCTGGCATGATGCGCTTAATGATGGCGGCGTGCGCAACGTTGTAGGGACGTATCCGCCTGATAGCGAACACTGTGAATTGAGAAGTGGTGGGCGGTTGCTTCGTTGTGACTTACCAGAAGGCGAATATTTTGTGCTGGGCGACAATCGTGATCACAGCAATGACAGTCGTTATTGGGGGTTTGTGCCCGAAGATAATATTGTTGGACCGGCAGTGCGGATTATTTTTAACTTCAGAGATAGTGGCCGTGTTGGACAATCGTTATTATTGCGTGCTACGCCGTTTCCTGAAGAGGAAGAAAGAGAGGAAGGTGGCGATGAGAGCGGCCGTGGCGAATAAGCTTCCAAGCAGGGTTTTACCGCACTGTTTTGCCGATACTGCTTTAGAAAAACAAGCGTTTACGCATATTAGTGTTGGCGGTGCCCACAATGAGCGTTTGGAGTGGCTGGGAGATGCGTTGTTGGATTTGTTAGTTGGGAGGCTGTTGTTTGAGCGATATCCAGATTGGAGCGAAGGTGTGTTGTCGCAAGCGCGATCGCAATTGGTGAATGGCGATGCACTAGCGGTATTGGCTCAGCAAATCGGGTTGCCTGCACGGTTGATATTAGGCGCGCCGGCTAAAGTTGATGGGCGGCGGCAATATTCTATCCTCGCTGGCGTGTTAGAAGCTTATATGGCAGCGGTATATTTGGATGGTGGTTACGAAACGGCTATGGCGGTAACGGCAGAATTATTTGCCGAGCCGTTAGCGCGGGTGGGTGACATGCGGGCGAAAAATGCAAATTTACTTAAAGACGCTAAGACGCGGTTGCAGGAATATTTGCAAAACCGCAAGCAAGCGGTGCCGAAATATGAAACGGTGGCGCGTGGCGGCAAGGCACACAATCCTTTTTTTGTAGTGAAATGCCGGTTGCCGAATGGCAAAACAGTAACAACAGTTGCTAGTAATCGCCGCGAGGCAGAAAAAACTGCGGCCGGCTGTTTATTGGCAGCGTTAACGGTATGAATTCGCACAGGGGATTTGTTGCCGTAGTTGGCCGTCCCAATGTGGGTAAATCAACTTTGGTTAATGCGTTGGCGGGTGATAAAGCCAGCATAGTTTCTCATCGTCGGCAAACGACGCGCGGCGTGGTTCGGGTAATTTGTCGGCGCGATGATGCTCAGTGGGCGGTGTTGGACTCTCCTGGGTGGCAAACACGTCATGGCGGCACGTTAAACAAGCGTCTTAATGCCGGTGCTGAATGGGCAGCGGGTGTGGCGGATGTAGTTATTTTTATGAGTGCTGCACCTATTTGGACGGATGAGGATACTGCTTTTTTGCAACGACTACCGGCGGAAGCAAAAGTAGTGGCGGCGGTCAATAAAGTAGATTTGGCTACTGATAAAGGCTTATTGTTACCGTACGTGGACGCTTTGAGAGAACGCCGTGATTTTGCCGCTATTGTGCCGTTGTGTGCGCGCCGCAGACGTGGTATGGATGCTTTAGTGACAGAAGTATCATTATTGTTGTCGGAGTCGCCAGCGTTATTTGACCGTAATGATGTGGAAGACGAAGCGTTTTTTTTGGCGGAGTTGTTGCGTGAAAAAGTATTTCGCGCACTGGGTGATGAATTGCCGTATTGCATTGGCGTTATCGCTCATCGCACAGGAAAACGCGGCAGGGCGGAAGTGGTGATGGCAGAAATTTTTGTGGAACGTGATTCGCAAAAAGCTATCGTAATTGGCGCTGGCGGCGTTACGCTCAAACAGCTTGCTGCTGCTGCTCGTCAAGATATGGAGCGGGTGTTAAATGCCAAGGTATATTTAACTGTGCGGGTAAAAGTTGCGCCTGCATGGCAAACCGACCAGCAATTATTGCGGAAAATGCGTATCGGTGTGCCGGAGCTCATATGAAATTAGGTGTGAACATTGACCATGTGGCAACCATTCGGCAAGCACGGGGAACGCTGTATCCCGATATCGTTGAGGCGGCGAGGCTAGCCGAAAGTGGTGGTGCCGATTTTATTACTGTGCATTTGCGCGAAGACCGCCGTCATATTGTGGATGCAGACATTCCTATTTTGCAGCAAGCCGTGCGTACCCATCTCAACTTGGAAATAGCGGCGACGGATGAAATGCTAGATATTGCACTTGCAGTTGCACCAAAAAAAGTGTGCTTGGTGCCGGAACGACGGCAGGAGCTTACTACAGAAGGAGGGCTGGATGTATCTGGGCAATTATCGCGTATTCGTAATTTTTGTGCGCCCTTGCAGGCGGCAAAGATATCCGTATCGTTATTTGTAGAACCTAGCGCCGAACAGATAGAAGCGGCTGCCGTTGCTGGCGCAGCGGCGGTGGAATTGCATACCGGAGCTTACGCTAAAAGTGGTGACAGTCGTCCGCTGGTGGTTGCCGCCCGTGCCGCTGCCGCCGCTGGCTTGGCCGTTCACGCTGGTCACGGGTTGCATGTGGACAACATTGCTGCTGTTGCCTGTTTGCCAGAAGTGGTGGAGCTCAATATTGGTCATGCGCTGATTGCACGGGCATTGTTTGTGGGATTAGAAGCGGCGGTGCGGGAGATGGTGACAGCCATCGCTGTTGTGTGATGATTGCCGGCGTCGGCAACGATTTGGTAGACATGACTCGTTTACAACGTTTGTTGGCACGCTATCCGCGGCGATTGCCGCAGAAAATATTAACGGTGGCGGAGCGAGAAGAGTTTGCTGTTCGTCAGCTTAGTTTGACGTATTTGGCTGGTCGGGTCGCGGCTAAAGAAGCGTTGAGTAAAGCGTTGGGAACGGGATTGCGGACGCCCGTTAATTGGCGACAAATAGCGATTTTGGGAAATGAGGTGGGGAGTCCAGAATTTCATTTTGAGCCATTGCTGGCTGATTATCTAGCTGCTAGAGAAATCAATAAATGTCACTTATCTATCACTCATGATGGTGGTTTTGCAATGGCGGTTGTCATCGCTGATAAAATTGTTATTCCAGCATGATGATACCTGATATTTCCCAGCGATTAATGATTGCGCTAGTTGGTGATTTAGTGCTGACGGAGCAAGATAGGCAATGGTTACGACATCCAGCTGTCGGTGGAGTGATTTTATTTACGCGTAATTTTGCCGATAGTGAACAATTACGGCAACTTACGGCATCTGTTCGTCGTGCTGCAGGGAAACCGATATTGATTGCTGTTGATCAAGAAGGTGGGCGAGTGAGACGGTTTTGCGGTGACGATTTTTTGGCGTTGCCGGCGATGGGTATTTTGGTCGAAAATCCGGCGGTGCTACACGATGCGGGCATGGTTATGGCAGCGGAGGTACTTGCCGCTGGGGTAGATTTAAGTTTTGCGCCGGTGCTGGATTTGGCATATGGACGCTCACAGGTCATTGGTAATCGTGCTTTTTCTGCTGACAGTGAAAGTGCGGCAAAATTTGCATTATCATTTAGTGATGGTATGGCTGCGGCAGGTATGGCTTCTTGTGGAAAACATTTTCCCGGTCATGGTTATGCAGAAGCCGATTCACACAGTGCGTTTGCGGTGGACGAGCGCACTTTTGCTGAAATCGCTGCTGCTGATTTGCAGGTATTCGCTCGCTGTGCGCAGGCTGGTATGCCGGCGATGATGACCGCACATATTGCCTATCCGCAATGCGACTCGGCGGCAGCGACATTTTCAACATTTTGGGTTAAAGAAATTTTACGTGGGCAATTAGCATACAAAGGGTTGATTGTCAGTGATGACCTTACCATGGCGGGCGCCGCAATCGGCGATATGACTTCACGCATGAAGGCTGCACTTGACGTCGGCGTTGATGTGCTGTTGGTGTGTCAGCCACCAGCGGTAGAAGAAGCACTGTCCACGGGCTTGCCGGCAAAAGAAAATACCGACAATCCATGGTTGGCGTTGGCACCACGTTTTGACGGGCGCGTCGATGTGGGCAGCGTAGCTTATTGGAAAGCGCGTAAGCACGTGCTCAGTGTGATTAATTAACATTCTCTGTTAATGGGGAGACTTATTCGCGCCGTTTGCGGCACAGTTAATTTAATGAAGTGTCTTATTTAGTTGCACAGAGACGATTGGGTACTGATTGTCGGCGTTTTTTTTGATTGTTAGAGTAATACTTATTCCGATAGCGCAATCATGTCATCTGCTGACCAACTGATTGTTATTTGCTCGTTAGCATCGGGGGGACGGCTGTCGCGATGATTGTTGGGCAATACAACGGTAAGTTGTGCCCCCGTTTTGGTGCGTACAGTTAGTACTGTAAGACCGCCATAATAAGATACTAATTCCACTACAGAAATAGTGCTTTCATTTGCTGACGCTGTGGCGGACAATGATAACTTTTCTGGACGAATAGCGACATAACTGGTGGCTGATCCACCGTTTTGTGCGCGCACCTTGCCCAATCCTTCTACCATAAATAAATTGTCGGATATGTGGTGCGCGGGTAATATATTCATACGTCCAACAAAATCGGCGACAAACCGATTGTTAGGTGATTCGTATAAATTGCGTGGTGAATCCGACTGACGAATGCTTCCTGATTCCATTACGGCTACCCGTTCAGCCATAGACAACGCTTCGTCTTGGTCATGTGTGACCATGACAAAGGTAATGCCTACCGTGTGTTGTAGTTTTACTAGCTCAGTTTGCATGACTTCTCGCAATTTGGCATCTAGTGCTGACAACGGTTCGTCCAGTAGCAACACCCGTGGGCGTTTAATCAATGCCCGCGCTAAGGCGACACGTTGTCGTTGTCCGCCTGATAATTGTGCAGGGTATCGCTTGGCATATTCTTCCATGCGAACCTGCGCTAGCATTTCTCGTACCCGTGTTGTTGTTTCCGCCGCTGCTATGCCTTCCATTCGTAAACCGTAAGCGATATTGTCCGCCACTGTCATGTGTGGAAAGACAGCGTACGATTGAAACACCATGTTGACTGGTCGTTTGTTTGGTGGCAGTGCAGTTACGTCTTCACCATCTATGCAAATGCTTCCTGCAGTAGGATTTTCAAAACCGCCAAGCATCCGTAACAAAGTTGTCTTGCCACAACCGGAAGGCCCCAGTAAAGCGAGAAATTCTTTATCACCAATGTCCAGCGACACGTTATTTACCGCAGTATCTTGGCCAAAACACTTGATCAAGTTGCGAATGCTTATGAGTGCGGTATTGCTCACGGCTTCTTACCGTTTTGCAGGCGCATCGCTAAGATGGTGGCGATAATGGTAATAACGATTAAGACGGTAGATGCAGCATTGACCTCTGGTGTTACCGAAAAACGCACCATAGAGTTAATTTTGACAGGCAAAGTGATGCTGTCAGGACCAGCGGTAAAATAAGTAATAACAAAGTCATCTAGTGACAGCGTAAAAGCGATGAGTGCGCCAGCGATAATGGACGTACGAATTTGCGGTAGCAAAATATCGCGCATTGCCTGCCATTCGCTTGCCCCTAAATCCATAGCTGCCTGTTCTAACTCTCGGTTGACCGATGCCAACCGACCGCGCACGATTACCGCAACAAAAGGAAAAGTAAACGTCACGTGGGCGATGATGATGTTGCCTAAATTGAACGGCCAGGGTAGATGGTGTGGCCACCATAAATTAAAAAACACCAGCATGGCAACACCCATACAAATTTCAGGAATGACGATGGGTAGCGCTAACACTCCTTCAGCAACCGGTTGACCAGGAAAACGAAATCGCCATAAAACAATTGCTGCCGCTACGCCTAATATGGTCCCCAGCAACATGTTTGCTGCAGCAATTGTTAGCGAATTAGCAAACGCTTCTACTAGTGATTCATTGTTCCACGCTTTTTCATAATATTTAAAAGTAAAACCGCGCCAAACGATATTGCGCTTGGAATCGTTAAAGCTGAATATGATAAGCGTGATGATGGGCGCATAAAGCACAAGAAAAAACACCACTAAGAACACCCGCATCCAAGGGCGTTCAGAATAATTCAACAATGTTGGGCGTTTTTTCATACGATCACAGCTCCGCGCCGAATCGCGCGGCGGCTGGAGACAGCGCGTAATGCAATAGCAGCAAAAGTAATATACATCAACAAAAAGGATAGCGCTGCGCCAAATGGCCAATTGTTAGCGCTCAAAAATTGCCGTTCAATGACGTTGCCGATAATTTGACTGTCAGTTCCGCCGAGCATGTCGGCGATAAAAAAAGCTCCCAGTGCTGGCACAAAAACGATGATAACGCCGCTGATAATACCGGGCATGGTAAGTGGCAACAGTACCCACCAAAAAGTTCGCCAGTGTCCTGCCCCCAAATCAAGACTGGCTTCCAAGTATGAGCGATCAAAGCGTTCCATCACCGCATATAGCGGTAGAATCATAAAAGGAACAAACACATAAGCGATGCCGGCGACAACGGCGGCATTGGTATAGAGTAACTCCAGTGGTGTGTAAGCATCACCAAGTCCACCACTGACACCGAGCCACTCTAGGGAGCTATCTGCGAATTGCCAAAACGATTCTAGGGTGAAATTTAAAAAACCGCGAGTGCGAAAAACTGCGATAAGGGCATAGGTACGAATTAAAGTATTAATCCAAAATGGTAGCGAGATGGCAAGCAAAAGCGGCATTCTGAAGCGTGCAGGCGAAAAAGCAATGGCAAGAGCTACTGGGTAGCTGATGAGTAGGCAAATTGCTGTGGCAGCGGCGGCAATCAGCAGTGATTTGGCAAAAATAGTAAGGTAGATAGGTTCTACCGCCACCAGGTAATTGTCGCTGGTCCAAGTTAGAGTGTGATTAATGAGCCCGTTTTTTTCGGAAAAACTGAGACCAAAAATAAAAGCCAAGGGAAATACAAAAAACGCTCCCAGCCACAAAAAAGCGGGCAAGCCGAGTACCATGCCCACATAGCGCGACTGACGGGAGCTGTCGCGCATAGTCTTGTTGCCGCTTAGGCCGCCTGTGCTGTCAAGATGACAAAATTTGCGTCCACAGCCGTTCAATCAGCGCAGAACGTTCTTCACTCAAGTACAAAGACGGTTCCAACTTGCCAATGATGTCGTTGGGCGGAAAAATAGCAGGATTGTTGCGATAAGATTCATTTGTTAATAGGCGCGCTGCCTCGTTGGGAGTGGCATATTCAATGTATTCGGCTAAATCGCGCCCGACTTCGGCATCCAAAAGAAAATTGATGAAGGCGTGGGCGTTTTGCGGATGCGGTGCGTCTTTGGGGATGCACAAGCAGTCCTGCCAATAGTACGAACCCTCGCGTGGAATGACATATTTAATATCAGGGTCTTCACTGCGTAACTGGGCGATGTCGCCGTTCCATTCCACAGCGATATCTACTTCACCGGAGGCAAGTAAATCTTGACCGTTGTCTTCGGCGATGGTTTTGACGTTCTTTTTGTATCGGGTCAGTTGTGCCACGGCGGCTTGTATTTCATCCGGATTTTCGGAATTAAAAGAATATCCTAAGGATACTAGCGCCATGCCAACCATGGAATCTGGTTCACTAATCCAAGCAATACGTCCGGCATACTGATCAGATTGTTCGCCCCACACTGCTGACCACGAGTCAATAGATGGCACTTTAGACTCGCGGTAGCCGATGCCCATGGTGCCCCACATGTAGGGCATTGAATATTGGCGACCGGGATCAAAGGCGGCGTCTTGAAAAGACGGTGCTATGTTTTTAAAATTAGGGATGGCGGTATGGTCTAGTGGTTCTAACATGTTGGCTTTCCACATACGATTTACAAAGTCGTTGGTGGGCACAATGACATCATAGCCGGGATTGCCCTCACGTAACTTGGCAAATAACTCAGCATTGTCGCCAAACAAATCCATTTTAACTTCTACACCGCTACCGCTTTTAAAATCAGCCAGCGTGGTTTCTCCGATATAAGTATCCCAATTGTAAAAGTTGAGCTGTTTTTCTTCGGCAGCGTTGACACGCCCGCCGGATAGACTAAAACCAGCAATAGTACCCAACCCTGCCAAAAAAGAGCGGCGTGAAAAACGATTGTACTTAGTCATGAAAATTTTCCTTTCGGCCACGCTTAGCAAACGGCGTGTGATAACAATTATAAGACACTTTTGCAAGGAATATTTTCAAATTTTCTGTGAAGAGAAAAGAGATAATTTTTTTCAGGGCGTTTTCTATGAGGTTCTTGTTCCTCTACTGTTGTCAGGTGGTTGAGGTCTGTTTTTGTGCAAAGCAAAAATAAATTTATCAAATAACGCTTTACATTGGAATATAATAAAAAATATATTGTCGTGGCCAATTCATTTTTAAGTAACGCAAGTGTTTTGCACTGCACAATTAAGGAGAAATAAATGACCAGAGCTTATAATTTTAGTCCAGGTCCTTGCGGCCTTCCCGATAGTGTTATGCAAAGAGCGCAGGCGGAATTTTTAGAATTTGCCGAGACTCAAACTTCGGTGATGGAGATATCCCATCGTGGCAAAGATTTTTTGAAAGTATATAACAACGCGGTGAGGCTGCTACGCGAAATTATGGACATTAGCGACGATTATGCTGTGCTATTTCTCTCTGGTGGCGCTACCGGTCAATCTGCAGCTATCCCGCTTAATCTTACCGCTAGCTCAGATGATACCACCGCCTATATTATCAGTGGTCACTGGTCACAGCGTAGTGCTGTTGAAGGAAAAAAATACTGTCACACCCATATTGCTGCTGACAATACCGGTAATGGTCACACCATTTTGCCGTCTGAGTGGGACGTCCCCGAAAACGCCGCGTATTTGCATTATGCAGACAACGAAACTGTACACGGCGTAGAATTTTCTACACGGCCGGATTCGTTTGTGCCGTTGGTGGCAGATATGTCTTCCAATATTGCTTCGCGCCGTATTAACGTGAGCGACTACGGTCTGATTTATGCCGGCGCACAAAAAAATCTGGGGCCTACTGGCGTTACCGTAGTTATTGTACGCAAAGAATTGATTCGCGCACGGTCAGACGTGCCGATGATATGGGATTATAAAAATCAAATTCCTGCTGAATCCATGCTCAACACACCGCCGACATTTCAAATTTATATGGTGAGTTTAGTATTGGAATGGGTTAAAAACGAAGGTGGCATTGATGAAATGGAAAAACGTTGTGTGGAAAAAGCGAAACTATTGTATTCGTGTATTGACGCTGGAAATTTTTATACTGCACCAGCGCAGATAGGTAACCGTTCACGTACTAGCATTCCGTTTTTTCTGGCAGATGATGTGCTGACAGGTGATTTTGTCGCTGGTGCCGAAAAAGAAGGCATGATTGGTCTCAAAGGTCATGCTTTGTTAGGAGGTTGCCGAGCCTGTATGTACAACTCTATGTCAGTCGCTGGCGCGCAACAATTGGTTGAGTACATGCGAGAATTTGAGCGCAAGCACGGTTAAAATTTGCGCAATTGATAAAATTTATTGTCTGCTAATAACGGATTAATCAATTATTAACAGGTAGTTAGGGAAGAAGCTTTGGTATGCTTACAGTTTCCCGCAACATTGCTTGTATTTTTTCCCCGAACCACATGTGCAAGGGTCGTTGCGACGTGCTTTGGGTTCCATGCGGCGAAAGGTGGTTATTTGTGCTTTTGTTTCTTCTTCTGTTTCCGGTATTGCGGGCGGTGGCGGAGATGTTTCTGTTGTCACGGCGGGTGTGTCATCGTGGCGATATTGTAAATTGCGTGGCGTTGCCGGCGGTGGCGTGTCATCAGTGCTTTCAAATGGCTTATCACGCACTGTTAGCGCGTACATTACCCGTGCCGCCATGCTTTGCACGCCAGTTAGCAGATGTTCAAACATCTCAAAGGCCTCACGTTTGTATTCCTGTTTGGGATTTTTTTGTGCCATGCCGCGCAGGCCGATGGACAGCCGCAACCCGTCTAGCGCCGACAAGTGCGCCCGCCAGTGTTCATCAATAATATTTAGTGTCAAAGAGCGTAAAAAGCCGTTGAATGAATCAACATCGGTGTGCGCAATTTTTTGTGCATACAAAGCTTCGGCTTCATTTATGATGAGCTCAACAAAATGTTCGCGAGGTTTGTCTTCATCATTGCTCAGCCATTTTGCTATCGGCAACTGTAAACGATAATCGCCTGCCAGCAGTTTTTCTAAATCCGTAGCACGCCATTCCTCTTCCGGCGTTTCTGGCGGCAGGTGAACGTCAATCACTTGTCGTAAGTTCTCGGTACGCAAATCGGCGGCAATGGGTACCATATCGGTGGCGGTGAGTATGTGTTCACGTTGTTCGTATATCATCCGCCGTTGCTCGTTGGCAATATCATCATATTCCAGCAACTGTTTACGAATGTCAAAATTATGAGACTCTACTTTGTGCTGAGCATTTTCAATGGTGCGACTAACCATACGTGCTTCGATCGCCTCGTCTTCATCCAAATTAAGTTTTTCCATGAGGGAAGAGACACGTTTGGTAGCAAATATGCGCAGTAGCGAATCTTCAAATGACAAATAAAATGTGCTAGCGCCGGGGTCTCCCTGTCGTCCAGCGCGCCCACGTAACTGGTTGTCAATGCGTCGTGATTCGTGGCGCTCGGTTCCGATAATTTTAAGCCCACCGGCTTTCAACACCTGCTCGTGCTGTTCCTTCCATGCCGTTTGTAGCTTGACAGTTTTTTCTTTTCGTTCATCATCCGATAGCGACTCGTCGTGTTCCAGTGCCAGCCGTTCTTCTTCAATATTGCCACCGAGCACAATATCAGTACCACGGCCAGCCATGTTAGTGGCAATGGTAATGGCGCCGGCTCGCCCAGCTTGTGCCACAATATGTGCTTCCCGCTCATGCTGTTTGGCGTTGAGCACTTCGTGTGGGAGTTTTTCTTGATGCAATAGCTGCGACAGTTTTTCCGAATCTTCAATAGCGGTGGTGCCTACCAACACCGGCTGTCCGCGTTCGGCACAAGCGCGAATATCAGTTAGGACAGAGCGATATTTGCCTGCTGTAGTGCGATAAACACGGTCTAGCTCATCGTGGCGAATCATTTTTTTGTGGGTGGGGATTTCCACTACTTCCAAACCATAAATAAAGCGAAATTCTTCCGCTTCAGTTAATGCCGTACCAGTCATACCGGCTAATTTTTTGTATAAACGAAAGTAATTTTGAAAAGAAATAGACGCTAACGTTTGGTTTTCTTTTTGTATAGCAAGTCCTTCTTTGGCTTCTATTGCCTGGTGCTGGTTATCGCCCCAACGCCGTCCAGGCATTAGTCGTCCAGTGAATTCATCCACAATAATCACTTGTCCTTCTTGCACTACATAATCGCGGTCGCGTACATACAAATGTCGTGCTTTGAGAGCGGCGTTAAGATGGTGCATCAGTGACAGATTGCTCGGGTCGTAAAGTGAACCACTTTTGAGCAAATCAGTTTCGCCAAAAAGACTTTCGGCACGAGTGAAACCATCTTCGGTCAGGTGAATATCACGAGCTTTTTCGTCTACTATAAAATCACCAGGAGCATCCGAATTTTCACAGCGGATAAACTGTGCCGCTACGTGATTGGCGCTTTTGTACACGGTGATGTTATCGCCGGCTTCGCCAGAAATAATTAGTGGAGTGCGCGCTTCGTCAATGAGAATGGAGTCCACCTCATCCACAATTGCATAATGCAAAGCCTGTTGCAGCCTTGTATTTGGGTCGTAGCGCATGTTGTCGCGCAGATAGTCAAAGCCGAACTCATTATTAGTGCCGTACACGATATCGCAACGATAAGCGGCAGCTTTTTCTTCCATAGATGCTTCGGGGACGTTAATGCCTACCGACAAGCCCAAAAAACGATACAGCGCACCCATCCACTCGGCATCGCGGCGGGCGAGATAATTGTTAACCGTCACCACATGTACGCCCTTACCAGCAATGGCTTCGAGACACACCGGTAATGTTGCCGCTAACGTTTTTCCCTCACCAGTTTTCATTTCGGCGATGTTGCCTTCAAACAGTGCCATGCCGCCGATGAGCTGAGCGTCAAAGTGGCGCATGCCGACCGACCGTGATGCCGCTTCGCGTACTACGGCAAACACTTCGGGTAATAATGATGACAACGTTTCGCCGTTGTCGCCACGTTGTCGCATATTTTGATAGGCAGCGCGTAATTGTGCATCATCCAAAGAAGAAAGGCTGGCGGTTTTGGTGTTTACCGCCGCGAGTCGTGAGCGATAGGTCGCCAATTGCCGATTTTTACGGGAGCCAAATACGCGGGAGAGAATATTTTTCATATAAAAATGTTAAGCGTCCCAATCATCATGAATGTTGCGAGCAGCGAGTAATTCTTTAATTACGCGGGCGATAGGGCGTGGTTTGTTATTAATACGTAATTCATAATGCAAGTGCGAGCCGGTGGAGCGTCCAGTGCTACCCACTTCGCCGATGGGTTCGCCGCGGAGCACATATTGCCCAATCTCCACACCCGTAGCATGTAAATGCCCGTACAACGTGGAGATATTGTCGCCGTGGAAAATACGAATAGCTTTACCATAATTACCTAACCGACCGCTGTAGGTGACGAAGCCGGTGGCCGCAGCCAGCACCGGCGTACCGCGCCGCGCCGAATAATCGTAGCCGGAATGAAAGGCGCGGCGACCGGTGAAAGGATCTTTTCTGTATCCAAAACCCGAAGTCTGGCGGTGTTTCTTTTCTAGTGGTTGTTGCATGGGGACGGTATCAAATGCTACCCGTTGTTGCGTGCCGCGCACAGCTAATATGTCGTAGCGGCGAGTGATACCTTGTAATGACCTTTGGAGTGCGCTCATTTTGTCGGCGCCCAAAGCGGCAGTTTCATCAATACTTTCCGGCACTTGAGTAACGGAAGGAAGAGTTTCGCAGCTATTATCCAGTGAAGTACCGGAAAAAAATTTCTCCTCAGGCAAGCCGATTCTTGAGGCGATAATTTTGCCACGATTTTGCACAGCGATGATACCTGCTTGCACGTCAGCGATTTGTTCTTGTAACACGTCAATGTTTTCCTCCCACATACGCTGGCGAGCGATGTCTGCCTCTCGCTCTTGCTCCTTGGCGATAGCCAGAGCAATAGGGGAACGTGTTTGTAGCCAGTGAGCAGCGAGTTGCTGGGCTGCCATATATACGACGGCACTCAAGGTTAAAGCGGCAATGACAAGCACGATAAAAAAACGCCGACGAGTAACTTCCAACACCAGCGGCGGCGAATTAGTAGAATAAGAAGAGGAAAAAATAATATTCATGACGTTCCGAAGACAAAAGTTGAAAATATAAAATGTTCTCAACAAATAAGAGAAAATATTAAATTATAAATTTAAATATTTAAATTGGCGTTTGCAGGCTTGTCCAAAATTATTGTAAGCTGTCTTCAACATTGCCATCTTCTTCTTTGAGAAACCGGAAAAAGTCTGATTCTGGTGATAATAAAAAAAAGTCGCCGCTGGTGCCTAAGGTTCTGCGGTAGGCTGCCATACTGCGATAAAAATCGTAAAAATTGGGATGTTGTGAAAATGCCGCAGAGTAAGTGGCAGCGGCTTCGGCATCACCGCGGCCGCGTAATTCTTCGGCTTTGCGCGCTGCTTCCGACAGTAGGATGACACGGTCGCGGTCAGCTTCAGCACGAATTTTTTCCTTTTCTGCTTCACCTTCGGCACGTCTTTCATTGGCGATGCGGCGACGTTCTTCAATCATATTTTTAAATACTTCTTCGGAGACGCCGGTGGGCAAGTCTACGCGTTTTAACCGCACATCAAGTACTTCCACACCAAAGTCAGTGGCGGCCTCGGTGGCGCGACTACGCATGATACGCATAATTTCTTCACGTTCGCCGGTTACCACATTCTTAACCGTGCGCTTGCCGATTTCATCTCGCAAACCACGATTAACTACATCTAAAAGGCGCCCTTCAGCTTGTGATTCGTTGCCGGCTAATCGCTCATAAAATTTCGCCGGCTCAACAATACGCCATTTGATGTACGAATCCACTAGCACATTTTCTTTTTCGGCGGTGATAAAACGATCAGGTTCATCAGTATCAATGGTGAGAACTCTAGAATCAAACATTAACAAACTGTGCCACGGTGCTTTGGCGTACAGTCCCGGTTCTTTTTTGACTGATACAATTTCGCCAAATTGCAATATCATGGCGCTTTGCCATGGATACACAATAAACAGCGATGCGCTGAGCAAAATAACGAGCAATAATAATGAGGCAGCGACAACGGCTAGGTAATGCAACTGTTTCATCGACGGTTTTCCAGTGCGTCTAATCCGCTTTGTGAACCTTCACGCAGGCGTTTTTTGAGTTCGTCTAGCGTACGCAACCCGCTGGGTGTGGTTTCTTTATCAGTTATCGATGATTGCGAAGCCGCCGCCGCTGCACCGCCAGCCTGCATAAGTTTGTCAAGCGGCAGATACAATAGATTCCCCGAATCTTTTTGGTCTACGATAACTTTGTTGGCGCGCCCCATGACTTCTTCCATCGTTTCTAAATATAGCCGCCGCCGCGTGATTTTCGGCGCTTTAGAAAACTCGTTGGCCACCAACAAAAAACGCTCGGTATCCCCCAGAGCGCGCTCAATGGCATTGCGGCGATAGGCTTCAGCGTCTTCTAAAATACGTGCCCCTTGCCCTTTGGCGCGCGGCAAAATATCATTGGCGTAAGCCTTGCCTTCGTTAATTTTGCGATCTTTGTCTTTGCGAGCGCGAATGGCGTCTTCAAAGGCGTCTTGAACTTGATCGGGTGGCTGTGCGTTTTGTACTGCTACCTCGCGTACTTGAATGCCAGTTTTATAGCGATCAAGGATGTGTTGCATAGTTTGTTTGGTTTCGCTGGCAACGGCTTCTCTTCCTTCGTACAATACAAAGTCAATTTCGCTTTTACCGACTACTTCACGCATTGCGGTTTCTGCTACCTGCTTCACCACATCTTGCGCGCGGGCACTAGAAAACCGATTTTCAAATAAAAATTGTCTAGGATCGTTAAACGCATATTGCACTACAAATTGCGTGTCTATAATGTTTAAATCGCCGGTAAGCATGAGTGATTCACGCGGATTTTTGCGCTTGGTGTCATTGCGAAAGCCGATTTCTACCCGCTGCACTTCAGTAAGGTTAACAATACGATAATTTTCAATCAGTGGCATGTGCCAAGCAAGGCCTGGGGTCTTGATGCCGCTGGGGTTGCCAAGTCTGAACATAACCGCCCGTTCGGCGGCGTCTACGGTGAAAAATCCGGCCAATACCCACATTAGTACCAGGCCGATACACAGCAACGCTGACAGATAGCGTAACGGCGGCAATACGATGCCATCGGAGGGATCGTCGTTGTCCTCGTTAAAATCGCCAGCGTTACGGGAAAACATTTGCGAGTTCTTTTTTTCGCCGCCCAAACGTTTTACTAGGCGCCGTAACAATTCATCAATGTCAGGCAATTGATTTTGTGAAAAAAAATTCATTTAATAGTATAGCAAATCAGATAGCAGTATATTATCAATGCTGCGAGGAAGATTGTCGTTCCGCACGGCAATATTTTGACGCTTGTCCCAGCGCCTCACGCAAAGCGGAAACGCCAGTTCCAAGGTGGCTGGAGAGCCAAACTTTTTCTATTTTACCACAGGGTGCCCGCTCTGTCCGTGACTGCAATTCTGCCTTATCTATTTTATTCATCACTGTCAGCCGGTTATCATGCGGTGCGCCGATAGAGTCCAGTGTATTACGAACCACTGCCAATTGTGCTTCACAATCGGAGTGTGCCGCGTCGGCAACGATGATAATAACGTTGCTGGTCGCCGCTTCTTGTAAAGTGGCGTGGAAGCCCGTTAGCAATTCGTGAGGTAGGCGGCGAATAAATCCCACAGTATCGGTAACCACCAGTTGCTCGCCGTCTACGTACAGTCGCCGTGCAGTAGATTCTAGTGTGTCAAACAAGCGGTTGTTAGTCGGTGCGTTGGCACTAGTTAGCAGATTGAACAACGTAGATTTGCCAACGTTGGTGTAGCCTACCAAAGCGGCAGTGGGGACGCCAAATCGCTCGCGCCGGGTACGTGCTAGAGAATTGGAAGCGCTCATTTTTTTAATTTGTCGTTCAATACGCTTGGCTTTATGTGCTAGCAAGCGACGGTCTATTTCGATTTGTTTCTCTCCCGGACCGCCACGTAGACCGATGCCGCCGCGTTGCCGCTCCAAATGTGTCCACCGACCAGCTAAGCGGCTCATATCGCGGCGGCAGCGG
Organism: Candidatus Persebacteraceae bacterium Df01; assembly: GCA_030386295.1. Taxonomy (NCBI): domain Bacteria; kingdom Pseudomonadati; phylum Pseudomonadota; class Gammaproteobacteria; order Candidatus Tethybacterales; family Candidatus Persebacteraceae; genus Candidatus Doriopsillibacter; species Candidatus Doriopsillibacter californiensis. The sequence continues at coordinate 18,762 of JANQAO010000001.1, read as the reverse complement.
GCAAGCTCTACTTGTAATTTGCTATTGTGTGTTTGGGCGCGGTCGCCAAAAATATTAAGAATTAAATCGCTACGGTCTATTACTGACCGTTCCCATTTGATTTTTAAATTTCGCGCCTGCATGGAAGACAATTCGGCACCTACGATGATTAACTCAGCGGTAAATTTTTCAGCTAATTGCAAGCAGTGCTTAATTGCACCTTCGCCGAGCAGTGTCGCTGCTCGCACCTGTCGCAGTCGCACTACATGAACGGCAATGCCAAAATAGCCTGCCGCAGCCGCGAGTTCAGTTAATTCTTCGCTTTCTTCTCTGGCATCATCTCCGGGATACTGCAATACCGCCACTAGTAACGCGCGGCGGCGGTCAATGTTATGCATAGGGATTGTCTTCGGAGCGCAATTCAATACGCAACGGTGTGCCAATTATTTCCAACCGACTGGCAAAAGCTGATGCCAGATAACGGCGGTAATCATCGGCAACGCGCTTAACGCCACCACCGTGAATCACGATTTGTAGTGGATCTTTTCCGCCTTGATGTGCATAACGTAGTTTGGGGCGGAATCCGCCGCTTATTGGCGGTGGATTGTGTTTAACTATTTCTATCAGTGTGCGGGTTAGCAACGCTGTGGAAAACTGTTTGCTACTGCAAGCGATAGCGGTGGAGGCCGCGGCAAGCATGGCTTCCACCGGCAACCGTCCGTTGAGCGCTGATATCGCAAATGCGGGTGCTGAAAAACCTAGTGGCAAAGCGGCGGATAGACGCCGCAAAGCTGCTGGTCGTTCTGAGCGCGGAAGCAAATCGCTTTTGTTGCCAATTACCACGGTAGCACATCCCGATTCGGCAATTAATGAAGCGATGCGTTTATCTTGATAAGAGGCGCCGGCGGCCATATCTGCCACTAACAATGCTACTTTTGCTTGTTGCAGAGCGTATCGAGCTGCTGCCACGCTAAGTCGTTCGCGGACGGTTCGTGCTCGCTGTCGTCTCATGCCGGCGGTGTCAATCAGCGAAAACAAGCCGTGACGGGAGCGAAAAGACGCCATAATACTGTCGCGCGTGGTACCGGGGACTGACGATACTACTGCCCGCTCCTCTTTGAGTAAACGATTGAGTAACGTAGATTTACCGGCGTTGGGACGCCCTACAATAGCCAGCGTTAGAGAATCTTCGTTTTCAATATTGGTGGCAGGTAGCATGACCTCCAATTTTTTCTTAAGTGCTGACACACCGCTACCACGCAGTGCAGATACGGGAAGTATGTCTTCTTGTAAAGAATAAAAATCGGCACAAGCTTCCGCTTCCAGCAGCCCCTCGGCTTTGTTCACGAGCAATAACCGCGGCAGTCGTGGCCATTGCCGGCGTAGCCAATTTAATAAAGCTTTGTCGCCGTATTGCAAGCCACTGCGGGCATCTACCATAACCAGTAGCGCGTCTGCCTTGCCAACGGCCGCTTCGGTTTGGCGTACTGCAGCAGCAGTCCAATCGTCTTCTTCGCCTTGTACGCCACCGGTGTCAATCAGACGTACGTGATGATTAGGGGCAATCGGAATAGTTTCAGTCAGATAATCCAAAGTCATCCCCGGGGCGGCATCTACAATAGCCGCAGGGTGCTTTGTTAAACGATTGAAAAAACGTGATTTGCCAACATTAGGGCGACCAATGATGACAACCGTTGGAAGTTCTTTCAAAATACAACTACCGCTCGAAAGATGTCGCCACTCAGCGTGGCTCCCAGTACTTCTTCCGCATTCAAAGGCTGTAAAAATGCGACTTCACCACTCAAATCCACACTGCCGATAAAACTTCCATCATCTGCCGTTAGCGCAGCCAACGTGCCGTCGGAAAAACCGACAACGACGGCGCCGCGCACAAAAGCCACTGTTTTGGCAGTGGCTAATTCTTGACTCCAAAGCACCTCGCCGTTTTTGGCATCATAAGCTGCTAAATTGCCGTTTACGTCTACAGCAAATACCCTGGTGGCGTATTCGTCTACTGCTACCCGTTTAGCCGCTGACAGTGGTTGCCGCCACAATATTTGGCCGCTTGAAGTGTGCAAACAACCAATGTGACCTTGATAGGCCACCGCACACAATCTATCTTCTCGCACTATCGGTGTGGTTGTATCCAAAATATCGGACAGTGTGCCGGATTTACGGGCAAAGGACAATTTAGTCTGCCATTCAACTCTGCCATTGTTTTGTTGTAACGCGACAATATTGCCGTTGCCCATGCCTGCATAAATGAGTCCATTCGCTGCCGTTGGTGTCGAATCAACTGGCGTGCGCACCAACGTCCGCAACGGCAACACATAGCGCCATAACAAATCGCCGTGCCGAGCAGAATAGGCGCTGATACGCCCGTCCTGCCCGAGCATAAATACGCTACCGTCGCTCACCAAAGGAGAGGCAATCAGGCGAGTATTTAATTCCTTGCGCCATAATTCAGAGCCGTCATAATCATATACTAGTAAAGTCCCGTCGTCAGTGGCTGCCGTCACTACACCGTCGCCACAACTAGTGGCGGCGGTTATCGTATCGGCTGTTTCCATACGAAAAGACGACAAGGCATCACCACCGTCATCTTCTCGCAACAGAAAAAAAGTGCCGCTACGATTGACAGCACAAATCGTACTGCCATCACGAGCGGGGTGTAAAAATCCAGTGTAGGTGCCGACGTTGCGATTCCATATTAATTTTATTTCTCCGTGTCCCGATGTCGTCGGTAGTGAAGTTACGGGTGATTTGGCGGTGTTACTGCCCGCGCAAGAAGAGAGCAATAAAACGGCGACAAGGGCGAAAAAGGTGTGATTCATTGAGATTTTTTAACGTTTATTTCCGTTTTGCTGACAGCATTGTCGAATGCTTCGGCCGGCGTATCGATATCAGTATCGGAAGGTAGTTGATTTTCCTCACCGCTAGTGGGCACAAGAGAATCTTCTGTGTCATTGTCTTTCGCTACCCCGCTGGCTAATGGCAGAATAGAACGGTGTGATAGTAACGCCCCGATTTTAATATTAATTACTGGAAGGTAGCTTTGATGATTGTTTTCGGCAGCTAACAGAAATGCTTCTTCATAGGCCCCGCGCGCCTGCAAATAATGACGGGCGGTAAAATGTGCATCACCACGTCGTTCGGCAAATAGTAACTGCATCTGACTACCTAGCGGTGCATTCTCTTCCAACAAGGTTACCGCTTCATCCGTTTCTCCGGCGTTAATCAGCAATTCTGACAGTCGCAGTGCTGCCAAGGCGCGCAGTCCATCATCTTTCTCATTATCCACAACAGCTTGCAAGTTGCTGCGTGCTTCTTCGGCATTATCATTTTGTACTTGCACTGATGCTAACGCGAATGCCGCTAAGTGGCGTAGACCGGCAAAATCATCGCTTTTATTGATTTGTTGATACGCCTGTGCCGCCGCTTCCGCCTCACCGGCATCGGCCGCCCGCATAACTTGATACAGCGCGTTGCCAGCTTCACGTTGCAAAGCATCATTGTGCGTGGTTTGGTAAGAGAGTCCAGAAACTGCCGACAATATCATCAATAGTCCGGTGATAAGGTGAAATTTGTAGCGTCCCCAGAAATCGAGTAATCGCGTCAGTGCTTCTTCTTGGTCGTAATCTGCCATGTTGTTATCCTGTTTGTATCATCATCATTGCTGCCGTTTCCGCCACCCGAGACGTCAGAACTTGTTGTTGTTCGCCGTCGCATAGTCGCTTTAGAGTCACTTCGCCGGCAGATTCTTCATCGGTGCCGACAATAACTGCTAGTGCCGTATTCATGGCATCTGCTTTTTTGAGTTGGCGAGCTAAATTGCCGCCGCCGACGTGTCGCCATACTGACAAGCCGTTTTTTCTTAGCTGTTCGGCGACGGTGGTGCAATATGAGTCACTGCCGCCAGTGGTAACTAAATAGCAAGTTGGTGCGGGATGAGAGGCTTTATCTACCAGTGCCGCTAGTCGATCCAGCCCCAGAGCAAATCCGCAGCCGGGCAACGCTGGACCACCAATTTGTTCGCTGAGACCATCGTAGCGACCACCGCCGCACAATGTGCTTTGCCGTCGCGAGTCATCTTTGAGTACCCACTCAAATACGGTAAGGTTGTAATAGTCCAATCCCCGTACTAACGTTGTATCCTCAACAAAATCTATTCCCGCGCCAGTAATCATATTTTTAACCGATGCCACATGCTGTTGTGATGCTGTGCCTAATTCATTAGCCAGTAGCGGTGCGGTGTTGACTACTTCCTGCACGGATTTGTTTTTGCTATCCAAAATACGCAAGGGATTGCCGTCTATGCGTGCGCGTGCGGCATCATCCAGTTGCGATTCGTGATGGCGAAAATGCGTTCGCAGCTTTTCGCGATGGTGGGCACGTTCATCCGCTGTACCTAAATTGTTAACAACAAGACAAAGTTTATCTTGCACACCCATATCATTCCATAACTGCGCCAGCATAATAATTTGTTCGGCATCAATAACTGGGTCTGCCACGCCGACGGCTTCGGCGCCCAACTGCCAAAACTGTCGATAGCGTCCTTTTTGTGGGCGCTCACGGCGGAACATGGGACCGCCATACCACACCCGTTCCAATCCACCACGGCGTAAGCCATTTTCTACCAATGCCCGCACCGTGGGTACAGTGGCCTCGGGGCGTAGCGATAATTCTTCGCCACCGGCATCGATAAAGGAATACATTTCTTTTTGTACCACATCGGTGTGTTCGCCTAATTGTCGACAAAACAGCGCTGTACGCTCCACCATCGGAGTCCGAATTTCGGCGTAGCCGTAGCGCGCAAAACAAGCGGCAGCGGTGGTTTCTACCGCTTGCCAGTGAGCGGTATCTTCCGGCAACAAGTCGCGCATGCCACGTACAGAAAGAATAACAGGCATAATTAAGGTTGAATTATCCCGCAAAAAAAAGGAAATTGGCAATACACATGAGTGTGTCCCATCATATCGTACATTCCCAAATCGGCCGACTGTTTATTTTGTCAGCACCTTCGGGTGCGGGTAAAACCACGATTACGAACCAGTTACGGAATTTTGGGGTGGTGCGAGTGTCGGTGTCACACACTACTCGCTTGCCGCGTGAAGGTGAAAAAAACGGCTGTCAATATTTTTTTGTTAATCGCGATGAATTTTTGTGTATGCGTGATTCTGGCGATTTTTTGGAATGGGCGGAAGTGTTTGGCAATTTGTATGGTACTGCTCGCAGTTGGGTAGAAACGCAGCTTGCCGGCGGTACCGATGTATTACTGGAAATTGACGTGCAGGGGGCGTTGCAGGTTAAAAAACACATGCCTGAGGCGGAATTGATTTTTGTTCGGCCGCCGTCTCTAAATGTGCTGGAAAAGCGCTTGCGTGCTCGCGGACAGGATAAAGAAAAATCTATTACGCTACGATTGGCGGCGGCGCGAGACGAATTGCTGCAAGCGTCACAATATGATTATGTTATTATTAACGATGACCTTGAGCGGGCGGTAGCCGAGATAACGGCTGTAATTGCTGGAAAATAGCGGCAATTACCCCCGGCACACAGTCGTACCTTAAGAATTATTTACAAAAAAGGATAGCAACTATGTCACGTACTACTATTGCCGATTGCTTGGAAAAATGCCCAAACCATTTTAATCTTGCTTATCACGCTGCTTCTCGGGCAAATAATATCTTGCGTCGGGGTGATGCTCAAGTGCCCGATAACGATGACAAAGCCATCGTTATCGCCTTGCGCGAGATCGCAAAAGGGCTGTATCCCATATCACCTCTGCTTATTGAAGCGGAGAGCGATACCTAACCTCTGTTATGGCTGGTATCGCCGGGTTAACGCGCAAGCTTGCCGTTTACCTGCCAGAAGAAAGCCTGAAAGATATTGATGCTGCTTATCGATACAGTGAAAAAGCGCACTTTGGTCAGTTGCGTGCCAGTGGCAGACCTTATATTCAACACCCACTCACTGTAGCCGACATTCTAGCCGACTGGCGTTTTGACGCTCAATCTATTATTGCCGCCTTGTTGCATGATGTAGTAGAAGACACTGCCGTGAGTTTGAAGCAAGTACGTGAGGCTTTTGGCGGGACCGTTGCCCATTTGGTGGATGGGTTGTCCAAAATAGAACGTATTGAAGGCATAGATCGGCGCGTTCAGGAAGCCGAAACTTTTCGCAAAATATTACTTGCCGCTGCTGATGATTGGCGGGTGCTGTTCATTAAGCTTGCTGACCGCTTGCACAATATGCGTACGTTATCGGCCATCAACGGCTCTGCTCGCCGCAAGCGAATCGCGCTGGAAACGCTTACTATTTATGCTCCCATTGCCGAGCGTATGGGATTTTCTCCGGTACGTGATGAATTACAAAATCTTGCACTACGCTATTTGCGCCCGCACCGCTATCGGGTATTGTCCAAAGCGCTCAACAATTCCAAAGCCAACAGTCGCCACATTATTGATCGTGTGGAACAGATGACGCGAGAGGCACTACAAAAATACCGTCTTACCGGCGAACTCAAAAAGCGGCGCAAAAATCTTTACAGTATTTACCGCAAAATGGCCAGTCAACGCCTGTCCTTCGCACAAGTAGAAGATATTATAGGTTTTCGGTTGATTGTGGATGGTCGTATGGATTGTTATCTTGCACTCGGTGCGCTACACGAATTTTTTGTGCCTGTGCCGGCACGATTTAAAGATTACATTGCCGTGCCGAAATCAAACGGCTACCAGTCGTTGCACACGGCACTTAGTACTAAAGAAAGTGTCAAAGTAGAGATTCAAATTCGTACTCGTGCCATGCACGAAGTTGCCGAACACGGACTGGCAGCCCACTGGCACTACAAGCAACAAGAGGGGGCTCTGGATAATGCGCAAACAGAAGCGCTGAACCGCTTGTCATCGCTGGTGCGGTTACACGCTGAAAACGACGCGCCTACTGAGTTTATGGAATATGTGCGGGTGGATTTGTCGCCGGGAGAAATGTACGTGCTTACTCCAGACGGAAAAGTAGTTAATCTGCCACCCGGCGCTACCGCACTGGATTTCGCTTATTCCATCCACACAGATGTGGGCGACCATGCTGAAAGCGCTGTGGTAAATGGTCAAATCGTTCCCATCTCATCACGTCTCAAAAACGGCGACCAAATTTCCATTAAAACCAATCCCAATATTGTGCCGCTACCACATTGGATTAATCTTGCCAAAACAGCGCGCGCCCGTTCACATATCCGTCAGCGGTTAAACGCTGCCAGTCGTGAAGAATCCATCGCTTTAGGGAGAAAATTACTACACAATGCTTTGCAAAAAATAGAAGCTCGTTCTGATGACATTAGCGATGATCATTGGCGTGCGTTTTTGAATTCACAAAACATGCAAACAGCCGATGAGCTATATTTGGAACTGGGGTTGGGTAAAGTAATTCCCGATATTGTGGCGCGAGGGTTGTTACGACGACAGGTACGGCAAAACAAAAGTGGTCGCTTGCAGCCGGTTTCCATCGCTGGGGCAGGAAGCGCTGCTATTACGTTGTCTTCATGTTGCCATCCATTGCCAACAGAGTCTATTATTGGGTTGTTGCAAAAAAATCGAGGGCTGATAGTGCACGCCAATCATTGTCCGATGGTGCAAATAATGCCCAACCGCCGCTCCGAAAAATGGATTGATGTGGCGTGGAGCGACAAAGCAACAAATAGTCTGTATCGCAGCACTATCGCATTGGAGTGTCGCAACCGCTCGGGATTAGCGACATCGGTATCTTCGGCTATCAGCGGTATGGATGTGAACATTGTAACTTTTAACTTCAATTCCGGAGCACTCGAATGTGACAGTATTCAAATGGAAACTATGGTTGAAGTTCACAGTTTGAGCGTGCTGGAAACGCTACTACAGACGTTGCGCCAGTTGCCCGACGTGATAGAAGCAAAACGCCGCTTACCAGAGTTGGAAAAAAATGCCCGCATAGAACATTGATGCTTGGTAAATATAGCGCCATATTGATAAAGTGAAAAATTAATGTACGTCAAGCAACAATACTATCTACATAATGCCGTTATTTATTGAAAACACCAATATTGTCCGCGCTTATGTTCGCTGGGGGAAGCAGCACGGTTGGAATTCGCCGTTGTTTTCTGACACCGAAAAAGAGCTGTCGTACCGTAGCTGTTATCGCGCTGCTTGGGCGCTTGGGAAAATTATCGCTGCCCGCCACTCGCATGGTGAGCGAATCGGCGTACTGTTGCCCTCATCTGTCGGTGCGACCATTGTTTTTTATGCTGCGCTTTTTTACCGCCTTACGCCCGTGATGTTGAACCCGGTTGTTGGGTCTCGAAATTTTCAATCCGCTTGTCGCACGGCGGTAATAAGCACTGTTTACACGTCAAAAAAATTTCTGGATAATTTACTCACAGCAGAAGCACTCACGCAAGCGGCTCAAGATGCTGGAGCTACTGTGGTATGTTTAGAAGACTTGCGCCCGCAAATTAATACAAAAATTAAAATTGGCGCTGTCTTGGCGTCATTGTTTCCCGCTTTATCGGTGACTCGTTTGCCGGGTGCGGTTAGTTCGGAAAATGAAGCCGCGGCTATATTATTTACTTCTGGCTCCGAAGGCGCGCCTAAGGGTGTATCGCTAAGCCATGGCAATTTGCTTGCCAATGTTGCGCAAGTGCTTTGTCGTCTGCCGGGAGCGGCTGGACTGCGCATGCTCAATTGCATGCCAGTATTTCATTCATTTGGTCTGCTAGCCGGCGTGGTGTTGCCGGCGGCGGGTGGGATGTTTGCTCGTCAGTATCCCACTCCTTTGCATTACCGGCAAATACCGAAAATTGTCAAAAAACACCGCGCGGAAATTTTTTTCAGTGCTAATACTTTTTTATTGCGTTACGCAGACGAAGTGGGGTCAGCGGATTTGCAATCGTTGCGCTATGTCTTTGCGGGTGCTGAAAAATTGCAAGACGCCACTCGCACATTGTGGGCTGAAAAGTTTAACATCAGTATTTTAGAAGGCTATGGAGTAACCGAAACGGCGCCGGTTATCGCCGTCAATGCGCCAGAGACTAACCGCCCTGGCTCGGTGGGAAAGCCGCTAGACGGTATTGTCGTTCGCTTGGAGCAGGTGGCGGGTGTTGCTAAAGGCGGGCGGTTACACATTAAAGGACCCAATGTTATGTTGGGATACTTTCACGCTGACAAACCGGGTGTACTACAGCCGCCGCCTGATGGCTGGCACGATACCGGTGACATTGTCGAATTGGACGATGATGGTTATCTTTATATTAAGGGGAGAATGCGGCGGTTCATTAAAATTGCTGGTGAAATGGTGCCGCTGGATGTCATCGGAGAAACATTGAAGGCACACTGGTTGGATTTTGATTTTTCGGTCACCAGCCTGCAAGATACGCGGCGTGGCGAAGAACCGGTGTTATTGACCACCATGCCGGAAGCAAACCGTCAAAATATTGCTGCCGTTATCCAAGATGCCGGTCTCCCATCGCTGTGGCAGCCGCGTCGGGTGTTTGTTGTAGAAAATATTCCCCTGCAACCTACCGGTAAACCAGACTATCTTGCCATTCAACAACTGGCGGCGGAGTGTGATAAAAAATCGTTGTGCGCTAGTAGAAAATGAGAGTTTCGCTGAAATGCACGTGATGAGGGTGTTTCCTCGTTTGTTTTGGTGCCGATGCCAAACCGGCTGCCGTCGAATCCTCATGCACATCAATATTGTTGTGCTTCGGCCTGTTCGCTTAGCTCTTCAAAATGCTCATTGTCAGATATTTCCTGAATGAAGAGCAAAGCTTCAACGAATTCGATATCCATATCCTCAGATGGATTCATCAAAACTTGGTAGAGTGTCTCAAAATCCAACTCGAAGCTAAAATTGCGTACAGTCAGGTAGCCTTCGTATCGTTTGAGAAATGTGATCAGGTTATCTTGTTGAATGTTTTTCAAAACATCAGGTTGGGAAAAACGTCGTAAATTATAGGTGCTCATTTGGTTATCCTCCTTAGGGTTCGTCTAGGAGGGCCTCGGTATCAAAACCCGAGCAGACGTGTAAGACCTTCCCAATTATTTTAAGTTCATCCTGTTGTCCTATGATGATGGGTTTAAGTTTCTGATTTTCAAGGCGCAATTCAATATGCTCCCCTTCAATGCTCAGCCGCTTTACAGTGGCTTCTTCGCCGACCATGGCTACAACAATATCGCTGTTTTCAGCAATCGGCTGTTAGCGCACGACCACATAATCTCCTTCGAAAATATCAGCATCATGCTGTCGCCTTGCACTTTAAGCGCAAAGCATTTCCAGCGCAGAATATTATCCGGCACCATGACCTGACCAATCTGGTTTTCAAGGGCAAGAATCGGTTGACCAGCCGCTACCATCCCCCAAAACAGGAACAGCTGTCAGATTTGTTTTAGGGTATGGAAACACAATATGGACAACGCCTAACTTGTTTATCCAGTTCGGCGTTAGTGACGGAACTAGTGGTCTCGGAGACGAAACACAATATATCCGTATCCAATATTCTACTGACGCCAATTTTGTCATTTTTTCTGTAAGAGCCACCAATGCGTTCGATTTTGTCAAAATTTATGGTGCTGGTTAATCGTGGCTATAATAATAGCGTGCTGAAATGGATAAAACATAAGTTATTTAGCTCGGGATGGTATTGGTAGCGGCGGTATGCTCGCGGTCGCACATCGGGTTCGGGTTCTTATGGTGAGCGCGGCAACAAGAAAGCAGAGGTGTTGAACACATTGCTAGCGCAGTACAACATTACAGATATTATAGATTTTGGTTGTGGTGATGGTAATCAAATATCTATGTTGCGCGGCATAGATAGTTATCTCGGCATAGATGTCAGTGCGGAGGCAATTAAACTTTGCCAGCAGTGGTGTAAAAACATAGCGAACCCCCGTTGGATGTTATTGAGTGATTATCGGAGCGAAACAGCAGAGGCAGCCCTGTCTCTTGATGTTATCTACCACTTGGTAGAGGAGAGTATCTATGAACAGCACTTACATTTATTGTTTGGGGCAGCACAGCAGTTAGTTGTTATTTATGGGGAGGACAAAGATCTGATTCCAACAACTAAACACATCTTGCACAGAAAATTTACGGATTGGATAAAGCAATACTACCCGCAATGGTGCTTAGCTAATACGATAACTGTACCCCAGACCAATACAAGTTTTTATTTATTACGCGCTCATCTCCCCGCTTTCGTTAAGACCTTCACCCCCCTGACAGGGAGAAGGTTAGGATGAGGGGACTAACCAACAATGTAGGCATACAGGTGCCACACCGTACCATGAAAATTAAAAAATGGCACGACAAAAGCACGGGATTGAGACTATTATCATTGACGATAATACTCGTCCTATCGAGATACCGATTTCATCGGTAATTAGATTGTTGTGTTCACCCTTTCATTCAAACGACTTGGCAGTAGCGATTGCGCTACAAACAACGGCTGAAATAACTGCATCCCCCCCCCGACCTTAATCTAGACACCCAAAATGTATCACTTTGCAATTAATTTGTCATTTTACAGCCAACTTTGTATACTTTTTTGAATGCCGTCGGCGGTCAATCCGGTTGCTGCTAGTAGCTTTGCTGGTGCTCCGTGATGAATGAATTCGTCAGGTAACCCTAGCTGTAGTATAGGCTTGGTTACTCCGTGGCGGTGTAGGCATTCGGATATCGCATCGCCGGCGCCGCCGGCAATAACATTTTCTTCTACTGTTACCAGATAGTCGTGTGTTTCAGATAATTGCAAGATCAATGCTTCATCTAGCGGTTTGACAAAACGCATATTCGCCACTGTTGCGGATAACGTTTCCGCTGCCGTCGTTGCCGGATAAGCCATCGCACCGAATGCAAGTACCGCTATTTTTTTTCCTTGCCGCATGATTTGACCTTTACCTAGCGGTAGCGTTTGGTTGTCTCGCACGACCTCAATTCCCGGCCCCGTACCGCGTGGATAACGTACTGCTGTCGGCCCGGGTGTGATTAGCGCAGTGTTAAGCATGTGCCAAGCTTCGTTTTCGTCGGCAGGTGCCATGATGGTGAGGTTAGGTACGCAGCGTAAATAAGATAAATCAAAAGCACCGTGATGTGTGGCGCCATCGGCTCCTACCAATCCGGCACGATCAATGGCGAATACTACTGGCAGGTTTTGGATGGCGATATCGTGTATCAATTGATCATACGCCCGTTGCAAAAAGGTAGAATAAATCGCTACTACAGGCTTCATGCCGCCGCAGGAGAGACCAGCGGCAAAAGTTAGCGCATGCTGCTCGGCAATGCCTACGTCAAAATATTGTGAGGGGTACCGTTGTGAAAATTCCACCAACCCTGAGCCATCCCGCATCGCTGGCGTAATGACCACTAATTTTGGCTCACGAGCAGCGGCGTCACATACCCAGTCACCAAATATTTGAGTATAGGTGGGTGATTTTTTTTCACCGGGGTTTTCCACTTTCATCGGTGCAATACCGTTTTCTGGCTCAAAACGACTAACGCCGTGATACAGAACAGGGTCGGCTTCGGCTTTTTTAAATCCGCGTCCTTTAACCGTTACTACGTGTAAAAATTGAGGGCCAGCCGAGTCGCGCAGTCCTGACAAGGTAGAAACCAGCAGCGGCAAATCGTGACCATCAATGGGTCCTACGTAATTAAAACCAAACTCTTCAAATAGAGTGCCCGGCAGCACCATTCCCTTAAGGTGTTCGTGAGCGCGGCGGGCAAAACGCTGCATTACCGGGAGTCCCGACAACATACGCTGACCACCACGTTGCATGCGTCCATAAAAGCGACTTGCCAAGACACGCCCCAAATAGTTATTAATTGCTCCTACCGCTGGTGAAATAGACATTTCATTATCATTGAGCACGACCAATAAATCGGTGTTTTTTAAGTCGCCAGCGTTATTGAGTGCCTCAAACGCCATGCCGCCAGACAGCGCACCATCGCCGATAATTGCTGTTACTCGCCGTTTTTCTTTTAGTTGTCTAGCTGCCACCGCCATGCCTAGTGCCGCGGATATGGAGGTGCTTGAATGTGCGGTGCCAAAAGTATCGTATTCGCTTTCTTCACGGCGTGGGAAACCAGACAGCCCACCTAACTGGCGAATGGTGTGCAGCTGCTTTGCTCGTCCAGTGAGCGTTTTGTGACCGTATGTTTGATGTCCCACGTCCCACACCAACAAGTCGTGCGGCGTATTGTAGACGTAATGCAAGGCGATGGTCAGTTCTACCACGCCCAAATTAGAAGATAAATGTCCGCCGACGCGACTCACCACATCCAACAAGAAAGCGCGCAATTCGTCGGCTAACTGTGGCAGTTGGGTGGGTGTCAGTGCTCGCACATCGGCGGGAGACTGAATGGAATCTAGTAATTTAGACATCGTCGTTATTATGAATATCATTTGCAGGAGAGAAAAAATCCTGCAATGCCAACCAGTATGACTCTGTTTCAATATCGCCATGTGTAGTGTCAGGTAGTGTCACCATTGTGTGCGGCGTTGTCCAGTGTTCAATTAAATTGTAGCTGTGTTTGTGTGGCACCATATAATCTTTTTCTGATAAAACAAACAGCGTTGGTGCTTGTACCATAGGTGCTTCTGCCAGCGTATTCATATCATGACGCAACAAGGATTTAACTGGAAACAGCGGAAAGCGTCCTTGTGCCACGTTGCTGATGCTATCAAAAGGTGTGATGAGCGCTAATCGGTTAACATCACGGCGCGAGGCGACATACGTTGCGGGATAGCCGCCCATACTGCGCCCCATCAGACAAATATTTTCTGGTGATAAATTTAATCGTTCAATTATTTCGTCAAAAATTAATAATGCATCAGCGCGAATGGTAGCGGCAGATGAGGTGCCGCTACTCTGACCATAACCACGATAATTGACATACAACTGCGGGATATTAAAGTTTTTTGCGTTGTTAATCACGTTGTGCGATAACTCTTCATTGTTGCCGCCAAAATAAATTAATAATTTGCAGTTATCTGTGTTGTCATTATCCACTCCCGGATGGAGCCAACCGCGCAACACGGTACCGTCGGAGGCGGTAAATTCTACCGTCATGGTAGCCAGAGAACGAATATTGTCGGGCGGTGAGGGTTTGGGAAAAAATATCATTTTTTCCTGCATTAACCATAAATAAATGAGAATAGCAGCGTACAACAAAACACAGCCAAATAATATTTTCAGCCACAGTGTGAGCATGCTATTTTATCCTGACAGTTTCGAAATATCTGCCACTTGATTGAGCTGCTTACGCAGCTCGGCTAGTAAGGCGAAGCGGTTAGTACGAATGCGTTCGTCATCGGTATTAACCATTACATGTTCAAAAAAAGCGGATACGGGTTGTGCAATTTTGAGTAACTCTTGTAAGAGGGAACTAAATTCTTGTTCTTTAATATCAGTGCGATTGTTGTTTTTAAATTTGGTAATAGCTGCCCACAATTCGCGTTCTTCTTTTTCGCAGAATAAAGACTCATCTGGAGATTGCAGATTATTAGCACGTACATCTGATTTGCGAAAAATATTATTGACGCGCTTGTTCGCTTCAATGAGCGAGTTGGCTTCTTCTCTCTGTATGAAATTGTAGAGGGCATCAATTTTGGGTGCGACATCTCTTAACATCGGTTGTGGTGTTGAAAAAATCGCATTGAGCATGTTTTTTTTTGTTATTTTTTTCTGGCTTTCTTCTTTGGTTGTTAGCAAAGGCTTTTCTGCTAATAGAATAGCACGGAGCCGCCCATCAATAAAGTTTTGTATTTCGGAGATATTAAATTGGGGTAATTTATCAAAAGTGTTTCTGGCAATATTGATCAGTTTGTCGGTAGGCAATGCATATCTAGTAAGGGTTAAAATGTTTACTATCATGGCTGCCGCTCCTCGAAGCCCGTGCGGGTCTTTGTTCCCGGCAGGTTTCTCACCAATCCCAAATAGCCCAACTAATTTTTCTAATTGGCAGGCAAGGATTAGTACACTTCCCATTTTTAGAAATTTATTCTCTGACGGGAGCAGAGGAAGAGGAGAGTTTTCATAATTGTTATGCCAGCGTACGAGCTCGTACACATCAGAAGGTTGGCCTGTAATTGAATCGGTTTTTTGACAACAATATTCGGCTGCCATCATGCCTTCAAATTCCGGATATTCACCAATCATCAAAGTTGACAAATCGGCTTTACATATTTTAGTAGCATTGACAAGCGTGTGTTGTTGTTGCTCATCAAGGTTCATTAACTCAGCAATGTTGGCGGTAATGTTTTGCAATCGTTCTACGCGCTGATATTGACTACCTAATTTTTGATGATAAACAATATCTTTTAATTTTTCTAGAGCACTATCTAAAGACAATTTTTTATCTTCGCGGATATAAAAATCAACATCCCGTAAACGCGCTCGCAATACTGTGTTAAACCCATCAATCATGCCTCGATCATTTTTAGGTTTGTTGTCGGCGACAAACAAATAATGTTGAGACAATTTGCCTTCTTTAAGATGCAGGCTTTTTTCTGATTCCCATAGCGGAAAATACCGTTGATGTTTGGTCATACAGCCAACGGTACAAAAAGTTGGCAATGATAAAAAATCTTTTTCTACAACGCCTTGGTACACGGTGGGTTTTTCGCACATTGCTGTAACTTCTTGCAATAATAAATTTGTATCGTATCCTATTTCTGTTTTTCCGGGTATGACGACTCTTTTTGTTTTGCCCTGAAGGTTAATTTCTACAACTTGGTTGCCAAAAGAAGACATCTCATCTGGAAAATCCCATTTTTTATTCGGGGGAGTAAGAGAAAGGCCAATATATTTTTCGATTTCGTTTTCTTTTTCCCATAATTGCTCGCGAATATTATTTTTGCGGCTTTCAAAATCAACAATAACGTTTCCGTTTTCTTCCATTACCAATTCGTATTTGTCGGCGGACGAAATAATGATATCTCCCGAAGATAATGCCCGATGTCCTTGTGTGGAATTGCTAGTTTGTTTTCCTAACACGCAGCCGTTAATCACGGATGTGCCATGCATGAGCACCACGCCACGTACCGGACGGATGAATTTGTAATCATAATCCCCCCAACGCATCAAGCGAGGTGCGCTAAGATGGAGCAATGTTTTTTCCACTAAGATGGGCAATTCATCGGCTAGTTTTTTTCCGGGTTGTGTACCTTTCCAAGCAACATAAACGCGTTCTTTATCTTCGGTTTGAGTTAAGTCTTTTTCGCAGGTTACGCCTACCGAATGCATAAATCCGATTAATGCTTTTGTTGGCGCACCATCTTTGTCGTGGCAGGCAGTTAACTGTGGGCCACGGCGAAAATCATCGCGAGGCGGTGATTCGGCGGGAATGTTTTCTAGTAGTGCCGCCAATCGTCGTGGCGTAGCAAAAGTGATTGTTTGAGTAGTGACTTTTTGGTTAGTTGGATTTTTTTTGTCTTTGCAAAATCGTTTTGATTTTGCGGTGGCAAAACCTGTCTGCCGCAAACTTTCCAGTAAGGCATCGGGGAAATCATTCCCCAGCCGCCACAATAATGCCGGTGGTAGCTCTTCTGTTCGTACCTCTACTAGTAATGTTTGGTCTATCATCTTATTGCAATGACATTAGCCGTTCAATTCAGGAAAGTCTGACTTGGTAAATAGCGCCATGACTGGCGCGTTGTATTGTGTTTCCAGTTTCTGTTTGCCGCCGGCTTCACGGTCTATGATGGCAGCGATGCCGGCAATTTTGTGTCCTGCTGCCAACAGTTCATCACAGGCATAAGCGATGGAGCCGCCGGTAGTGATGACATCTTCCACCACCAACACTTGCTGACCTGAGGGTTGTTCGTTTTCTATAAGACTTTTGGTGCCGTGTTTTTTGGCTTCTTTTCGCACGATAGACGCGCGGCACAGTGGTAGATTTCGTTGGGTGGCGCGCATGATAGCGGCGGCAGCGATAAAATCCGCACCCAAAGTGGGACCGCCAATAAGTGTTGGTGATGGCGACAAGGCAGGTGCTACTTCATCTAGTAGCCAGTCAGCTAGTGGTGTTAAAAACTCACCATTTAATGTTGCACGCTTGCAATCAAAATAAAAATTGGCGGTGCCACCGCCAGACAATTGAATTTCGCCGGCTAGTAGGCAGTGATCTGCCAAAAATTGCCGCATTTTTTTGTGTTTCATTGTGCAACCTTTTATTGTTTGTTTTGTAAAGGAAAGCCTAGTTTTTCCCGTGATTCAAAATATGCTCGTGCACATTGGCGTGCTAATTTTCTCACCCGTGCGATATAGCGCGTCCGCTCCGACACAGCAATGACGCCGCGTGCATCCAACAAATTAAACAAATGTGAGCATTTTATCGTCATTTCGTAAGCTGGTAACGGCAGTGGTGACGAATCTAAAAGTGTTTGTGCTTCACCTTCTATGCTATCAAATAGCTGGGCTAATAAAGCCGTATTTGCTCGCTCGAAATTGTAAGCAGAATGCTCTTTTTCGTTTTGCAAATACACATCAGCGTAGGTTGTATCTTCCGTCCACTGTAAGTCAAAAACGCTCTTACATTGTTGTATAAACATCGCCAATCTTTCTAGTCCATAGGTTATTTCACCCATGACTGGCTTGGCAGGCAGACCGCCGACTTCTTGAAAATAAGTAAATTGCGAAACTTCCATGCCATTAAGCCAAACTTCCCAACCCAGACCCCAGGCGCCTAAAGTAGGCGATTCCCAATTATCTTCAATAAAACGAATGTCATTAGCGGTAGCATCTATCCCTAAAACTTCCAGCGACTGTAAATACAATTCTTGAAAATTGTCTGGCGATGGTTTCATCACAGTTTGAAATTGATAATAGTGTTGTAGACGGTTTGGATTATCGCCGTAGCGACCGTCTTGTGGACGCCGTGAAGGTTGTGCATAGGCGGCTTTCCATGGCTCTGGCCCTATCGCCCGCAAAAAGGTGGCTGGGTGAAAAGTACCGGCACCTACTTCTCCGTCAAAAGGCTGTATGAGTACGCACCCTTGTTCTCCCCAAAAATTCTGTAATGCCAAAATGATTTGTTGAAATGTGCGGGTGACCATACCGCCGCAATTATAATGGGGAAATGATTCATCTTTCCTTTTTCCTTGCGCCAAGGAGGCACTGCCCGTTGGGTGGGTTTTTAAGGGGTTAGGTTTTTTTCTACTATCATGTCCAATAATCAAATTTATTTAGATTACAACGCTACAACACCGTTACATCCGCGAGTATTAGAAGCGATGATGCCGTATTTGACAGAAAATTACGGTAATGCTTCCAGTCGCCATGATTGGGGGCGGCGAGCACACCAAGCCGTGGAGACCGCTCGTGAGCAAGTTGCTACAGCGGTGGGAGCATATCCGGAGGAGGTTGTTTTTACTGCATCTGGTACAGAAAGTAATAACACCATTATTAAGGGCGTGTCTTTAATGTCAATGCGCAATGTGGTAACGGCAACAGCGACGGAGCATCCTTGTGTTTTGTGTGCGGCGCGTGGAACGCAGCGTGGTGGATTTTCTTTTGTCCCTTTGGCAGTAGATAGTGCAGGGCGGTTGGATAAAAATGATTTAACACAGACTCTCGCTGGCGATAGCGTGGCGCTGGTGTCTGTCATGCGTGCGAACAATGAAACTGGCGTGTTGCAGGATATTGCTACCATTGCTCCGGAAGTGAGAGCTGCGGGTGCTGTTATGCACACGGATGCAGCACAAGCGTTAGGGAAAATCCCGCTAAATTTTAAAGCTTTAGGAGTAGACGCCAT